>JAWODB010000096.1:0-12398 GCA_046483505.1 Phycisphaerae bacterium
GCCCCGTGGGGCGACGCCCAGGACCGGATGCGTGCCCTCGGCCTGCCGCTGTTTGCGTGGGAGTCGCGCCGGCCGGTCCGCGAGTTCGACCTGGTCGGTTTCTCGCTCCAGTACGAGATGCTCGCGACGAACGTCCTGGCGATGCTGGACCTGGCGGGCATTCCGCTCCTGGCCGACGAGCGCACCGAGGACGACCCCCTCATCATCGCCGGCGGCCCCGGGCCGAACAACCCGGAACCGATGGCCCCGTTCTTCGACCTCATGGTCCTCGGCGACGCCGAGGCCGCCCTGCCCCGCTTCCTGGACCGGTACGCGGACCTGAAGGCGGCCGGGGCCCCGCGGGCCGAGACGGTCCTGACCCTGGCGCGCGCGTGCGACTTCGTCTACGCCCCCGGCCTCTGGGAACCCCGCTGGCACGACGACGGGCGCCTGGCAGCCATCGAGCCGGCCGCCGACGGGCTGCCGGAGGTGACGCGGCCCGCGGTCGTCGCGGACCTGGAATCGGCGCCGTTCCCGGTGCGGCCCGTCCTCCCGAACGCCGAGACGGTCCACGACCGGCTGACGATCGAGATCATGCGGGGCTGCCCGCGGCGGTGCCGCTTCTGCGAGGCCGGCCGCACCAAGGGGCCCGTCCGGCGGCGGAGTCCGGAGGCGATCCTGGCCCTGGCGCGCGAAGGGTACGCCCATACCGGGTACGACGAGGTCTCGCTGACGAGCCTGTCGCCGTCGGACCACCCGGACCTGAAGGCGATCCTGACGACCCTGGACGCCGAGTTCGGCCCGAAGGGCGTCAGCCTCAGCCTGCCGAGCCTCCGCACGAACCACCAACTCGAACTCGTGCCGCGCCTCCTCGGCAGCGTCCGAAAGAGCGGCCTCACGATGGTGCCGGAGGCCGGCCTGCCGCGCCTCCGCCGCGTCATCGGCAAGAACGTACGGGACGAGCACCTCTTCGACGGCGCCCGCGAGGCATGGTCGCGCGGCTGGAACCTCATCAAACTCTACTTCATGATCGGCCTGCCCACCGAGACCGACGAGGACCTGGAAGCCGTCGGCCGCCTCGTCCGCAAGGTCAGCAACCTGAAGCGCGACGTGGCCAAGGGCCCCGGCAAGGTGAACGTGGCCGTCGCGAACTTCGTCCCGAAACCGCACACGCCCTTCCAGTTCCATCCGATGGCAAGCCGCGAGTACCTGCACGCGGCCCGCAAGCGGCTGTACGACGTGCTGAAGGGGAAGCGCCTCAGCGTCCGCATCCACAACCTGGACCGCAGCCTGCTGGAAGGGGCGCTCGCGCGCGGCGACCGGCGCGTGGCGCGGGCCATCCTGGAGGCGTACCGCGCGGGCGCCCGGTTCGACGCGTGGGACGAGACGTTCCACCCCGAGGCGTGGCAGAAAGGGTTCGAGGCGGCGGGCCTGGACCCGGCCTTCTACGCCCACCGCGCGCGCGACCGCGACGAACGTCTGCCGTGGGACCACGTCGACGTCGGTGCCGACCGCGACGGCCTGTGGCAGGAGTACGAGCAGGCCCTGGCGGAGGGATGAGATGCTGTTTCAGAACCCCCTCTCCCTTGATGGGAGAGGGATGAGTCCCGCGCGGTGGCTCTCCTGAGCCACCGCGCTATAGAGCCTGGAAACGAGGTTGTGCGCGGCGGTCTCGCTGTCGCGTGGCCGGTCCTGACCACCGCACATCGAGGCCGACCAGGACAGGCCGCACTGCGAATCGAAACAATTGGTATTGTGTCCCCCGAATAGGCGCGCGGCGGACAGCCTTGCCCGCCGCGCAAGGAAGTCTCAGCGCGGTATTATGCTGCGTTTCAGAGTTGAACCCGAAACCCATTACAGTTAAACACGGTCAAGAATCTGTAAAAGATGGCTCGCGATGAGGAGCATTTCGAACGCCTCGTTGAACGTGAGTTGGACCTCGCGATGGCTGTGCGGATTTTTGTAAGAGCCAATGGCGCCCGCAAAAAGGTGAGACCTCGCCTCACGTTCGGCGCGCGGCGCCGACCCATCAGTCAATGGCCCGCTATCTACATCGAAGGCCTTGCGCATCAGAGCAGTGCCGACAAGGTCGGAAGGTAATCCGCTCATCTCCCGCACCCGCACTTCTACAGTCTTGAAGGCATGAAATACAGCCGTATCGAACTCCTCCCGCCCCAGTGATGGATATGCCTTCTTTAGAATCAATGGGTGAAAGAGAAGCGAGGGCACGAGGGTCCACTTGCCAATCAAACGCTGGAACTGCTTTTCCTTGAGCTGCACGCCTTTCTTTGTCGGGTAATATGACTCATCCCCGCTGTCATTATAGCCTCTTTGGAATAGGCGGACATCGACGAACGTATAAGGGTTCTTTTCATACTTGACGCGGGTGAGACGTAGCATCTCATAGCTTCGCCGACCGGTTTCCGCGATTACCTCCTGCCGTTCGATCTTCGGCTTCGGCGAAGGTTTCTTCTTCCTTGGCATCGATTCTCGTGTGCTCCAACAGGGCAGTTCCGAGAACAGGATACTCAACTTCTCTGTTGGGTGCCCTTAACCTTTGGACCCGGCTTCTTCGGGCGCAGCGGAGAGAAGGGTCTCCAACTACTCGATGAATGCGGGGCCGCCCAGCGGCCGGCCCGTCGGCGCGCAACGCCCCCCTACTCCAGCGCGCGGTGGATGCGCTCCAGGATGTACTGCTCCAGCAGCGGGTCGCGGCCCATCCGCAGCCACTCGATGTACCTCTCGTCCAGGACGTCCCGGCGAATCAGGCTGCTGTCCTCGAGATCGTGCATGCCGAACGTGGCGCCGAACGACGCCGGCATGGACCCCGGGGCCGAGGCGCGTTCCTTGATCACCCGGACGAACACCTGCGACCCGCCGTCCTTCGGCGAGATGCTGACCGTCACCCGCCGCCGCACCGTATGCAGGCTCGCCTCGGCCAGCTGCACCCGGCCGATGGTGTCCTTTCGCCAGAACTCGAACCACGACGCCCCCGTCACGGGGTGCGTCTCGATGTGCCCCTTGCTCTTGACCGGAATGACCGGCTCGAACCGCAGCGCCATGAGCACGCGGCCGGCCACGTCCTCGGCCGTCTCGGCGTCGGTATCGGTGAAGACCGACGGATTCGCGAAGCGGCCCTCGCTGACGGTGGCGCAGCCCCCGGCCGCCGCCAGCGCCGCCAGCATCAGCGCCCATCCGGCTATCGTGACCATGCTATCAGGTGCGCGGCGGGTCTTTGCACCCGCCGCGCAGGCCGACGAATGCCTCGGGTCGCGCGGTGGGGACGGAGACCCACCGCGCGAACCGTTATAGCAGCGTCGTCCGGCTTGCCTCATGACGCGGTTCCTTCCCCGACGGTATGGACCCGCAGCGTATCGGTGGTGCCCGGCCGACCGGGCAGGTACCCGCACATGATAAGGATGCGCTCGCCGCGGGCAACCAATTTCCGCTCGAGCGCCACGCGCTCCACGGCGGCGGCGAGGTCCTCGTGCCGGATGAGTTCCGGCCGATGGACCGGCAGCACGCCGCGGTACAGGGCCATCCGCCGGCAGGTGGCCTCCGAATCGCTGAGCGCCAGAATCGGCGTGCCCAGACCCTGCTTCGAGACGAGCAGGGCCGTCGCCCCGCTGTGCGTCAGCGCCACGATCAGGCGCACGTCCAGGTCGCGGGCGATGCCGGCGGCGCCGGCCACGATGGCCCGTTCGCTCCACACGTACCGCTCCAGGCGGGCGGTCGAGGTCGGCCAGCCGGCGCGCTCCGCCCAGTCCTCCGACACGTCGATGATGTGGTCCATCGTCTCGACCGCCCGCACCGGGTGCCGACCGATCGCCGTCTCGCCCGACAGCATGACCGCGTCGGACCCGTCGAAGACGGCGCCGGCCACGTCGGAGACCTCCGCCCGTGTGGGGCGGGGCTCGGCGATCATCGACTGGAGCATCTGCGTGGCGGTGATGACCGGCACGCCCGCCGCGGCCGACTGACGGATCAGGTCCTTCTGGATGACCGGCACGCGGGCCAGGTCCATCTCGACGCCCAGGTCGCCCCGGGCCACTAAGACGGCGTCGGCCTCGGCCAGGATGGCGTCGGCGGCCTCGACGGCCTCGGGCTTCTCGATCTTCGCGATGACGCGGGCCTCGCTCCCCTGCTCCGCCAGGTGGGCCTTGACGCGCCGGACCTCCTCGGCCGTGCGGACGAAACTCAGCCCCACGTAATCCACGCCGCGGGCGATGCCCCACGCCAGGTCCGTCCAGTCCTCCTCCGTCGGCAGCGGCGCCGTGAGGGCCGTCTCGGGCAGGTTGACGCCCATGCCGGGGCCGAGGACGCCCGCCTCCTCGCTCTCCAGGAGCACGGCCGCGCCGTCGCGGCCGGTGGCGCGGGTCCGCACCGCGCCGTCGCCGAAGAGGACGGGCTGGCCCTCGCCGAGGTCCTGGAGCACCTCGGGCCGGTTGATCGAGAGGTCGGTCGGCTGCGGGGCGTCGCCGAGGTCCGGGACGAGGCGCAGCCGACTGCCGCGGGTCACCTCCACGCTCTCGCCGCCCGGCGTACGGAGCCGCAACTTCGGTCCCGCCAGGTCCTGGAGCACCGCGACGTATCTGCCCTCGGCCTCGGCGGCCGCGCGCAGCCGCTCCAGCATCGCGGCGTGCCCGTCGTGGTCGCCGTGGGCGAAGTTCAGGCGGGCCACGTCCATGCCGGCGGCGATCATCCGGCGAAGGGTGGCCTCGTCGGCCGTCGCCGGGCCGAGCGTGGCCACGATGGACGTGAGACGGGTCGTGATTCGCGGCATGGATCCTCCCCCGCCGCCCAGCCGCCGACCGCAGGTCGGCGGTCGTTCGGACGGCCGGCGACGTGCCGTCGCCGGCTCAACGTGGCGCCCCGGGTGGCATGCCACCCGTCAATCAACCCCTCACCCTACCTCTCCCGCCGGGGGAGAGGGAAACAACCACCCGTCTGCCGCCCTACCGCTCCGGCGCGACCGGCCCCGTCGGGTCCTTGGCGCCCGTCGGCTTCGGCCCCGGCGGCATCGGCGCCCGAAGCCACGCCAGGTTGAACCGGTAATGCTGTTTCGACGAGATGAGGTGGATGACGCGGTCGGGCGTCTGGCAAATGGAGAGGTAGCCCCGCGGTTCCCCCTGCGAGGCGCTCATCATGAACGCACCCGTGTTCCCGCCGCCGTCCACGCGGTGCGGCGGGCCGTAGTCGGAGATCAGTTTGCGGACCGGCCACGTGCGGCCCTCGTCGGTCGAGAGGGCCTCGAAGAGACCGCTGATGGGCCGCTCCGTGCCGGCCGCGTCCTCGATGGCCATCTTCCGCGCGAAGGAGCAGAACAGGATCGGCCCCTCCGCCAGCCGCAGCACCACCAGCCGCTGACCGCCGCCGATCGGGTCCCACGGGCTCGCGCGGTAGGTCCACGTGCGGCCGCCGTCGCGCGAAAGACTCATCGGCATGCGTCCGCGGAGGGTGTTGCCGCGCCCGAACGCCATCAGCCGCCCGTCCTCGAGTTCGACGATGCCGGCGTGGATGCCGGCGATGGTGTGGCCCGTCGAGCCCCCCTTGAAACTCGGGATCGGTTTGCCCTCGGCCGGGTCGACCCACGTCCGGCCGCCGTCCGGGCTGAGGAGGACGGCCGTCCCCCCGCTGCCGCCCGGCACGGCGTCGCACGGCACTAAAATCGTGCCGTCGCGAAGCCGGATAACCGTCTCGACCGGCATGTGGTGGAGGCCGTGCTCCGGCATGATGAGGCGGGCCTGGGACCACGTGGCCCCGCTGTCCGTGCTCGTCCGCATGATGGTGGCCAGCGACCCCCACGTGGCGTGGGCCGAGAGACCGTTGAAGTGGTACAGCGTCCCCTCCCCGTCCGCCCACAGGGCCGAGGCGTGGTCGTTGCGGTCCGGCGCGCCCCAGAACGGGGCGGCGGGTTCCCACGCGTCCGACCCGTACCGCAGGCGGGCGGCGGCGATGTCGAGTTCGCGGCCGGGTTCGCTCCGGCACGTATACCAGACGGCCAGGAGGTCGCCGTTCGGGCAGTTCACCAGGGCCGGGCAATGGTTGTGCCGGGCGAAGAGCGGACCGTCGGCGCCCGGCGGAATCTTGACGTACGTCCGCGGACCACTAAAGAACGGCTCATCGGGGTCCGGACCGTCGGCAATGCTCTTCGGGACCTCCTGCGACACGCCCTTCGCCCACAGCGGCGGCTCGGGCGGCGGCAGCGGGTCCGTCTCCGGTTCCGGGCCGCAGACCACGCGGAATCCGATGACCCACGACCGGTCCGCCGGCAGCGTGCCCGCGCGGTTCGCGGACCGCAGGTACGCGAGCGTCGTCGAATGGCTCCCCCCGCGGGTCACACGGAAGTCGCCGGCTGCCCGGCCCACCGGGTCCGTCTGCGCGCCGGCGACGTACGGGCCGTACCAGTCGACGCACCACTCCTCGACGTTCCCGTGCATGTCCATAAGTCCCCACGGATTGGGCGGCGTCCGGCCGACCGTCAGCGGGACGACGTGGTCCTTCCCGCCGCGCCCCGGATACCAACTCTGCCGCGGGTTCTTGTGCAGCGCCTTCGGCAGACGGTCGCCCGTGTGGTACGGCGCGCGAGTGCCGGCGCGGCAGGCGTATTCCCACTCCGCCTCGGTCGGCAGGCGGTACGGTTTGCCTTCCTTCTCGGCGAGCCACTTGCAGAACCGCGCGGCGTCGTGCCAGGAGACGAAGACGACGGCCTCGTCGTCGGCCTTCGAGAACCCCAGTTTGCCGCGGAGGTTGCGGTGCGACGGGTCGAACCGCTCGTACTGGGCGTTCGTGACCTCGGTGGCGGCCATCCAGAAGGCGCGGGAGATGGCGACCCGGTGGACCGGGCGCTCGTCGAAGTCACCGCCCTGGGCCTGGCCCATCTCGAACGAGCCGGCGGGAATGGGAAGCATCCGCATGCCGACGCTGTTCGTGAACGGCTCGGGTGCTGCGGCGCGGGCTTTCGGGACCATCGGTTCACCGCAGGGCACGCAGAGCAAAAGGAGCCAAACGGACAACGTCAAAACGGTGCGGGAAGCCCTCTGCGTCATGTTATCCCCCTTCGACCGCCCAGCCGCCGACCGCAGGTCGGCGCCGAGCGCCGGGTGGCACGCTTTCGCGCCTTTGCGAAAGCGTGTATTCCGCACCACGCAGCCCATGCTTTCGCAGAATCGCGAAAGCATGGCACCCGGCGGTCGTTCGAACGGGCGGCCACGTGCCGTCGCCGGCTCAACGTGGCGCGCCGAACACCTTCTACCCGATCACGGCCCATCCCGGAACTTGCCGCCCATCTCCTGGAGGAACATCTTCTCGCGGGTCGAGAGGCTCCCGACGCCCTCGCGATGGATCTTGTCGAGGATGCGGTCGAGTTCCTCCCGGTCGCGGTTGCGTCCGCGGCTGAAGAACGGCCCGCGGTCGCGCCGGGGCCGGCCGTTCTTCACGGCCTCGGCGATGCGGTGCCCCCACTTGACCCAGACGAACCCCACGATCATCCCGCCCACGTGGGCCGCGTGCGCCACGCCGTCGGTCCATCCCGTCTGGAGGCCGATGAGCATGTGGCGCGTCTCGATAATCATGTAGATGATCGCCAGCCACCGGGCCTGGATCGGCAGGAAGAAGAACAGGAGGAAGATGGCCCGCGGGTTGATCGTCGCGAACGCCACCATCACCCCCGCCACGCCCGCCGACGCCCCGACGGCCGGGATGTCGAGGAACGTGAGCATGCCCTGCGGCGTCTGGATCGGCCCGTGCTCGACGTGCATGATCACGTTGAAGGCCACCTCGAGCAGCCCGCCCACGAGACCCGCCGCGAAGTACAGGTACAGAAACCGCCGGGTGCCCAACTGGCGTTCCAGCGTCATCCCGATCATCCAGAAAATGAACATGTTGATAAAGATGTGGCCAAAACTGCCGTGCAGGAACATGTACGTAAACAGCCGCCACACCTCGAAACCGAGCAGGTGGCGCACCGACAGCGACCCGTACCGGCTCAGCGCGCCGCGGGTGAACAGGTCGACCACGAAGACGGCCAGCGTCACCAGGAGGACCATCTTGACGCCGGGCGGAAACGTGCCGCCCCCGCCCATCATGATCCGGCGACGCCGCTCGGGCGGCTCGTTCCAGGTGGGATGCCAGGCCATCAGGCGCCTTCCTTCCCGGCGGCGCCGCGGCCGCGAACCGCCGTCCAGTACAGGAGGCCGCACACCGTCTTGCCGTCGTCGATCCGCCCGTCGGCGATCATCGCAAGGGCCTCGTCCACCGGCACGAGGACGTTGTCGATCTCCTCCCCCGCCTCGCGGGCCGGCTCGCCCGGCGCGAGGTCCGTCGCCAGGAAGATCGTGATCCGCTCCGTCAGGAAACCCGGGCTCGTGTAAATGGTGAGCAGCGGCTCGACGCCGCCGGCGCGGTAACCGGTCTCCTCGGCCAGTTCGCGGACGGCACAGGCGGCGGGATCCTCGCCCTGCTCCAGCGTGCCGGCCGGAATCTCCAGCAGACTGCCCTCGACGGCGAACCGCCAGACCCGCTCCAGGAGGATCCTGCCCGGCTCCGGCTCGGCCACGACGGCCACGCTGCCGCCGTGCCGGACGACCTCGCGGGTGGTCTCCCGGCCGCCCGAGTCGCGGATGTGGTGGACCTCCAGGCGGACCTTCCGCCCCTCGAAGATCGTCTCGCGTTTCAGGATGTTCGGGGGACGGACCATATCCCACCATCCTCCACCTGTGCACGGCGGGTCTCCGTCCCCGCCGCGCCGAGCGCGCGTTGCCATGGTGCGTGCTCAGGGAGCCGTTCGCGTTCGCGCGGTGGTTACGGAGAACCACCGCGCAAGCCTTTGGGCCGCACAACGTTTCCGCGATTATAGGCGAGGGCCGGCGGGCTTTCAACTACGGCCGCAGATCCGCCTCGGTGCGTGCTTGAAATCCTCCCAGAGCCGCGCTACACTCGCCGCGCAAAAGGCCGACGTAGCGTTGTCGTACTACGACGTGTCGGCCCGCTGAGGCGGGCCCAAATCCGCGGTTTAGTTCATATTGCCTCTCGTTGATGATGGATCAAAAAGGGAGAAGAACCGAGGCATTTCCGGCGCGTTTTCGCGCGTTTCCGAAAAAAGCGGGGCAAAAGTCGCGCGTTTCGCCTTACCCATTTTAACATTCCGACCCCGAATCGTCCCTCACGGGACAGAATCCACGATCAGGAAGCCGAAAAGGGCCATTTTCGGGGTTCGGCCGAAAACGCGTTTTCTTAAAGTGTCGAAAGGCAGGCAATCGGCAACGGGGATTCGGCAACAGGCGAACAGCAAACGGCAAAGGCGCCAACCGGGACAACAGGCCACCGGAAGCCCGTTGAGCCGGCGACGGTACGTCGCCGCGAACACGCGACCCGTTTCAGCGTCCGATAACAATGGCCGGCGGCGGAGCGCACTGCTCACGGGGGAAACGCTACACGCGGGCAAGGGCCGATTTCACGGCCGCCACGACCGTGTCCTGGTCCTCCTCGGACAGGCGGTTGTAGAACGGGAGGGCCAGGGTCCGGGCGGCGACGTGCTCCGTGACGGGGAAATCGCCCTCCTTGAAGCCGAACCGCTCCCGGTAGAACGGCTGGAGGTGGACGGGGCTGAAGTAGTTGGAGCACCCGATGCCCTCCGCCCGCAGGTGCGCCAGGACCGCGTCCCGGTCCTCCTGCGTGAACCGGTCGGCCAGGCGGACCACGAAGACGAACCACGACATCTCGCCGTCCTCGTACGGGGCGGGCAGGACGAGGTCGTCCACGTCGGCGAGTTTCTCGAGGTACCGCTCGGCGACGCGGGCGCGGGCGTCGATAAACCCTTCCAGCCGCCCGAGTTGCGAGAGGCCCAAGGCACAGTTGATGTCCGAGAGGCGGTAGTTGTACCCGAGCCGCGCGTGGGCCAGCCAGCCGGCGTCCGGGTCGCGGCCCTGGTTCCGCATGCTGACACAGAGGTCGGCCAGATGGTCGTCGTCGGTGACGACCATGCCGCCCTCCCCCGTGGTCATCTGCTTGTTGGGGTAGAACGCGAAGGTGGCGGCCCGTCCGAACGTGCCCGCCAGCCGGCCTTTGTAGGTGGCGCCGACGGCCTCGCAGGCGTCCTCGACGACGGGGATATGCCGCGCCTCCGCGATGTCCATCACCCGGTCCATCGGCAGCGGCCGCCCGAAGATATGGACCGGCAGGAGCAGGCGGGTGCGGTCCGTCAGGGCGGCCTCCAGCCGCTCCACGTCCATGTTCCACGTGTCCGGGTCGATGTCGACAAAGACGGGCGTCGCCCCCTCGAACAGGGCGCAGTTGCCCGAGGCGATGAACGTGAACGGCGTCGTGACCATCTCGTCGCCCGGCCCCAGGCCCAGGGCCCGGACCAGGAGATGCAGGGCGCTCGTGCCGGAGTTGACCGCCACGCCGCGCGAAAGGCCCATCCAGCCGGCGAACGCCCGCTCGAACTCCGGCAGTTTCGGGCCGAGACTCAGGTGCGGCGTCCGCAGGACCGCGACGACGGCGTCGATGTCCTCGTCGGAAATCTCCGGACGGGCCAGGGGGATGCGCTCATCGGGCATGAGTGTGCTCCAGCGGCATCGCGCAACTCCGAGCCCGCCGCGGAAGCGGCGGGTCATCTCCATCTGCCATGGCATGTGCCACGACCGAACGAGGCTGTCCGGCCGCTCCCGCGGCCGGTTCGAGCAACCAGGCACAGGTTCCCGCGCGGCGGGTGCGGAGACCCGCCGCGCAGCGGTTCAATTCGGTCTACGCCTGCGTATCGGGCACGGGGACGCCCTGCCCCTCCACGAGTGCCCGGTACGTCTTCTCGATGCGGTCCCAGTTCTCCTCGCGGTCCAGCGACCAGAACCGGCCGATGATGGTCACAAGGCGGCCCGTGCCGAGGCGGGCACACTCCCGTTCCACCTGCCCGCAGTAGATGGAGCCGGACTCCGGCCGCTCGCCCCGCCGGCCGAGCATCCCGTGGACGTACACCTCGCCCACGCCGCGCTCGTGGGCCATCCGCACGAGTTCCAGCAGGTGCTCCACGGAACCGTGACTGGAGTAGAACGAGATGATGCCCAGCAGGTGGAGCGGCCGGCCGGCCCGTTTGGCCCCCTCCATCGCCCAGACCATGGCCTCGTTCTCGCGGAACGAGCCGTCCGCGATGGCCCGCTCGATGCGGACGCGGTCGGACGGCACGACCCGGCCGGCCCCGATGTGCAGGTGCCCGCACTCGCTGTTGCCGACCGTTCCCTCGGGCATGCCGACGGCCGTGCCGGATGCCGCCAGGCGCGTGGACGGGTACGCCGCCCGCAGGCGGTCCATGGTGGGGGTGTCGGCGGCGGCGATGAGGTCGGCGTCGGAGCCGTCGCCCTCGCCCCAGCCGTCGAGGAGGAGAACGAGCACCCGCCGGTCCTCGCGCGGCGGCAGACCGCCGGCGAGCAGGCTCGTGCCGGTCATCGCGGGCGGCCGCGCCAGGCCCAGGAGGTCCAGGACCGTCGGCGCGACGTCCGTCAGGGTTCCGCCCTCGCGCAGCACGCCGTCCGGCCGGCCCTCCACCGCGGGGTCCACGAGCACCAGCGGCACGGGGCTGTCGGTGTGGCCCGTATCGACCGTGCCGTCCGGGTAATACCACTTTTCCACGGTCCCGTGGTCGGCCGTGACGAGCACCGTGACGCCGGCCCGGCGTGCGGCGTCGATGACGCGGCCGGCCTCGCGGTCGACCGTGGCGACGGCCCGGAGGATGGCCTCCCGGTTCTCGATGTGCCCCAGGACGTCGACGTTGGCGAAGTTGACCATGAGGAACGCGGCGTCGCCCGCCAGGGCGTCGATGGCGGCATCGGCGACGGCGGCGGGCGCCATCTCCGGCACCTCGTCGTAATGGGGCGTGTTCGGACTCGGGACCGCGGCCCGCTCCTCGCCGGGAAACGGCTCGGACCGCTTTCCGTTCAGGAAGTGGGAGACGTGGATCGCCTTCTCGGACTCCGAGATCTTGACCTGGCCCAGGCCGGCCCGGCTGAGGCACTCGCTGAGCGTGTCGGGCAGAGCGCCGGCGGGCGGAAACGCCACCCGCACGTCCAGGTCCGGGCTGTACTGGATCATCGTGGCCCAGTGCGTCTCGATGGGGGCCGTCGCGAAGTGGGCGAACGCCGGCTCGGTGAACGCCTGGGTCAGTTCGACCTCCCGCTCGCCGCGGATGTCGTAGAAGACGACGTAGTCGCCGCCGCCGATGCGGCCGACGGGCCGGCCGTCGGCGCGGGCGAGGACCCGCGGCTCCATGGCTTCGTCTTCCTCGCCCGCGCGGTAGGCGGCGCGGACGGCGTCGGCGATCGGACTCGCTGCGGTGGTTTCAGGCAAGACAATCCCCGGGTCTGTCCCCCCGTCGAAACGTTAGTATCGTCCCAGAAGTGGGGGCGAGCGGCACACGGCTCCGTCAG
>JAWODB010000115.1:0-11337 GCA_046483505.1 Phycisphaerae bacterium
GGACGGCCACCTCGCTGTCGCCCTCGGGCCGCCACCGGCTGACCCAGCCCGGCCGGTCGAACGTCTCGCGGGCAAGCCACTCCACGCGGTACGCGTCGCCGTCGAGTGTCACCGTCTCGGCCGGACCTCGCGAAGGCAGGCATGCCGGGTCCGTCCTCTCGGCGTGGGCGCGGATGCGGGCGAGGTCCACCGTCACGTCGGCGGGGCGGTTCGAGTCGAACGAGACGCGCCGCCACGTGCCGCCGGGGGCGCGCAGGCGCACGCCCCGCGAGCCGTCGAAGTCGATCTCCGGCGCCTCCTCCCCGTCCCGCCACGCCGCCAGGACCGCCAGGACCGACCACGCGAGGACCGGCTCGCGGTTCGTGACCCACACGTTGTGCGCCATCCACTGGTCCTTCTCGAGCGTGCGGCCGACGCGCTCCAGGGCTTTGATGGTCTGCGGGTACATATCGTCGCCGGTGACGGGGTTGCGGAAGCCGTCGCGGCCGGTCATGTTGCGGACCTCGACGCTCCCCGCCGGCGTGGCGAGGGCGACGCGAGCGTGGACGTCGCCCATGCGGTACGTGAACGCCGGCTCCTCGCGGTCGATCTTCATCGCAACGTCCGGGGCCACGTGGTAGAGCCAGGAGAACCTCGCGGGATCGGCCTCCGGCCGCATGGCCAGGTCGTCGAAGACGACCAACCACCGCCCCTCCAGGAACACCACGTGCCGGTGCCACCGCGCCAGATCCGGCACGGTCTGGTAGGCGCGGGTGGCGTCGCCGACCCACCAGACCCAGCCGTCGCCCCGACGGAAGGCGATCAGGCGGCCGCAGTACGGATACCGCGGTTCCCAGCGGTCCCATTCCTGCCCCCGGCCGTCGATGAGGACGACGTTGTGGCTCATCGCGTGGCGGGAGTGCGGGTCCGGGTAGGCCGTGCCCCCGCCGCCGGCGCTCAGCGTTTGGCCGAGGGCGTACCAGACGAAGTCGTTCTCGGCGCGGAAGGAGTGACTGTACCCGCCGCGCGGCCGGCACTTGAAGATCATGCCGACGGCGTCGCCGAAGCCGTCGCGGTCGCTCGGCGGATGCGTCCCGGCCATGACCCAGCCGGCTTCCGGGAAGACGGCGACGGGCCGTTCCGGCTGCGGCTCGGGCGCCGGGAAGCGCGACGCCAGCGCCAGGTCGAGCCACGGCCGATGCGCCGGGCCGGCGCTGGTCATGGCCGTGAGGGCCCGCTCGCGCGTCTCGAACCGCCCGTCGCCGGTCAGGCGGGCAAGGTACCGGAAGAGGTTCCGCTGCGGCACGAGGGCCCGGTCGGGCGTGGCGGCATAATCGCCGAAGGCGAGGCGGTCGACGCCCAGCGGCAGGAGGTGGGCGTGCCACGTCCCGAGCCGCCGGAAGTACGGGCTCCGCCCGAGGTCGAGTTCCGGCAGGAGGACGGCCGTGTACGCCGCCGCCTGGAGCATCGTGTTGGCCTTCCAGGCGCCGTAGCAGAGGCCCTCGTTCCATCCCTCGTCCGGGCCGTGGGCGGCCGTGACGCCCGCCAGGTAGTGAAGGCAGAGCGGGACGAGGCGGTCGGCGACGGGCAGGTCGCCGGCGGTCAGGAGGACGGCCGGCAGCGACCACATGAAGTTCTCGTACGGGTGGCTCTGGCCGAAGACGGCCACGCCGGACCGCGAGATGCGGTCGCCCCGCCGCCACGATGCCTTCTCCAGATACGTCGCCCGCAGCCGCCACGCGATGGAATCGAGCAGCGTCTTGCGGTCCGCCTGCGAGAGGTCGTCGTGGAACAGGTCGTAGGCGAGGGCGAGGTACTCGGTAATCTGCGTGGTCCACTTCTTGACCGGCCCGTGGTACTCGGGCGAGGAGAGACCGCCTTTCGGGAAACCGGCCAGGGCGACGGCCAGGTCCTTCGCGCGGGCGTACTTCTTTTCGCCCGTCAGGCGATGGGCGACGGCGGCGGCCGCGATCTCGTGCCCCATGCGGGGGAAGTCGCGGTCGTCGTACGTCGTCTTGCCCGGACGGTCGGAGGTCGGGAAGTCGTTCCACCACGGCCGGCGGGTGGCGCGCCCGGCCACCCGCAAAAAACGCTTCAGCCAGGCGGCGGTCGGCTCGGACGCCGCGAGGCGCCGGCGCCAGGCCGTCCAGTCGCCGTCGGCGGGGCCGAAGCGCGGGTGCTTCTTCCCCGCCAGGATGGCCGCGGCCCGCCGGATGAGGGTGCGGTCCCACGCGACGGCGCCTGCGCCCACGGTGAAGGCGCGGACGGCCGACCACTGGGTCCGACCGCCCTCCTCTTGCGGCTCGTAGCCGACGCGCCAATGCCACGTGCCCGCCTCCAGGACCGGGAGGGCGTTATAGAAGTTGTACGGCGTGCGAACGCTGATTTGCGGCTCGGCGAAGTCGGCCGTCCGCGAGAGTTGCAGCACGAACTCCCTCGCCTCCGGTGCCGTCCGGCCGCCGAGGACGTGGGGCGTGTACGGCCAGGAGAGGCGCGGGGGGTTGGCGGCACACGTCTGCCCGTTGCCGGGACGGAACGTGAGGTAGTGCGGATACTCCCAGCGGGTGTCGAACGGGAGGAGGCCGGCGTCTGCCCCGGCCGACGGGCGGGCGGGCGCATCGGCAGCGCGTGCGGCAGCCGTGGCCGTCGCGAGAAGAAGAGCCGGCACCAGCAAGAGCGGCAGGCGGTGCATGGTAGTTCCTCCCGTCAGGGGTCGCCCCTTATTCTGCCGCCGGGACGGTCTCAAGTCCACTGATTCCGACGGCCGACGTTAATACCGAATGCGGTGAGCGTTTTCCGTAAGATGTCATTCCGAGCGAGCACAGCGAGCCGAGGAATCTCGTCGTTGGGCCCAACAACGAGATTTCTCCGCTCGCCCTTGCGGCGCAAGGGCTCGGTCGAAATGACACGTCCGCCCACCTGGCATGCCGTTGCTCTGCACCCCCTGAAACGGTGCAAGGCACAAGGGCTGGAAACCGCCCGCCAATCGTGTATACTGGCACGTTCGCGACGGGCGCGAGAGGAGACGTGACGCAAGCCATGCAACAGACAGCCGCACCACCCACCATGCAAATCCGGCGCAACATCGTCCATCCCGGGGCCGCCAACCTGACCTACGCGATCCGCGAGATCGTGCAGGTGGCGCACCGGTTCCGCGACATGGGCGTCGAGATGACCTACGAGAACATCGGCGACCCGGTGCAGAAGGGGGAGCGGATCGCGCCGTGGATCCGCGAGATCCTGCACGAGGTCGTCGACGAGCACCTCGCCTGGGGCTACTGCGACACCGCCGGCGTGCCGCAGGCCCGCGAGTTCCTCGCCGACGAGGTCAACAAGCGCGGCGGGGCGCGCGTCACGCCCGAGGACATCATCTTCTTCAACGGCATCGGCGACGCCGTGGCCAAGGTGTACGGGTTCCTGCGGCGGGAGGCCCGGGTCATCGGCCCGACGCCGGCCTACAGCACGCACTCCTCGGCCGAGGCCGCCCACTCCGGCTACGAGCACCTCACCTACGAACTCGATCCATACAACGGGTGGATGCCGGACCTGGACGACCTGCGGCTGAAGGTGAAGTACAACGATTCGATCGCGGGCATCCTGCTCATCAACCCGGACAACCCGACGGGCGCGGTGTACCCGCGCGAGGTGGTCGAGGCGATGGTCGACATCGCCCGCGAGTTCGGCCTGTTCGTCATCTGCGACGAAATCTACACCCACGTCGTCTACAACGGATTCGAGACGCTGCATACGTCCGAGGTCATCGGCGACGTGTGCGGCCTGGTGATGCGCGGCGTGTCGAAGGAGGTGCCGTGGCCCGGCGCGCGGTGCGGGTGGATCGAGGTCCTGAACCGCGACCGGGACGGGTTGTTCCACACGTACGTCAACTCGCTGCTGGCGTCGAAGCGGCTGGAGGTCTGCTCGACCACCGCGCCCCAGATGGCCGTCCCGCGCATCATGGGCGATGCGCGGTACCCGGAGCACCTGGCCCGCCGGGCGGCCATGTTCGAGGAACGGGCCCGCGAGGCCCACGCGGCGCTCGACGGCATTCCGGGCGTCCTCGCCAACATGCCCAGCGGCGCGTTCTACATGACCGTCCTGTTCGAGGACGGCGTCCTGAACGACCGGCAGTGGCTGCCCGTCGACAACCCCGCCGTCCGCGAGGTGACCGAGCAACTCGTCGCCGGCGCGGCGAACGACCAGCGGTTCGTCTACTACCTCATGGCCGCCACCGGCATCGTCGTCGTGCCGCTGACCGGGTTCTGCTGCAAGCGCGAGGGGTTCCGCGTGACGCTGCTCGAGACGGACGACGCGAGGCGGCGGTGGACCTTCGAGGCGCTGGCCGGCGCCATCAAGGAATACCTTGCCAGCAGCCAATGACGAATGACGAGGTCCGAATGACGAGCGAATGACGAATTGCGCGTGGCCAAGCGCCCGAGCACCCTTCGGCACTCGTCGTTCCTCATTCAATCGTCATTCGGGCCTCGGAATTCGTCACTTCAGAGCAGCGCCGTCGAGAAGTACCGCTCCGCCCGGTCGGGCAGGATGGTGGCGATGGGGCCGTCCACGTGCTCGGCAAGGCGGCGGGCCGCCCACACGTTCGCCCCGGACGAGATGCCCACGAGCAGTCCGAAGTCGCGCCCCAGTTCGCGCGTCGTCTCGATGGCGTCCTCGTCGGTCACCTCGATGACCTCGTCGACGAGCGAGGTGTCGAGGATCGCCGGCACGAACCCGTCGCCGATGCCCTGAATCTGGTGCAGGCCGGGCTCGTGCCCGAGCAGGGCCGAGACGTTCTTCGGCTCGACGGCCGCAAGGCGCACGTCCGGCTGATGTTCGCGCAGGAACTTTCCGATGCCCTGGAGCGTCCCGCCGCTGCCGACGCCCGCGACGAAGCAGGCGACCTCGCCGGTCATCTGGTGCCAGAGTTCGCGGGCGGTCTCCTCGTAATGGATCCGCGGGTTGTCCGGGTTCTCGAACTGTTGGAGGACCAGGACGCGCGGGTCGGCCTCGGCGATGTCGCGGGCCCGGCGGACGCTGCCGTCGAGGCTCTCCTCCGAAGGCGTCAGGACGAGGTCCGCCCCGAGGGCCTTGACGAGTTTCTTCCGCTCCTCGCTCATCCCTTCCGGCATCACGATGCGGACCTGGTACCCCTTCAGCCGGCCCACCAGGGCGATGCCGATGCCCGTGTTGCCGGAGGTCGGCTCCACCAGGACGGCGCCGGGCTTCAGGCGGCCGTCGCGTTCGGCCCCCTCGATCATCGCCAGGGCCACCCGGTCCTTGATGCTGCCGCCCGGGTTCAGGAACTCCGCCTTGCAGAAGATGCGTTCCCCGTTCAGGCGCACCAGGGGCGTGTTGCCGATGAGGTCGAGGATGTTGTCGGTCAGCATGAGACAGCCTTCCCGCGCAAAACCATGCCCGTGTAAACGGGCCGCAAAGGTGTAGGGGATATAGTAGTGTAACCGGAAACGGCCCGCGGGCAAATCAAATCGGGCCCATGGCCAAGCGTAAAGAGGTGTCCGGCCCCGCAGGGACGCTGGAAGGTGCCTGAAACCGCTCCGTGCCGGCGGCCCCCCTCACCGCTCGAGGATGGCCGGCCGGTCGACCGCGAACCCCCGCCACTTGGCGCGGAGCATCGGCCAGTCGGTCGGCGGGGCGAGCAGTTCCGGGCCGCTCTCCAGGCACAGGACCGTGTCCTCGCACTTCGTGCCGACGATCGTCGGGTTCCACGCGAACGCCTGCCGCTCGAGCGCTTCCACCCTGCAGCCGGGGCCGGCCTTGACTTCGCGCGGCAGGTAGCCGATGGACCCGCCCTGGTGATGGAATTCCCACTGGTCCGGGAACCCCGCCGTGGCGTACGCCTTCTCGGCCTCCGCGAAGATGGCGCCGAGCGTGGTCCCCGGCCGGGTGGAGCCGATGAGGGCCGCGTCCACGGTGACCACGCCCCGGTGCCGATGGGCCAGTTCCCCCCGCACCTTCTCGAACGAGGCCAGCCGCGTGCACGCCGCAATCAGGCCTCCGCGTTCGGCGCAGGTGGCCACCATGACGTACGTCCGCACGCGTTTGCCGGTCGGGAGCGGATGACGGTGCGCTTCGAGCCGTTTGTCGGCCCCGACCAGGAGGACCCAGGGCAGGCAGCCGGCCCGGAGCAGTTCCCGCGACGCCGCCGCCGCCACCTCGTACTCCGTCTGGCCCGGCTCGACGGTGCGGGCCACGGTCTCGACGGCGGCGGTGACGTCGCCCGCCAGGGCGCGGTACCGCTCGATCTCGCTCTCGGTCAGCGCCCAGCGGAGGCAGTCGAAGTCGGAAGGCAGCGGCTCCGCCTCGACGCCCGCGACCGGGACGTCGGCCGCCACCCGCCGATGGCCGACCGCCTCGTTCAGCACCTTCCTCCGGTCCGACGCATCGGCATAGGACCATCCGAACACCTCGATATCCGTGCCCTTGAGGTCCTCGTCCCGCAGGCGGGTCTGCTCGATGTTCGTCGTCAGGACGCACGCGCCGTCGCGGCGGGTGACCAGGAGCGTCGAGTTGCCCACGTCGCACGCCGTCCCGACGTAGTTCCGCGCTCCGCAGGTGTACCACGCGAAGTTGCATCGCCGCGACAGCAGCACGCCCTCCAGGTCGTGGCGGTCGAGGAACTCGACGAGCCGCTCGTGCTTGTGCCGGCGTTCGGCGGTTCGCGGCATGGCCCTTCCCCTCCTGTGCGGCAGGCGCGCTCCTTCCGGCGAGAGGGCGCAACCCGGTCGCTGCGTGCGGGACCGACCGCCCGGATGGCCCTCAGACGTGAACTCCCGTATTGTGACGGCCGGCGGGGCCGATTGCAACCGCGAAGTGCGGCCCGCGCCCCGCGCCGACGGAGACCGCTTGACCCCCTGCCCCCTCCGCCCTATTCTGACGCCCGTGCCGCCGCACCGGTTCCGTACCCACGAAGGAGACGACGATGAGTTCGTGCACCGTATCGCGACGCGGTTTTCTGGGGGCGAGCGCGGCCGGGATGGCCCTGGCCTCCTCCGCCATGGCCGGCGAGGGCCCGGCCGCCACGGACAAACGCCCCCACATCCTCATGATCACCTGCCACGACATCGGCCAGCACCTCGGCTGCTACGGCGTGGAGACCGTCCGGACGCCGCACCTGGACGGCCTCGCCCGCCGCGGCATCCGGTTCCACAACTACTACGGCGGGGCGCCGACGTGCTCGCCCAGCCGCGGCGTCATGCTCACGGGGCGGTATCCCCAGTCGAACGGCCTGATGGGCCTCACGCACGCCCCGTGGTGGTGGTCGCTGAACCCGGGGGAGCGGCACCTGGCGGCCATTCTGCGCGACGCCGGGTACCGGACCGTCCTGGCGGGCCTCCAGCACGTGACGCAGGGCGACCCGCACACGCTCGGATACGAGGAGGTCCTCTCGAAGAAACGCGTGGCCGAGGAGACCGTCGAGGCGGCCCGCAAGGTCCTCGCCGGCGCGAGCGAGGGCGACCGGCCCGTGTTCCTGAAGGTCGGGTTCTTCGAGGTCCATCGCCGCGGCGGGTCGTACCTGCATCGCGAGCCGGATACGACCAAGGGCGTGTATATTCCGCCGTATCTGAAGGACACGCCCGCCATCCGCGACGACCTGGCCCGTTTCCAGGCGGACGTCCACTTCCTCGACACCTGCATCGGCCGCATCCTGGACGGCCTCCAGCAGAGCGGCGCGGCCGAGAATACGCTCGTCGTCTTCACGGCCGAGCACGGCATCGCGTACGCGGGGGCGAAGTGGTGCCTGCGGGAGCCCGGCCTCCGCATCCCGTACATCGTGCACTGGCCCGGCACGCCCATCGCCGGGGGGAAGGTGCATGAGGACCTGATGAGCCACGTCGATTTCCTGCCGACGCTCCTGGACCTCGTGGGCGTGGCGATTCCGGAGAACGTGCAGGGGCTGAGTTTCGCCCCGCGCCTGCTCGGCAAGGCCGACAAGGGCCCGCGGCGGTACGTCTTCGGCCACCGGCAGCCGCACGCCCGCCGCGAGAACGTGGCCCGCAGCGTCCGCGACGAGCGGTTCAAACTCATCCGGTGCTTCGAGAACGACCGCGTCGTCCAGTATCCGACGGACGCCGAACCGATCGGCGTCTCGCGCCACACCGCCCGTCCGCAGCGGCGCGGCGCCCGCCCGTTCGCCGAACTCTTCGACCTGGAGGAGGATCCGAACGAACTGCACGACCTCTCCGGCGACCCGAAGTACGCGGACGTCCTCCAGCGGCTGTCGGCGGCGATGCTGGCGTGGATGGAGGAGGTGAACGACCCGCTGCTCGACGGCCCCGTCGCGACGCCCTACTACCGCCGGGCGATCGCGGACCTGAAGAAACACGGCTAGCGAACCGGGTGGGGAAAGCAGAAGTAGTGCGCGGTGGTTCTCCGCAACCACCGCGCCACACCACTGGCAACACGGCTCGCGCGGTCAGCAAGCCCGCGACGCCGTTGGCCGTTCGACAGAGCATCCGAGACCCGTTGCAGCCGGCAGGGGGAGAAACGACATGAAACCGCTGGAGAAGATGGCTGTGGTGTGGGTAGCCCTTTACGCGCTGATGCTCGCGCTGGCACCCCTCGCCGGTTACGTTCTGCCGGAGTGGCTGGGGCTGGAATACTCTCTTGAGTGGAACGCGACGCCCGCCTTTGCGAACACCGCGCGGCTTCTGCTGATGGCTCCCGTCCAAATCGCCGTCGGCGTCTGGCTGTTTGCTGCCGCCAGGAAGGCGGGCGCCAGCCCGTGGGTCTGGCTCGTCTTCGGGCTCCTGTTCGGCGTGGTCGCAGCGGTGCTCTTCTACGTGTGGCGTCTATACGAGAAGGCAGAGGCCCCCGGCAAACAGGACCGGCCCGTCGCCGCACCTAGCGACTGATCGAGCGGTCGCCTCGAGAAGCCCCCGTAACCTCAATGCGGCGCCGCTGCCTCACCCGCCGCCTTCAGGTCCTCCAGCGCGTAGCCGACGGCTCGCTGCACGTGCGGCTCGCTCACGCGTTCGCGGGCCGTCTCCAGCGCCTCCCGGGCCGCCGGCCCCCCGATGTTCGCAAGGGCCTGGGCGGCACACGTCCGGAGGTGGGTCGGCCGCTTCGCGTCCAGGAGCATCGCCCGCAGGCCCGGCACGGCGACCGGGTCGCCCTTCGTGCCGAGGGCGTCGATGGCAAACTGATCGTCTTCTTCGGTGGCCAGCCGCAGCAGGTCCTCCACGCTGCGGTCGGGGTACGCGGCCCGGACGGCGTTCTGATGGCGGTCCCACGCCGCCTGACCCGTCATGCCGAGGACCGGCACGGTGGCGATGAAGATGACGACGGCCCCGGCGATGCAGAGACCCCGCCGCCGGCGGGTCCATCCGACGACCGCCAGCACCCCGCCCACCAGCAGCGCGAGCACGCACGGGGCCAGCACCGCCAGCCGCACGAGAACGATCAGGCCGTACATGTCGCCGACGAACGTGTTCGGCCTGGCCATGTCGTACAGGAGGAACGCGACCCCGACCGCCGCCACGGCCATGGCCGCCGCGGCCACGCGGTAGAGGGTCCGCGGCACGGGTTCGGCGGATTCGTCTCCGGCAACGGCCTTCGGTGACCGCCCCATTGTCTGGTCTCCTTCGGGCTGCGCCTGTAGCCTACCCACCGTCCGGACCCGAAGCAAGCGGACGGAGCGTTAGGACGGCCCCCTGGCTTCTGCTATAATGGCACTGTTATGGGCCTGTTCAACGAAAGCGAGAAGCGGACCCTCCGCGAGCGGGCGCCGCTGCCCGTGCGCATGCGGCCGCAGACCCCCGAGGCGTTCGTCGGCCAGGACCACTTCTTCGGCCCCGGCAAACTCCTGCGGCGGATGCTCGAGGCCGACCGGCTCCAGTCGGCCATCTTCTACGGGCCGCCCGGCACGGGCAAGACGACCCTCGCGGAGGTCATCGCGGGGCGCCTCTCGGCGGCCTTCGAGCAGATGAACGCCGCCATGGTCGGCGTCAAGGAGGTGCGGGAGGTCCTCGACCGCGCCCGCGACCGCCTGCTCACCACCGGCCAGCGGACCGTCCTGTTCCTCGACGAGGTTCACCGCTTCAACCGGGCCCAGCAGGACGTCCTCCTGCCGGACGTGGAGGACGGCGTGGTCGTCCTCATCGGGGCGACGACCGAGAACCCGTTCTTCGCCCTGAACGCCCCGCTCGTCTCGCGGAGCCAGATCTTCCGCTTCGAGCCGCTCACCGAGGAGCAGGTCAAGGCGCTCCTTCGCCGCGCCATGGAGGATGCCGAGCGCGGCCTCGGGCGGTACGACCTCCACGTGACGGACGAGGCCCTCGACCACTGGGCCACGACGAGCGACGGCGACGCGAGGCGGGCGCTGGCGGCCCTGGAGATCGCCGTCCTCTCGCAGGTGACGGATCCGAACGCGGCGCCCGAGGAGGCCGGGCCGATCCGCGTCGACCTGCCGGTGGCCGAGGAGTTCATCCAGCAGAAGGCCATCCATTACGACGCCACGGGCGACGAGCATTACGACGCGGCCAGCGCGCTCATTAAGTCGATGCGGGGCAGCGACCCGGATGCGGCCGTCTACTGGGCCGCCCGGATGCTGGAGGCCGGCGAGGACCCGCGGTTCATCGCCCGGCGGGTGGTCATCTGCGCCGCCGAGGACGTCGGCAACGCCGACCCGGCCGCCTTGATGGTGGCGGTGGCGGCGATGCAGGCGGTCGAGTACGTCGGCATGCCGGAGGCCCGCATCCCCCTGGCCGAGGCCATCACCTACATCGCCTGCGCGCCGAAGTCGAACCGGGCGTACCTGGCCATCGACCGGGCCCAGGAGGACGTGCGCGAGCAGCGGACCGTGCCCGTCCCGAAGCATCTGCGCGACGCCAGTTACCGCGGGGCGAAGCGGTTCGGACACGGTGAGGGATATAAATACGCCCACGATTACGCGGCCGGCGTCGCCCCGCAGGAGTATCTCGGCGTCGACAAGACCTACTACGAACCGAGCGACCACGGGCGGGAGGCGAAGATGAAGGCGCGGCTGGAGCACATCAAGCAGCGCCGGGAGGAGGAGGCCAGTGGCGACGATGCGTAGCGGCAACCGCACGGCTCCCTCTCCCTTGACGGGAGAGGGTCGGGGTGAGGGTGACGAGCGTCTTGGGGTCCATCTCGTTTGCCCCCCTCACCCTAACCCTCTCCCGCCAGGGGAAAGGGGATTAAGCCGCCGGGCGTGCCCGGCGCGACGCCGCGCGCGACCCGCTCCCCTTCGGGTCGCGGCTAAAAGGGCGCGCGGGCGTGCGGCGGCGCTGCTCGCCCTTGCGGCGGTCTGCCTGCTCGGCGGGTGCGATTCGGGGGAGGAACCGGCCCCCCTGCCCCCGCCGGAGGAGCCGGCGATCCGCG
>JAWODB010000227.1:0-20156 GCA_046483505.1 Phycisphaerae bacterium
TGCTGAACCTCCTGGGCAACGCCGCCAAGTACACCCAGCAAGGGTCCATTACGCTTCGCGTACGTCGGCGGGGCGACGGCATGACGTTCAGCGTGCAGGACACGGGCGCCGGTATTCCGGAGGACCAGCGCGACGTGGTCTTCGAGGCGTTTGGACGCGCCGACCGCGCCGACGACGGTGCCGAGGTCGAAGGCCACGGCCGGGGCCTGGCCATCGGCCGGTCCCTGGCCGAACGCCTCGGCGGATCGCTGGTCCTCGAACCCGGCAGCGCCGACGGGTGTACGTTTACCCTGACCGTTCCGTCTGCCTGGAACGAGCAGGGCGGCGAGGAACACAAGGAGCGAACGGACAAGCACCGTTATGCCGGAACAGGAGCGACGTCATGACCACCATTCTTCTCGTGGAAGACGACATGGGCAACCGGGCCGTCGTCGCCGACATGTTCGAGTTCGACGACATCGGGGCCGACCTTGTCTGCGCCTCGACCGCCGAGGAGGCCGTCACCCTGGCCCGGCACTTCCGGCCGGCGCTCATCCTCATGGACATCCGCTTGCCGGGGACGAGCGGCCTGGAGGCCACGCGGACGCTGAAGGACGATCCGCGGACCGAGGGCATTCCCATCTGGGCCGTCACCGCTTACGCTATGACCGAGGACCGCGACAAGGCCCTCGCCGCCGGCTGCGACGGCTACATCACGAAACCGTTCGACACCGGCGCGCTGAAACGGCGGCTCCAGGAGTTCGTCCGCGGTCACGCGCCGGTCGGGTCCGCCGACGAATAAGGCGGTACCCGGGGCAGGTGCGGTACCAAACCAACCATCCACGGAGCCCGATATGCCCGACGAGGCCACCCATACCGCGGCGGTGCGCGAAGGCGCCAGCGGGACCCCAATCCGGGACGTGGAGACGGCCGAGGTTGCCGTCCGCGCCGCCCTGACCGGGCACCTCGTCCTCTCCACGCGGCACACGACCGACGCGCCGTCGGCGGTCGTCCGGCTGGTCGACGTCGGGGTGGCGCCGTACCTGGTGGCCGCCTCGGTCAGCGCGGTGCTGGCCCAGCGGCTCGCCCGGCGCCGCTGCGAGCCCTGCAAGGAACACGTCAGCGCGCCCGCCCCGTCGGTGCTGGCGTGCGCGGAGATCGTATCGGGATACGTGCGTCCCAGGTGCTGGTCGACGGGCGTCAGCACGAACTCCCCGACGACGCGGCGGCGCTCGCGCGTGTCGAGGAGCGTTCCCAAATCGTAGGCGTCCGCGAAACGGTCCTTCGCGTACACGAGGAGGTGCCAGAGGTCGACCATGTCGCTGTCGTCGGCGAACATATAGCACGTGTTCACGTAGGAGTCGCCGGGATTCCAGGCGGGCAGGCCGGCCAGTTGCAGCGAGATGCTGGAATCGCCTGCCGCGGCACACTCGGCGCCCGCCGCCGCCGCGACGTCGGCGTTGCCGGTGGCATCGATCACCGCGCGGGCCAGGACCACGCCGCGGCCGTGGGGGGTCGCCACCACGGCCCCGCGGACGCGCCCGTCCTGCACGAACGCCCCGCACCCGAGGGCGCCGAGCCAGACGTCGGCGCCCGCGCGGCGGAGGTCGCGCCGCCACCGCCCCCGAGGTGCCGCCCACGACGACGATATCCACTTCGCCGACGACGGGGATATCGCGCGGCGACTCGGCGACCGCCGCCGGTGCCGCCGCCGGTGCCGGTGCCGCGCGGCCGGCCAAACCTCCCGCGAGAACGCAAACGGCCCCGAACACCAGAATGCGCGGCTTCATGGCGGGCGTCTTCTCCCATCGACGGGCCGGAGACGGACTTCCAGGCGGCGGCCTTTCCTTGGTGCGGTTCCCGCGAGGCCGTCCGCCCGCCCGCCCCGGACGCCCGCGACCGGTGGACCGCCGCCTTCCGCGCCCTCCGCCGCGACGTGCTGCTCACCAAAAACCCGCTCATCGATTTCGACAAACTCCTCTTCATCCGGCGGTACACGTTCCAGTCCACCCACTTCTACACGGACTTCATCGACGGGTGCGAGCGCTACGGCGGGAACCTCTGCGTCCTGGACATCGAGACCGGCGAGGTGACGGACCTCGTGCCCGAAATGGCCGACGGCCGCATCCTCTACACCCGCTGGGAGTACGTCGACAAGGGCCAACTCGGCGTCAAGTGCCTGTGGGCCATGGGCCCGGACGGCACGGGGACGGTGGAGGTGTACGGCAACGACATCGCGCTGCCGCCCTCGTTCATGTACGGCCGCCAGGTGCCGGGCGAGCCGGACGTGTTCGTCTTCACCGGGGCGCCGCACTTCCCGCAGGGCGGCAGTTTCGGCACCATCATCCGGGCGGACACGAGCAAGGACATCCGCACCCGCAAGCCGATGACCTGCATCACCCCCAACGTCGACGTCCGGCAGGAACCCGGCTGGAACCAGAAACGCGGCGGCCGCTGGGTCCGCGACGAGCAAGGGCCCCTCTACACCGACCCCTATCCCCTGAGCAAGAACGTCCTGCTGGTCGCGCACAACCCGGACCGGGTCTGGCACGACCGCCGGGCCTGCGGCCTGTACGTCCTGGACGACCTGGGGCACCACGTGCGCATCTACGAGGACGAGACGTTCTCGTGCCGCCAGCCCATGCCCCTCCGCCCGCGGACGACGCCGCCCGTCATCCCCTCCCGGACGGACCCCGATCTGGCCCGGAAGGGGCTTGCCGTCTGCGTGGTCCAGGACGTCACCCGCGGCATGGCGGGCGTGGAGCGCGGCGAGGTCCGGTACCTCCGCATCATGGAGCAGATTCCCCGCCCGTGGGACGCCCGCCGCTTCTGGGACCCCGACGACGACTTCGACAACCACACGCACCTCATCAGCGACGGGACCGCCCTGGGCGGGAAGGCGATGTGGGGCGTCGTGCCCGTCGAGGAGGACGGCTCCGCCCATTTCACCGTGCCCGCCGACCGCAACATCTACCTCCAGGCCCTCGACGCCAACTACATGGAACTGCAGCGCGAGCGGACGTACGTCAACTACCGCCCCGGCGAGCGGCGCGGATGCGTCGGCTGCCACGAGCGGCCGTTCGAGGCGCCGGACATGCGGAAGGCACGGGGGCCGACGCCGCAGGCGCTGGCGCGCCCGCCGTCGCACCCCCAGGCCCAACCGGGCGACGAGCGGCCGGAGCAGGTCCTCCACTTCCCCATGTACGTCCAGCCGGTCCTGGACGAGTTCTGCGTCCGGTGCCACGGGGCGGAGGCGCGTGTGGAGAACCTGGACCTCAGGGACATTCCGACGCAGCACTTCAGCCGGTCGTACGAGCGGCTTCTGCGGTACCTCCCCACGCCGCGCGAGAACGCGGACTTCGAGGGGACGGCCGACATGCCGCCCAAGTCGATGGGCTCGCACCGCAGCCGGCTTATCCGGCAGGTCCGCCGCGGCTGCCCGGGGATGGACACGCCGCTGCCCGAGTGGGCGCGGGTCCGCCTCGCCACGTGGGTCGACGCCGCCGGTGTGTACTACGGCTCGTACTGGGGCCGACGGCACATCCGGTTCAAGGCCCACCCGTATTTCCGGATCGTGCCCACGTTCGAGCAGGCGATCGGCACGACGTGCCCGTTCCCGATGGAGCAGCGGTAGCCCCGCGCGTCCGGCTGCGTGCTTTGCCCTCCTTGCCTGCGGTCGCCTCGCTCCACCTCGGGCCGATGGCGGAGATTGGATGATCGGCGTTGCCCGTGCAGGCGACGGTGCGTTCCTCCGCGGCGCGTGGCGAAGCGTGGGCGCCGCGTGCGGCGATACGGTTTGCGTCCGTCCGAGGCCGGTGCTATGCTCGCAGGCACAGGTCGCGTGGGCGTATCCCGGCGAGGGGAACTACGGCACGGACCTCCGGCTGTGGGACGTGGAGAAGAGGGAGGAACGCCGCCTGGGATCATATCCGTGAGGCATCCGCGGCGTGATGAGGCTCCTGGCTCGAACGGGCGGCAGAGAATTCCGCTGCTACCTCTACAAGCACAAGCCGGTCTTCCCGGCGGGGGCGACAACCGCCAACTCGACCAGAAGATGAGGAGAGAGCCGATGAGGAGAACTCGGCGCGGTCAAGGCCCGCGGCGCCGGCTGGCCGTTTGCCTGGCGATCGGCCTGGCCCTCGGATGCTGCGGCGGTCTGTGTGTCGCCGGCGAGAAGACCTTCGACACGGGGCGCATCCGGGTCGTTGTGGGCCGGCCCGGCGGCGGCTTCGTCGACGAGGTCCGCTTCGACCTCGACGGCGACGGGACCGCGGCGGCCGGCGAGGAGGTGGCCCTCCGGCCGGAAGGGGAACCCGGCGTCCGCGTCCAGTACGCGCCCGTCCCCGAGGGCTACGAGTGGGGCACCGTGGCCGGCGTCGAGACCGTCACCGGCAAGGTCACGGTCGAGGACGCCCGCGTCGCGGAGGCCGGCGGGCAGGTCACGGCCACGGTCACGGGGACGCTCGACTTCGGCGCGCTCGGCACCTCGCCCTTCACCACGACAGTGGCGGCGAAGGCAGGCTCGGCCATTCTCGTGGGCGGCCTGGAGTTCGCCCCGCCGCCCGAAGCGGAGCGGTTGATGCTCGTCTCGGCGGGGCTCCGCGTCTTCGGCCGGTACATGCCGTGGGATCCCAAGAAGCAGGTGCGGGCGTCGATGGCGGCCGCGGCCATCTTCCGCAACACGCCCCGGCCGGACAAGGCGTGGCAGCCGATGACGTGGCAACTCGGCGGCCGGCTCGTCGAGTCGCCCCTCTACTGGCGCGAGTGGAAGGCCTGGTCGGCGGCCTGCTCGCCGCTGACGATGGCCCAAGGCCGCGTGCCCGACCGGCTACTGACGTTTCACATGTGCGACCCGCACCAGGGCATGATCGTCGCCCTGAAACACCCCGCCCTGACGGCCCCGAACGAACTGCTCGGCCGCGGCCTCCCGTCATCGGTGACGGCGTACGCCTGGCCGCCCGAGGCCCCGCCGCTCGTGCTCCGCGGCCGCCCGGTGCCCGAGACATTCTTCATGCGGAACGTGGCCGTCGGCTTCTTCCCCGTGCAGCCGGAGGAGATCGAATACCGCTTCTATCGAATTGCCGAGGGCAAACTCCCGGGCCTCCGCAAGGAACTCGAGTCGGCCGTCGGCCCGTTCGAGACGAATCTCGTGGACCCGCGGATGCCGAAGGCGGTCTTCCAGGCGGCGCGGGAGCGGCTCGCAAAGGACGCCCCCACGGGCTGGGCTCACGAACAGGCCGTCTCCCCGCCGCCCGTCCGCGGCGCCATCGACGCCCCGGACGAGGTCGGCGGCGACGACTGGGTGGCCGTCCGGATCGATTGCGATTACGACCGGCCTGTGCAAGGCGCGCCCATCTGCGGCGGCGTGGCCCTGCCCAAGGGGGCATGCGCGTCGACGGACCAGGCCGTGCTGATGGAGGAGGCCGGCAAGGAAGTTCCCGCCCAGATGGACCGCTTGGCCGTCTGGCCCGACGGCAGCGTGAAGTGGCTCCTCGTGCAGGCGCTCGCGGACCTGCCGGCGGGCGGACCGCGCCATCTGCGGCTCGCCTTCGGTCCCGGCAAGGCGCGCCAGGCCCGCCCCGCCCACGCGCTGAAGGTAGAGACGGCTCCCGAGGGCTGTACCGTCGATACGGGCGCCATCCGCTTCACCCTCAGCCGCACGGGCAGCGGCTTCCTGGACAGCGTCTGGCTCGACGCCGACGGCGACGGGGCCTACGCGGACGCCGAGCGGATCGTCGGCCCGGAGGGGGCGGCGCGTCGGAACGTCATGGACCTGGCCCGCGTGGCGGCGACCGACGATTACACGCCGCTCGCCTTCACGGTCGCCGGGTTGGAAGAGGAGCGCTCGACGGCCGAGGTCGAGGAGATCGTCGTCGAGCGGCAGGGGCCGGTCCGCGTCGACCTGGGCGTCAAGGGCCGCTTCCGCCACGAGAACCTCTCGGTCGGCCTGCCGAAGCGCGAGAACCGCGGCTCCGAGTTCCGGGTCCGCATCACCGCCTGGGCCGGCAAACCGTATCTGCGAATCAAGCACACGTACGTGTTCGAGGGCAATCCCGACCGCGAGCACATCCGGGCGCTGGGCGTGGCCCTTCGGCCGGACTTGGGGGACGCGGCTCGCGTGTCCCTCGGGGGCGAGGCGGTCGACGCCCCCCGCGCCGGCATCCTCCAGGACGCCGCCCACACGTGCACCCTGTGGCAGTCGGACGGCCCCGGCCGGCCGCAGACCGTCCGCGACGTCCGCCGCGACTCGCCCGGCTGGATCGACCTTTCGGACGGCCGGCGCGGCGTGACCCTCGGCATGCGCCACATGCGCGAGATGCACGCCAAGGAACTGGCCTGCGAGGACGGCCGCCTGCTGGCCTACGTCTGGCCCCGGCGGACCCGCCTGCTCGACACCCGCCGCTACGCCCGCCAGTACGGCAGCGGCGAATCGACCTCCTACGGCCAGGGGATGGCCATCGGCGTCTCGCGGACGACCGACCTCTTCGCCTGCTTCCATGCGGGCAAGGGCAATCCGGCTGCCGTCGCCCAGGTCTTCACCGACCCGCCCATCGTCATGACCTACCCCGCGTGGTACGCCGCGACGGAGGTCTTCGGCCCCTTCCGCCCGTACGACATGCAGAAATTCCCGGATTACGAAACGTGCATGGAGACGTGGACGGACTTCTGGCTCTTCCACCAGCGGCTGTGGCCGTGGTACGGCATCTACGATTTCGGCGACTTCCAGAGCGTGAACGAGAAGGGCGGCCGCTGGGCCATGGACGACGGCCGCTGGGGGTGGATCAACAACGAAGCGCTCGTCGACATGGCCTTCTGGCTCCAGTTCCTGCGGACCGGCCGGCGCGACGTCTACCGCGCCGCCGAGGCGTGCTCCCGCCACGTCATGGAGGTGGACCTCATCCACTCCACCCAGTACAAGACCGGGCAGGACGTCAAGATGCTCGGACACCGGCACAACGTCAACCACTGGGGCGACGGGTACGTGGGGCGGCGCGTCAACGCCTCGACGGGGTTCAAACTCCATTACTTCCTGACGGGCGACCTGCGCACGCGCCGTCTCCTCGACGAGATCCTCAAGGCCGACCGCGTGCGCCTCGGCCGTTACGGGTGCGGCGGCGACACCATCGGGGCCTGCCTTTCCGTCCTCATGGCCCAGTGGGAGGCCACCGGCGAGAAGCAGTACTACGACAGCCTCAACGCCTACGTCGATTTCTGCTGCGACTGGCAGGACGCGCACGGCCACTGGCCGAGCCATCTCGAAGGCTGGGACTTCGCCGAGAACCGCATGCACCCCGACGGCGAGCGGATCGGCGATAAGGCGTACGGCATGTTCTTCCAGAACTTCGGCGCGGGCCACACCCTCATCGAGTTCGCGGAACTCGCCGGCCACGAGCGGCTGCGGCAACGCCTCATCCGGATGGCGCGCGGCGCCATGACCGCCAAGCCGAACTGGCAGCAGACTATCTGCCTCTATCCCCTCATGGCCGCCGCGTACCGGTACAGCGGGGACCGCACGTTCCTGGAGTGGATCCGCGAGCACGGCACCACGAAATGGGTGGACCCGCGCCGCGACCGGTGGGCCACCGAGAAGTGCGTCACCAGCCTCGGCAAGTGCATGTTCGGGGCGTGGCTGACCCACGGCATGCCGTACCTGATGGACGTGGTCGCGGACCGGGAGGGCTACCCCGTGCCCGCGTTCGACCTGCCGGGCGTCCTCCGCGCGCCGCCGGGACGGGAGACGGCCACCGCCGCGGTCGATGCCTCGGCGACGAAGCGGGGCGATGCGGACCTGCGCCGGTTCGTCTGGCTCGTCGACGGCGAGCGCGCCGCCGAGGGGCGCACGGCCACGCTCGCCCTGGCGCCGGGCACGCGCACGGTCACCCTCGAAGTCACCGACGCCGCCGGCCGCACGGCCTCCCGCCGCCGCCGGACGCTCGTCTGGCAGCCCGAGGCCGCTACCCGCCTCTGCTTCGCGGTGCCCGTCCCGGACGACTTTCTGCGGGCCGACCGGCCGTGGGACGAGGCCCTGGGGCTCGGCTTCGTCGGCGAGTTCACCTGCGATGCCACGAGCGAACCGCGACCGCAGCTCGACCGCGGATGCACGTGCCGGCGCCTCTCGGGGACCTTGCGGCTGAGGCTGGAACCCGGCACATACCGCCTGGAGATGGGCGGCACGGACTGGTGGTCCACGCGCACCGGCCCCGTCGCCGCCCAGGGCCGAAGGCTCGACACCGTGATCGAGCAGGACGGCAAGAAACTCTCGTGGACCTGCGAAGGCACCGTGACCGTCAACGACGACGGCCGGCTCACGCTGACGTTCGGCGACGGCGAAAAGAACCCGGCCGTGGTGAGTTACGTCGTCCTCACGCCGGCAAACGGGAGGTGACCATGACGCGCGCCGCATGCGCCGGCCTTATCTTCCTGGCCATCGGGACCGTTTGTGGGGCCGACGGCCTCGACGACCTGCCCCTCAACCGGTGGGTCAAGGTGCAGCACAGCGAGACGGGCGGCCGCGATCGCCACCAGGCACCCGGCCCGGAGGTCGAGTGGCGGCCCATCGACGGCGAGTACGTCCTGCGCGGCGCCGCCACGGCCGACGACCTGGCCGCGTGGCGCCGCCGGACGGACGCGTGGGCCGAGGCCGTACCGCCCAACACGTGGGTCGAGGCCCCGGCCCACGGCCCCGGCCGGCCGAACCGGGGCCGGTCGTGGAGCAGCATCCTGTACGATCCCGGCCGCCGTCAACTCCTCCACCGCGACGGCGGGCACGGGTCCTATCACGGGTCGGTCACGGACCATTACGACCTGGCGACCGGCCGCTGGTTCCGCAGCGCAAGGCGGGAGGAACCCCCTTGGCCGCACGGCACCTACTTCGCCTGGGGACGGCCGTTTTCCCTTGCCCCGTTCTGCATGCACACCTCCACGTATGCGCTGTTCGACAATCCACTCACCCGGACGGTCCAGCGGACGAACGTGAAAGCGCCCCGGTGGCACGGACGGCGGGAGGACGGAGACGGGCCAGGCACGCCACGGTCCGCGCCGTCGCGGCCGGCCAGGCCGATCATCGCGCGCCCCGCCTGCGCCCGGGTTTTCGAGGATTGCGGGCCGTAAGTGCCGGGCGGCGAACCGGACCGGAAGGCTCGGCGGACGGGTCACGCTCCCCGCGGACTTCGCCGACACAGGACGTTTCCTTCGTGGTCTCGCCAGACCCGTTGGCCGTCCGACTCGACCGTCTCGGCGTGATGCGTCAGGAAATACAGCGTCGGCTCGACGATGTGCTGGTTGTTCAGGAAGGGTTCGGTGTAGCGGATGGCCCCGAACTCCTGCCGGTCGATGTGGTGCCGCTGCCCCACGTGGTTGTTCCAGTCCACGCCCTCGGTCAGGAACCCGTGCGGGCCGTAATGGTGCTTGGCGCAGGCCCGCAGGATGGTGAGGGCGTCGTCGGCATACGGCCGCTTGCCGGTGTCGGTGTACGCCTCCAGGAAGGCCAGGGCGGCCTCGGCGTTCTCCCAGAGGTAGGCGGTGTCCCAGGAGGGCTCCATCCACAGCAGGCCGCGCGTGGCCACCCCGTTGCGGTCGCGGTGCATCTTGTACCGGTCGAGCCCCGGCAGGATGGTGCCGATGGCATAGGCCCGCAGGTCGGGCGCCTCCAGCACCTGGGCCGCCCGGCGGAACACGCGAAACGCCACGGCGTACGCGACGTTTTCGTGCGCGTCGTACGTATCGTGGTTGATGGATGCGTAGAAGCCGCCGGCGTCGCGGAACGCCGCCAGCGCCCGGGCCAGGTCCTTGCGGCGGTCGGCCAGGCCGCGGGCGGTGAGTTCCGCCCACAGCCACGGGATGAACAGGCCGTCGCCGCTCGTCGCGAAGAACGGGTCGCCGCCGCCCTCGGCGGACTTCGCATACGGCGAGCCGTCCGGCCGGACGCGCCGCGGAAACCAGCCGTTCGGCAGCGTCTGGACCCGGGCCGACAGCCAGTCGGCGTACCCCTTGGCCGCGGCGCGGAGATCCTCCCGGCGCCCGGCGTCGAGGTCCGAGCACAGCAGCATCTGGACGGCCACCTTGGCCGTCGAGCCCGGGCAGAACCACTCGTCCGTATGCTTGAAGTTCAGGCACAGCCGCCCCTCGGGCACGTGCCGGTACCCGCGGATGAGGCCGGACGTGCGGTCGACGAAGCCGCCCGACACCACGTGGTCGAGGACGGAGAAGCCGGTCCGCTCCATGGCGGCGTCGCCGAAGAACCGGGCCCACGTGATGAGTTCGTAGGCGCCGCCCACGGCGTTGGCGGCCCAGCCCGGCCCTTCGAGCGGCCCGAAATCGTGCCACAGCATGGGCTTGCCCGTCGGGTCGACGAAACTCGACGTGGCACACGCGTGCCCGCGATGGGTCGTCAGGCACCGGGTCCGCGTGAAGCGGAGCGAGTCGGCCGCACTCGCCACGATGGTGTAGTCCGGATTCTCGGGCAGGTAGAAGCGCTCTTGTGCGGCATGGGCGCGTTGCCCCGGACGGGCCGCGGCGGCGCAGCCGATGCCCGCCGCCGCCATCGCGCGGGCGGACCGCACCAGGAAGTCGCGGCGGCTGACGACCTCTTTCACGGGCGCCGCCGTCGGCCGCCCGCCCGCACGGCCGGTCGCCGGACTCACTTCCCGGCAAGCCCCGCCCATCCCGGCGGGGCGGCAGGGACGGGGCCCTGTGGCCCGGCGCCTTCGGGGCCTCTCGGGCGCGGGGGCGCGCGCCCGGTCCGTGCGATGCGCGTCCGCCCCTGAAGAACCGCAAGAAACGTGCCGGTGCACGTGACCCCTCCTCTCCGGCGAGGTGCCCGTCGCCGCCGCCGCCGCGCCGTCATCGTACCACCTCGTCCCCCGCGTGCAACGGCATTCTGCAGGCGAGGGCGGGCAGGGCGTGCGGCTTCGGCGTTGCCGGCGGACCTCTGCTGCGTCCGGCGGGGGGCGTGGCGGTCGCATCACTTGTCCCGCTTTCGTCCTTGCCTTCGGGGGGCGGTTCTGGTGCAATTCACTCCGTGACGGCGCTGCGCCGGGCCGGTTGCCCCGGCCGCACGCCGGACGCCCGAGAAACGATTCCGCATCCGCCGGGGCCGGATGCCAACCAAAGGAGGGTATCCCGATGTGTGAACAGTGCACGCGACGCGAATTCATCGAAACCGGTGTGGCGGCGGGCGGCCTCATGCTCGCCGGTGCGGCCTGGACGCACGCCCGCGCGGCCGAGGTGCCGCCCAAACCCCGCACCAAGGCCCGCATCTGCGTCATCTTCACCGGCCGGCCCGGCCCGGCGGACCGCGGATGGAACGCCGACCCCATCCAGTGGGATACCATGAAGGCCCGCCTGACGAAGGCCGAGCACGAACTCGGCAACGTCGAACTCGTCATCGGCCAGGCCACCGCGCCCGACCAGACCGCCGCCCTCCTCGAAAAGGCCGGGCCCGGCACGCCCGTCCTCGCCGTCAATCTGAACTGCTTCGCCCTGACGCGGGTCGTCAAGCCGATCCTCGACCAGAACCGCCCCATGGCCGTCTTCTCCCTGCCCGCCAGCGGCCACGACTGGATGTACCCCCACCGGTGGCAGCGGCAGGGGCACCCCGTCACCCTCCTGCCCAGCAGCGACTACGACGAACTCGAACGGGCGCTGCGGCTGCTGCGGGTCATTCCGATGCTGCGGCAGACGCGGATGCTCCTCTTCCCGCCGGCCCGCGGCACCGCCGCCGCCCGATCGCCCGAGGAGGTCAAGAAACGTCTCGGCGCCGACGTCGTCGCCGTCGACGAGAAGCAGTTCGACGACCTCATCAAGAACGCCGACGCCAACGCCTGCCGGGCCGAGGCCGCACGCTGGACCCAGGGGGCCAAGGAAATCCTCGAACCCGACGCCGACGACATCGCCAAGGCCGCACGCGTCAGCATCGCCCTGCAGAACCTCATGGAGAAGGAACAGGCCCAGGGCCTGGCCATCGGCACCTGCATGGGATGGCTGCCGAAGGGGTTCCCGTGCCTCGGCTTTGCCCGCCTGCGCGACGCCGGCCTCCCGGCCGCCTGCGAGGGCGACATGGACTCCCTCCTCACCATGCTCCTCTTCCAGTACGCCTTCGACCGGGCCGGCTTCCAGGGCAACGCCACCTTCGACACCTCCAAGGGCGCCCTCTGGACCGCCCACTGCACCGCGCCGCTCCGGATGGACGGCCCCGACAGCCGGCCGGCGCCGTACCTGCTGCGCGGGCACAGCGAAGTGGGCGGCAGCGGGTGCGTGCCGGAGGTCCATTACCGCCTCGGCGAAACGATCACCCGCAGCAAGTTCGTCGACCTCGACACGATCCTCGTCTCGACCGGCAAGATCATCGAGGTGCCCGAGAAGAGCGTCCGGGCCTGCCGCACGCAGATCGTCACCGAGGTCCGCGACGCCGCCCGGATGGCCGTCAACTGGAGCAAGGCCCTCGACACCGAGGACGCCATGACCCTGCTGCACCGGGTGGTGGTCTACGGCGACCACCTGGACAGCATGCACCACCTGGGCCGGCTGATGGGCCTGAAGGTGATTGAGGAAGGGTGAACGGCCCCGCGTTCGGCACGGCGGGTGGGGCCTCCATTGGGCCGCGGCCTGCATCCGGCACTCCCGGCAAGCCGGGCAGGTGGAGAGAAAACGGTATTGTGTCCCCAGATAAGCCCCTACGGGAAGGTCACGATCCTGAACGGGGCGAACGGGACCGACCCGGACGTGGACGGCAGCACGGTGTTCGAGTGGGACGTCGACGCCGACGGCGCAAGCGACGTCGCCAACACGGTCCTCTTCGCCGGCTACCGCTTCGACGCCGAGACGGGCCTCTACCACGTCCGAAACCGGATGTACCACGCGACCCTGGGGCGGTGGGTGCAGCGGGACCCGGCAGGGTACGTGGATGGGATGGGGTTGTATGAGTATGCGCGGGCCCAGCCGAGCAGTCATAGCGACCCCTGGGGGTTGCGCACTATCAAGATCCGCTTTCTAATGCACGGGGAGAAGCCAAAGGCTTGGCCCAACAACGAGCGGCTCGAGAGTGACTTGCAGAAAATTTTGGACACATGTTTTAAGTGCTGCGAGGATAAGGTTGTGGCAGAGGTTGTGCAGATCGAGAAGCGGGCTAATGCCGAGGAAGACCTTGGGCTCTTTCCTAGGCCAACCCCGGGCAGCGGGTGTCAGGGGCCGACTAAGCATCCTCCCACAAAATGGAATCAAGAAGTACACTTCCGGAGCCAAAGTGCGGCCGGCGAGGTCGCGTACACGAAGGGTGCACGGACAAGCGTGGCTGGTCCTGAATTCGATAAGGACATTGCACGAAATAAGGTCACGGGAAAGCATAAGGGTTATGGAGCAGCCAATGTGGTAGCGCACGAGGGCCTGTACGTGGGCATGCTCGATGAATCCGATAAGCCAGGGTTCTTGGGCTCATTGCTTGGCGAAACGCCAAGCGACTACCCTGAGATCTACACCCGGAAGGCTCCAGCTGATCACCTCGTCGAGATCCCGCAAGCGATGTGCGATCGTTTGAAGAGAAAACTGGATGTTAAGTGTTGTGAGCCAGGAGATGCTGAATGAGGCGCAGGCGATGGCTTGTTGGCGTTGGGGCCGCGACGTTTTTCGTGGCCTACATAGGTTCTTTTGGCCTAGTAATCAATACGATAGGTCTTACCTACCTTGAAGGCGATCCAAGCCCTCCCCCCTCGCGCGGTTATTACTTCGCCAACGACCGAACAACCAACCGCAGTCTTTACTACTTCTACTATCCCTTGGCGACATGCTACGGTTGGATCGCGGATGCGGTTTTCTTGGAGACTCCTCCCTTTTGCTTGGAGAGTTCCGCGAGTTCCGCGAGTTCCGGTGACACCCATAAGGGCCCCCGTGTCAAGGGCGCTTTGCCCTGCCCTTGTTTTCACCGGGGCCGTAGGGGAGGGTCGTTTCCCTGGTGCCCGTCAGCCCGAAAGCGGAATTCGGACTCCTGCTTCGCCCGTACGGGCTTCGCAGAGTAGCAATGCGGAACAAAGGCCGCAGGCCGTACCTCGATTCGCCCGTCGTCCGCTTCCATGACGCCGACACCGACGGTACAATTGACGATACGCTCTATTACACCACGGACGCGAACATGAACGTGACGGCGCTGGTTCAGAGGCGAGGGACAGAGGGACAGAGGGACAGAGGGACTGAGGGACAGAGGCCGCTTGGCGGTTGCCTGCCTTCGCGAGTGGAACTCGTGCTCGCCGGCCGCAACCCGTCTGCGGTGCCGGAAGCGTCTTCATGCGCCACGCGTTCCGCATTCCGCAATCCGAATTCCGCATTCGGGCTGACGCCTACGGCCAGGTGCTCGTGCTGCATGGGGCCGATGATGCCGACGGCGCCGTGACGGAGTGGGAGGAAGACACGGGCGGTTCCGACTGGGACAACCGCGTCCTCTTCGCCGGCTACCGCTTCGACGCCGAGACGGGCCTGTACCACGTCCGCCACCGGATGTACCACGCGACCCTGGGGCGATGGATTCAGAGGGACCCGATTGGGTACGCGGGCGGGCCTTGCCTCTATGCATATGTGGGCTCCCAGCCGTTATCCACCCAAGATCCGTCAGGGCTGATTGACCCAGATATTGCTATGCCGTCCTATAAGTCGCCCAGACAACAACTGGAGGAGGACCTTGCGTTTGAGGACCGACAAAAACGCTTACGACTCAAAGACGCAGTTGGCCTGGCGATTACGGGGCTGGCTCCCGCCGGATACGACTATGTCGCAGCTTTCGGCGTTGATAAGTTCGTTGAGAAATTGCAGAGTATATCAGATAGGATCTCTTACGGCGAAAAGGACTTTACTGGCACTAAAACTGCCTCCTTCGCGCGCTGGGGCGATACGGTCTTCTTGAAAAGGGGGGAGGCGAGCCGGGGGCAAACTATTCGATTGATCGACAACAGCACTCATGAGATGATTCATGCGTACGATCACCTAAAGGGCCTCACGAGTAGTAGGGAGGCAGCAGAAGCCCTGGCCTACACCGGGACGCATTTGGTGTCGAGCCTTAACGCCGCTAGAATCCTCGAGGACCTCATCGCCGGGCGGTCCGAGCCCGCGAAGCCCGAGTTCCTGTGCAAGAGAATAAAGGACCAGTGGGCCAGCCTTTGGGCGAACCTTCAGGATTACAGCGCGGTAGCAATTAGATGGAAGGAGTGGGGGTTCGAGAAGGGGCCTAGGGCGCCTACAGACCACGATGTGGAGCAGGTGGGAAAACTGCTTGGCCTGGAGATTCGATCTAGCCACATCATAGATACATACAATAAGCGGCTTAAAGAGCGGGGCATAACCGAAGAGAACGACCCCTCCCGGTGTTGCACGTTGACCCAGCCCAAGAATCTGAAGTCTCCTTTCAGATGACAACTGAGGCCATAACGTATGACATGAAGTGACGGTCAGCACCGAAAGGCGCTCGATGCGCTGGCACCTTTACAAGATGGGCGTACAAGGCGCAATCGCCACAATCAACCTCGTGGCCTTTGGCGTGGCGCTTGCCGTGTGGCTCGCCACGTCACAGGGGACAGGCTGGAATATAATAAATAAGCCCTGGGTTCATGGGGCAGCTCTTATTATGCTAAAGGCAACAACCTTTCCCTTAATATGGATTGGGGATTATTTGGGGACGAAGGAGGTATCGCCCTGTGTGGCCATACTATATCTTGCTATCGTTGTTCCGCTTAATGCCTACCTGTGGGGCTTTCTGGGCGAGCGGGGCGTCCGGCACTTCTGCGATTGGAATCCCCGGCAGGGCACATGACCAGGTGGGAATGGAGGTGGCGGGATATGGAAGGAGCCGGGTAGGGTCACGCCGTGCCACGCGTTGAACAAAAGGAGGGCCATTCCTGAGTTCCGGGGACGGGGCCCGGAAACACTGATAACCGCCCACCGCGTCAAGGGCGTTTTGCCCCGCCCTTGTTTTGACCGGGCCCGTATGGGGGCCGTTTCCCTGGTGCCCGTCAGTCGCATTGACCGAGTTCCGGCCACACGGACGCAATTCGGCTTGACCCGAACCCGGCGGCGCGGTAGCGGGTATCCGGCGCCCCCTGCTCGCCCGAGTCGCGAGCCCAAAGAGATACGTTGCGTGTCACCGGAATTCTCCGTTACCTTGGCTTGCGAGGGTCGGCACCTGTTAGTAACCCAGGAAACGTTATGTCAACGCCATCTCGATGGGTGCTAGGGCTAGCCGTGGTTGCCTGCGTCGTTCTGCTGGTAGCCATGGGGGTTGATGTACGTCGGTGCCCTTGCGGGGACTGGATCGTGAGTTGGTGGGGCCTTGCATCTCCACACGATTGTGCTTTCTTGGAAGCCATGACGCATTTGCGTATAGTCCATGCGGCTCAGCAGAACTTCAGGCAGCAGATGGGGTACTACGCTACATCCCAGGAAGAGCTTGTTTCTCAGAAGTTCCTCGACGACTCGCCGTTTGATACAGGACTGGTGCAGATAACACTGCGTCCCACGTCACGCGGATGGCGTGCTTCGGCGCACGGTCTTCCCGGAGGCAGGGTCTTGTACATTGAAGAGGCGGGTGTTATACAGGAGCAAGAAGGGCCAGGACCCTAGCGCCACCCGAGCCGCCGCCGTCATGTGGACGGTTCTGAGACGGAGTTCCGGGGGAGTTCCGGTAACACCCATCTATGAGCAAGTCTCTGTCAAGCCGGAAGCGGTTCTGACGCTTGCCCGCCGGCTGTCGGGAGGGTGGATCGCTTCCAGCCGTCTATTCGGGGTCGACGCCTGGAACCGCCTCGTCGCGGTCTACGAGGACGCCGACGAGTCCGGCGATCTCGACACCGGCGAGGACACGCTCGTCGTCACGTACGAATACGACGGCCAGAAGCGCCGCATCGAAACGGACGTTGCAGGTGAATCCGGCCTCGACACCTACTACAATACCCAATGGCAGGTGCTGGAGGTCCACGAGGGCGGCGACGCGGCCAACCCGCTCAAACAGTTCGTCTGGGACGTGCGGTACGTCGATTCGCCCGTCGTCCGCTTCCATGACGCCGACACCGACGGTACAATTGACGATACGCTCTACTACACCACGGACGCGAACATGAACGTGACGGCCCTGGTGGATACCGACGGGGTTATCTGGGGACACAATACTATTTTCCCTCGTCCTTCCTCGGCCGGCCGGGGGTGCCGGGGACGAGTCGCCGGTCCAGGCGGCGCTCCAGCCGACGCAGGCAATTCCGGGAGGCAATTCCGGGGACGCCATACCGATTTCCGTTCCTGCCGCGCCTGAGCGGTCACATTCTGTCTTCGCCGTGGCCCGCTCATCCCTCGTCGCCTGTAGCGTTTTGAGTTCGGGTGGTCGCGCGGCGGGTCTCCGCACCCGCCGCGCCTAACGTCGGGCGGCACGAAGCGCGATGGTTACGGGGAACCCCCGCGCGACCACCCAAGGTCAAGCCGCTCTGGCCGCCCCTTCGCGTTTTCGCGAGGCTTTTTCGCGCCTGCGGCGTATACTCACACCACCCGGCCACGGAGCGCTGCCGGCGCGGCCGTGTCGCCCGACGCCGGGCTCGACAAGGAGCAGCCGCCGAACCGCGCAGGGGGGCGAGAGTCCGCCATGAGACCGCTCAAAATGGAACCCGTGTTCAAGCAGCGCGTCTGGGGCGGGCGGCGTCTGGCCGACCTCCTGGCCAAGCCGCTGCCCGAGGGCCGGCCCATCGGCGAATCGTGGGAACTGGCGGACCATCCCCACGGCCGCAGCCGCGTCGCCGACGGGCCCCGCGCCGGCCGGACCCTCCGGGACCTCCTTCGCGAGGACGCCGCCGCCATCCTCGGCGGCGCGGCCGCGGCGTCCGGCCCGGCCGGGCCGTTTCCGCTCATGGTCAAGTTCATCGACGCCGCCGACCGCCTCAGCGTGCAGGTCCATCCGTCGGGGGACGAGTCGTCCGGCGGGGCAGGGCCGGAGGCCGGCAAGACGGAGTGCTGGGTCGTCCTCCACGCCGACCCGGGGGCGTGGGTCGTGGAGGGCCTCGCGGCGGGCACGTCGCTCGCCGCCCTGGAGGCGGCCGTCGGCGAGGGCGGCCTTGAGGACCTGCTGAACGTGCGGCCCGTTGCGGCGGGCGACTTCGTGTGGGTGCCGGCCGGCCTCCTGCATGCCATCGGCCCCGGCGTCGTGCTGGCGGAGGTCCAGCAGACGTCCGACGTGACGTACCGCGTCCACGACTGGGACCGCGTGGGCCTCGACGGCACGGCCCGGCCGCTGCACGTGCGGGAGGCGCTGGCGGCCGTGCGGTTGGCGGATGACCTGCCGCCCTCCGGCGGGCGGGGGATCGTGCGGCGCGAGGACGGCCTGGCGGTGGAGAGCCTCGTCGCGTGTCCCGCGTTCACGCTGGCCCGGGTGCGAGTCGAAGTGCGGGCGTGGAGGGCCTCCACGGACGGGGCGTGGGCGGCCGTCATCGTCCTGGCGGGCGCCGGCCGCCTCGCGACCGCGGACGGCGAGGTGCCGGTCAGCGCCGGCGATACGGTGCTGGTGCCGGCGGCGGCGGCATGGTACAGTCTCGACGCCCCCGCGGGGCAGACGGCCCTCGTCGCGGCCCCGCCGGGCAAAGGCCCGGCCGTTTCGGGGGGATAACACATGGACCGAGATGCAAAGGAGGATGGGACCTGATGCCCCCGACGCCCGTCCGGATTCTCAACGTGGTCGGCGCCCGTCCGAACTTCATGAAGATCGCCCCGCTGATGCGGGTCCTGGGCGAGCGCGACGCCGCCCGCCCCATCCTCGTCCACACGGGCCAGCATTACGACGAGCGGATGAGCCGCCTCTTCTTCGAGCAGTTGGGCATCCCCCGGCCGGACGTGAACCTGGAGGTGGGCTCCGGCAGCCACGCCGTCCAGACGGCCGAGATCATGAAGCGGTTCGAGCCCGTCGTCCGCGAGCAGCAGCCGGACGTCGTCGTCGTCGTGGGCGACGTGAACTCCACCATCGCGTGCGCGCTGGTGGCGGCGAAACTGCACGTGCCGACGGCCCACGTGGAGGCCGGCCTCCGCAGTTTCGACCGCGCCATGCCCGAGGAGATCAACCGCGTCCTGACCGACGCGATCAGCGACCTTCTTTTCGTCAGCGAGCCGAGCGGCCTGGCGAACCTGGAGGCCGAGGGCGTGCCGGCCGACAAGATCCACTTCGTCGGCAACGTGATGATCGATACGCTGCTGGCGAGCCTCGAGAAGGCACGCTCCAGCCCCGTCCTGGACGACCTGGGCCTGGCGCCCGGGGGCTACGCGGCCATGACGCTCCACCGGCCGAGCAACGTGGACGACCCGGAGACGTTCGGCCGCCTGTTCGGGGCCGTCCGCACGATCGCCGAGGACGTGCCCGTCGTCTTCCCGGCCCATCCGCGGACGCGCAAGAACATGGAGCAGTTCGGGTACTTCGATGACAAGGAAGGCGGGCTGGGCGGGGTGCGGCTCGTGGAGCCGCTCGGCTACCTCGACTTCCTCCGCCTCATGGCCGAGGCGCGCCTCGTCCTGACCGATTCCGGCGGCATCCAGGAGGAGACCACCATCCTCAAGGTGCCGTGCCTCACCCTGCGCGAGGGCACCGAGCGGCCGGTCACCGTCGACGTCGGCTGCAACCGCGTCGTCGGCACGGACCCGGAGCGGATCCTGGCGGCGTACCGGGAGGTCACGGCCGTGGAGGAGTTCACCTGCCCGGCGCCGGAGAAGTGGGACGGCCACGCGGCCGAGCGCATCGCCGACGTCCTGATCCAGCGGCTGGGCGGGTGAGGCTGAATGCCGCGCGGACTCCCGCGCGGTGGGGCTCCCGGCTTCGCCAGGGCAAAGCCCGGCTTCGCCGAGGCGACGCCCGGGCCACCGCGCCCGGGCACGGATGTGCCACGGCGGGCCTTGCCCCGCCGGTTCTTTTCACGGCCGGACAAGCCCGGCCGTGGCACGGGGTTGGAAGCGGATGTGCCGCGGCGGACCTTGCCCCGCCGTGCGCCTCGCCCGCCGAAACGCACGGCCGGACAAGCCCGGCCGTGGCACGGGGTTGGAAGCGGATGTGCCACGGCGGACCTTGCCCCGCCGTGCGCCTCGCCCGCCGAAACGCACGGCCGGACAAGCCCGGCCGTGGCACGGGGTTGGAAGAGGAGACGCGTGGACGGCAGTCACCACGCAGGCTCTTTCGAATG
>JAWODB010000305.1:0-25668 GCA_046483505.1 Phycisphaerae bacterium
CACGCGGCTGACGCCCTGGATGCGCTTCAGTTCCGGCTCGAGGACGTCCTCGGCGAACTCGCGGAGGTCGTCCTCGAGCCGGAACTGAAGCGCATCCAGGGCGTCAGCCGCGTGGAGGTGTACGGCGGCCGGGAACGCATCGTCCAGGCCACGTTCGACGCGGTCCAACTGGCCTCGTACCGCCTTCGGCCGGGCGACCTCGTCGGGCTCCTCGCGGCCGAGAACCAGAACACGCGCGGCGGCAACGTGGACGAGGAGAAGAACCGGTGGGTCGTCCGGACGGTCGGCGAGTTCCGCACCGCCGAGGACGTCGAGCAGGTCGTCCTCCGCCGGCCCGGCATGCCCGACGTCCGCATGGAGGAACTGCTCGACGTCACCCAGCACGAGTTCAAGGACGCCGAGGCGTACGTGCGGACCGACGGCTCGCCCAGCATCGTCTTCGCGGTCCACAAGAAGACCGGCGAGAACGTCGTCGCCATCATGCAGGACGTGTACCGGCGCGTGGAGGACCTGAACACGCGGGTCCTGGTGCGGATGGACCGCCACATGGAGGTCGTGTACGACGAATCGGAGTACGTCGACCGGTCGATCGACCAGTTGCAGGAGAACGTCATCTTCTGCGCCCTGCTGGCCGGGGCGGTGCTCCTGCTGTTCCTGCGGAACCCGTCGGCGATCCTGACGGTCTTCGTCACGATTCCGATCTCGTTCATCGCCACGTTCATCTTCCTGTGGCAGTTCGGGCGGACGCTGAACGTGGTGAGCCTGGCGGGCCTGGCGTTTGCCGTCGGCATGCTCGTCGACAACGCCATCGTCGTGCTCGAGAACATCTACCGGCACCGGCAGATGGGGAAGGGGCCGGCCCGGGCGGCCCTGGACGGGGCCGGCGAGGTCTGGGGCGCGGTGCTGGCCGCCACCCTCACCACGGTGGCCGTCTTCATCCCCATCCTGCTCATCCAGGAAGAGGCGGGGCAGTTGTTCCGCGACATCGTGCTGGCCATCGCCGTCAGCGTGGCCCTGTCGATGGCGGTCTCGATGACGGTCATTCCGATGCTCTCGAGCAAGATCCTGCGGACACAGAAGGCGAAGCCGAAGGAGGCCGGCCCAACCCGCCGCCTGCTCCGCCGCGTGCCCGTCCGCATCGTCCTGGTGGGGACGGCGGCGGTGACGGTCCTGATGGCCGTCGTTGCCCTCGCCCTCCTCGCCTGGCTGGCGGTGGACCTCGTGGCCCTGACCGGCGCCGTCCCGCCGGTGGCCGAGTGGTTCGGCGACCCGATGCTCTCCATGATGCTGGGCAGCCTGACGCCGCTGCACCTGGTGGGGCTGGTGCTGCTGGCGGGGTTCGTCGCCCTCGGCGCCGAGGGGCCGCGCCTCTTCCTCAAACTCGACCGCATGTATCCGGACGTGGGCCAGCCGCTGGGCATGGACGCCCTCGACCGCATGAATCTCCTCGACTGGACCGGCGCGACGGTGAAGCGCGGCATCACGCTGACGGTCCACTGGCTGATGCAGGGCGTGGGGCGGCGGGCGGTCGTCGGCGGGGGCATCCTCGCCGTCTTCGCCTACCTGATGGTCTTCTTCTTCGTGAGCACGCCCAAGACGTACCTGCCCATGGGCAACCGCAACTTCGCGATGGGATTTGTCCTGACGGAGGCCGGGGCGAGCGTCGACCACAACCTGGAGGTGGCCCAGACCATCGAGGACCGGATCATGGGCCTGCCGGGCGTCGAGAAGTCGTTCATGGTCACCCTGCGGGACCGGGTCTTCTTCGGCGCCCGCGCCGCCGACGCCGACGAGGCCCGCCTGCTGGCCACGCGGATGGGGGCGGCCGTCGGCAACACGCCCCTGATGTTCATGCCGGAGTTCATGCACCAGCAGTGGCTGGATGAGTACGGCGAGTACCTGAAGGAACCGATCGCCGGCGTCCGCGTCTTCGTCCAGCAGGTGGGCCTGTTCCAGCGCGAGGGGACCCTGGCCGGCCAGACCATCACGGTGGTGGTCCGCGGCGACGACATCGACCGCCTGTACGACATCGGCGACCGGATGCAGGCCCGCATCGAGAAGGTGCCGGGCGTCCAGGGCATCAACCCGAGTTACAAGCGCGGCAACTGGGAGATCCGGCCGGTCGTCGACCGCCGGCGCGCCGCCGACGCCGGCCTCTCCGCCCGCGAGGTGGGCCTCACCGTCGGCGCCATCGTCAACGGCGTGAAGGTGGCCGATTTCCGCGAGGCGAGCGGCAACGAACTGGACCTCATTCTCCGCGGCCGGGAGCGGTATCGCGAGCACATCGAGCGCCTGGGCGACCTGCCCGTCTGGACGCCGCGAGGCGGCACGGTGCTGCTGGGCCAGGTGGCGCCCGTCCAGCCGGCCGCCGGCTACAACGTCATCCAGCACACCGAGCAGCAGCGGAGCATCGAACTGGAGGTCCAACTCGCCCCCGACGCCGCCATCGGCGCCGTCACCGAGGCCGTGGAGGGCGACGTCCTCCGCCCCATGGAAGAGGCGGGCATCATCCCGTCGAACTACATCCCGGAGGTGCGCGGCCAGGCGCGGGACCTCGTGCGCATGTGGCGGGAACTCCAGTGGAGCCTCGTCATCGCGCTGGTGATCGTCTACCTGCTGATGGCGGCCCTGTTCGAGAGTTTCGCCCACCCCTTCGTCATCATGCTCACCGTGCCGCTCGCCATGGTGGGCGGGTTCGGCATGCTGTGGGCGATGCGCGGCTACAACCAGTTGCTGGGCACGCCCCCGCCGCAACTCGACGTCGTGACGATGCTGGGCTTCGTCATCCTCATCGGCATCGTCGTCAACAACGCCATCCTGGTGGTGGCCCAGGCGCTGAACTTCCACCGCAACGACGGGCTGGAGATCAAGCAGGCCATCGTCGACAGCGTCGAGAGCCGCATCCGCCCCATCTTCATGAGCACCATGACGAGCATCCTGGGCATGCTGCCGCTCGTCCTCCGGCCCGGGCCGGGCAGCGAACTGTACCAGGGCCTCGGGTCGGTGGTGGTGGGGGGGCTGTTGATCTCGACCGTTTTCACGTTGATTTTGACGCCGGTCGTGTTTAGTTTCGGGTTCGGACTGACCGAGCGGCTGCGCGCCGTGGCCCGGCGGTGGGGCCTCCTCGTCGGCGAGCCCGGCCAGGACGGCGCCGGCGCCCCCGGCGACGGCGAGGCCGACGCGGACCAGTCTCCCACCGAGTGACCGGGGTCGGCCCCGCGGCCGGGCCCCCGGCGGCAAGGCGGCCCCGATGGACGACCGGACGGCCAGCGACGAAGACCTCATGCTCCGCATCCAGCGCCGCCGCGACGCGGAGGCGTTCAGCCTCCTCTTCGCCCGATACCGCGGGCCCATCACCAGTTACGTCTACCGCCTGGTCGGCAACCGCGCCGAGGCCGAGAGCCTGGCCCAGGAGACCTTCCTCCGCGTCCTCCAGAAGGCCGACCGCTACGATTACCCCAAGCGGTTCAGCACCTGGTTCTATACCATCGCGCGGAACCTCTCGACCGACTTCCTGAAGAAGAAGCGGGCCGTCGTCCCGGACGATTTCCGCGCCCTCTCGGAGTCGGCCCTCGGCCCGGCGCCGGCCGCCGCCGAGGAGACCGTGGCCTCCCATGAAGAACTCGAGAAACTGGCCGAGGCCGTCGACGACCTCCCCCTGCCGTACCGCGAGGTCGTCGTCCTGCGGGCGCTGCAGGAACTGTCGTACCGCGAGATTGCGGCCATCGTGGGGTGCCCGGAGTCCACCGCCCGCAGCCGCATGGACTACGGCCTGGAGTACCTCCGCAAGTTCTACCGACGTAACGAAACGGAGAAAATCCCGGAGACGCCCGACGAATCGCCCGGTTAGTCGTATAAGCGGATGAGGCCGGCCCCCGTTGGGGGCGGCGAAGGGGCATATCCGACCGGCTGGAGACAGCGGTCCCTCGCACGGGACCGCGCCGGACCTAGCGGCCACACGAGAGCGATACGGGGGGAGAGTTCAGACCATGGATTGCCCGTCCGCGCATGAATGGTACGAGGCGGCCCGCGGCATGCTGCCGCGAGACCGCGACCGCGACCTCGGTCGGCATCTGGGCGACTGCCCCGACTGCCGCGACCGCGCCGAGGCGGTGCGCGAAACCACCGCCTCCCTCCAACACCTTGCCGAGGCCACCCGGACGGACCTCTCGGCCGAGGCGGCCGAGGCCCTCTTCCGCCGGGCCCGGGTTCGCGGCCTCCTGGGCCGGCCCTTCCGCCGCTCGATCGGCGCCTGGGCCGGCCGGACCCGATGGGTCCGCTGGGGTCTGCCGGCGGCCTTTGCGGCGGCGGCCCTCTTCCTCGTCGCCGTCGGCATCTGGTCCAGCATGCCGCACCCCGTCCGCCCGGACGGCGCCCTGGAGCAACTCGTCCGGACGGGCCGGGACGCGACGTGGGCGGAAGAACTCCGCCCGCTGGGTCCCGTGGCCCGGGCGGCCGTCAGCGAGGAACTCGCCCGGCCGGAGCCGTCCGTCCCCCAGGTGGCCGACCTCCTGCTCATCGCGACCATCGCCGAACGGCCCCGCCACGACCGCCAGACCCGCGACGTCCGCTTCCTGCTGGAGCAGGTGCGTGCGAGGCGGCCGGTGCCCGACGCCGCGGCCCGGGCGCCCCGGCGGGGCGGCCCGATGCTCGGCTCCCTCGCCCTGACCGCGAACGCGGCCGGCGAGGCCGCCGGACGGACCCTGACCCGCGAGGTGGTGGAGCGTCCGCTGGCGGCGGCGAAACGCCGCCTGCTGGCCGGCGACTACGAGGCCGCCCTCGACCTGCTGCCCGCCGACGGACGCGGGGCCGTCCTCCGGGCCTGGTGCCTGGCGGTGCTCGGCCACCGGGCCGAGGCCGCCCTCGTCCTGGACGAGGCCGACGGGGTCTCCGGCACGCCGCTGGCCCGGTTGGTGCGGGCGGACCTGGCCCTCGGCGCCGGCGACGTGACCGAGGCCGTCCGGCATTACGAGGACCTCGCCGCCGCCGAGCCGCGCTTCTGGTTCGCCGCCGGCTACCTGTATCGGTATGAACTGCGGGACGGGCGGGCCGCCGGCGAGTGCTTCCACCGCCTGGAGGAGGGGCCCCTGGCCGAGTACGTCCGGCGGACGTTCGAGACCGAACTCGCCATGGCCGCCGGGCCCGACCCCGAACCCCTCGTGGCGGTCGACTTCGACGACTACGCCGTCGGCCCCATGCCGAAGAACTGGACGCTGGTGCGTGTGCGCGGCGGGGAGTTCGAGGTCGTGGACGTGCCCGTGGGCCGGGCCCTCAGCCAGGGCGCCGGCACGGAGTTCGTCACGGGCGAACCCGAGTGGGCCGACTACACCGTCCGGTTGGACGTGAAGGTGCTGGAGGGCGACGCCGACTTCGCCGTCACGGCGGTGGCCTGTCGCGGGTCCGAGCACACGGGTTACGGCCTGGAACTGTCGCCGCAGCGGCTGCGGATCATCAAGCAGATCGCGCGGCCGGGGGCGGAGACGGCCCCGCTGGTGGGACAGACGCACCGACTCGTCCTGCCGCCCGCCGAGGGGTGGTGGTATACCCTCAAGATCCGCGTCCAGCACGCCGAGGACGGCACGACCGTGGCCGGCAAGGTCTGGCGGAGCGATACGCCCGAGCCGCTCGCCTGGCACGTGGCGTGGACCGACACCGGTCAGCCCGGCGTGGCGCCGCTGGACGGCGGACGGGCGGGTGTCCAGGTCCGCGGCGCACGCGTCCTGGTCGACAACTTCCGCATCACGCGCAACGTCTCGTCCGAGGAGTTTCTTGCGGCGTCGCCGTAGCCGCACTGACGGGATGGGATTCGTTTGCCGTCGGCTCGGTTTGTGGGGAACCGGGTTGGCGGCCCTTTTTCATTTCGGAATTCGGATTTCGGATTCCGGATTGGCGCGCGGGGACCGATTTAAGTCATTCCGACCGAGGCCTCGCGGAGGGATCTCGTCTTGAACGACAGGCAACCGGCAACAGGCAGCGGTAACGGCCACGGCGAGGCCCCTCGACTCGCTGCGCTCGCTCGGGGTGACAAGGGGAGGCAACAGGCCGCGAGCCGTGGCATGCGGCCTTCCATTGTCATCCCGAGCGCAGCCGAGGGATCTCGCCGTGGTCTTTGCCGTTGCCGTTCAATCTGAAATCCGAATTCCGCAATCCGAAATCCGAAATCTGCAATCCGCAATCGCTACAGCCACGGATTGCTCCGCTTCTCCCGCCCGATGGTGCTGGCCGGCCCGTGGCCGGGGTAGACGACCGTTTCCTCCGGCAGGGTGAGCAGGCGCCGGCGGATGGCCGCCAGCAGCGTCTCCTCGCTCATGCCCGGCAAATCGGTCCGGCCGATGCCGCCGGCGAAGAGGGCGTCGCCGGTGAAGACGACGCCCGTGCCGTCCGGCCCCTCCGGGCAGTACAGGCTGATGCCGCCGGGGGAGTGGCCGGGCGTTTCGAGCACCTCGAAATCCGTCCCGCCCACGGTGATGCGATCGCCGCCGGCGAGCAGGCGGTCGGCCTCGGGGCTCTTGACCCAGGCGGCCATCAGCGGCGACATGTTCTTCATCGGATGGACGAGCAGCGGCGCGTCGGCCGCGCCGATGGCGAGCGTCATGTCGGGCCACGTCTCCTTCAGCAGGGCGTTGCCCTGGATGTGGTCGGCGTGCCCGTGCGTGTTGACGAGGACCACGGGCGTGGCGCCGCGCTGCTGGACGAATTCGACCATGCGTTCGGCGCCGTCGGGGCCGTCGACGAGCATCGCTTCCTCTGCCTCGATGACGACGTAGGCCGAGACCTGGAGCGGCCCGAGGACGAACGGTTGAATCTCCATGCGGGTTCCTTCGCGCTGAGGGTTCGGGCCGATTATACGCGAGGCGCGCCGGTTCGGGCCACCGCAAAGCCCTTTCCCGCCGTAAACATGGGCAAGATGGATGTCATAGGCGCTTTTCTTAAAGCCTGAGAGGCCTTCAGCCGACGTATGAATGGATTGGGCCGCCGTTCTCCGGCGGGCGCTGGGTGGGGCCTGCGCGGGCAGCGGTGCACATCCGGACGCCGCCCCTGGCGCCCCGATCGGCGAGACACCGCTGGACGCGTGGGTGGCGACGGCAACCGCCCCCGGCTCCCCGGGGCGGGCCGGACCGCCCGGCCGCTGCGGGCCGCCATGGCCCGCCGTCGCGACGGCGTTCCGGACACGCGCAAAGGGGGGACAGGCGCACGCGCCGCGGGGTGGGACGAGGTTGCCCATGGGTACACCGTCCGTTTCGCTGTATCTGATCCGGCTGATCGTCCTGCTCGGGGTGGCGGCCACCTTCCTCATCTTCGGCCGCCGCCGCGGGGCGAAGGGCCGGGTCGTCGTCGCGATGGTCGGCGGGTTCCTCTGCCTGCTCGGCGCCGAGGTGGCCGACTTCCTCCGCCAGTGGGAGGCGGGCGCCCTGACCGACGACGCCGAAGGATGGGAGAGCGTCTATATCTACGCCCTGGGATACGTGGCCATCGCCCTGGGCGTCGTGGGCTGGGTCCGCGACCTCAACGCCAGCAACTCGCAACTGGAGGCGGACAACTCGAGCCTGCGGCAACTGGCGGAGTTCGACTTCCTGACGGACCTCGTGAACCGCCGCCACGCCGAGGGGTACATCAAGCGCGAGATGGCCCGCGCCCGCCGCAAACGCGCCCCCGTCGGCTTCGTCATGATGGACCTGGACCACTTCAAGCGGATCAACGACACGCACGGGCACCAGGCGGGCGACGCCGTCCTGGCCCACGTGGGGCACCTGCTGAGGGACCGGCTCCGCGCCAGCGACATCCTCGTCCGGTACGGCGGCGACGAGTTCCTGCTCGTCCTGCCGGACTCCGGGCTCGACAGTTCAGCCGCCATCGCCGAGACCGTCCGACGCACGCTCCAGGACAAGGGCGCCCCGTACCGGAAGAAGGTGGTGCCGATCCAGGCGAGCTTCGGCGTGTCCGCCGTCGGCCCCGGCCAGAACGCCACGGTCCACGAGATCGTGGCCCGCGCCGACGAGGCCCTCTACGCCGCCAAGGGCATGGGCCGCAACCGCGTGACCACGTGGGACGAGATCACCGCCATGCACTCGGGCGGCGACGCGGCGCAGGCCTCCGCCGAACCTCACAGCGCGCCGATCGCGACGGGCGGCTGAGCGATTTCCCCTCGCCGGGTGCCACCGATTGCTCGTCAATCGGTGCCTCACCCCTTCAACTCACGGCCGGACAAGACCGGCCGGGCCACACGGATATCTCCCGTAGCCACCACACGGGCGCACGGCCGGACAAGACCGGCCGTGGCACTCGCGCAAAAAATCGGAGCCGCGGTAGGGGGCGAACGCGGCTCCGGGGTCGGCACGGCCCGTGAGGGGGGGGACAGGCCGCACCTCTGCCTGGTTGGGGGGCCAGGTCAGGTCTCCATGTCGGCTTCCTCGTCGGTCAGATACGGGTCCTCGTCGTCCGCCTCGTCGTCGTCCGGGTCCGCGTCCCCCGCGTCGTCCTCGTCGTCCTCGGCTGCGTCATCCTCGCCGTCGTCGCCGGCGCGGCGGGCCTTCAGGGCCTCCCACTGGTCCAGGGTGATGAGCGTTTCGCGGGCCTGGCTGCCCTTGTACTCGCCGACGATGCCGTCCTCGGCCATCTGGTCGATGAGGCGTGCGGCCCGGCCGTAGCCGATGCCGAGCCGCCGCTGGAGCAGGCTCACGCTGCCGCGCTCGTGCTCCAGGATGATTTCGATGGCCTTGGCGTAGAGTTCGTCGTCGGCGCCGGCGGCGAGGAGGGCGTCGTCGGCGTCGTCCTCGCCCTCGGGCTTGAGTTGGACGAGTTCGCGCTGGAACTCCGGTTCGGCCTTCTGCGTGATGTGGTCGAGGACGTTCTGGATGTCGGTGTCGCTGACGAAGGCGCCCTGGGCGCGGGTGAACTTGCTGGCCCCGGGGGTCATGAAGAGGAGGTCGCCCTGGCCGAGGAGTTTCTCGGCCCCCATCGAGTCGAGGATGGTGCGGGAATCGATGCGGCTGGCGGTCTGGAACGCCACCCGCACCGGCAGGTTCGACTTGATGAGCCCGGTCAGCACGTCGACGCTCGGCCGCTGCGTGGCCATGACCAGGTGGATGCCGACGGCCCGCGACTTCTGCGAGAGGCGCGTGACGTGGCCTTCCACCTCCTTGGCGGCGACCATCATCAGGTCCGCCAGTTCGTCGACGATGACGACGATGTGCGGCATGTGGACGGTGAGCCGGGCCTCCTCCTCCGGCGAGGACGGCTGGAACCGTTCGACGATGCGTTTGCGGCCGAGGCGGTTGTAGGCGGCGATGTTCCGCACGCCGGCCCGGGAGAGCAGCCGGTACCGTTCCTCCATCTTGTCGACCAGCCACCCGAGGATCGCCTCGGCCTTCCGCATGTCGTTGACGACCGGGCAGAGGAGGTGCGGCAGTTTCTGGTAGACCGAGAGTTCCACCATCTTCGGGTCGATCAGGATCATCCGGAGGTCGTCCGGCGTCCGCGTCAGCAGCAGCGACATGATGATGGCGTTCAGGCACACGCTCTTGCCGGAGCCCGTCGTGCCGCCGATCAACAGGTGCGGCATGACGCCGAGGTCCTTGACGAGCGCCTGGCCGCTGGAGTCCTTCCCCAGGTACAGCGGCAGGCTGAGGCGTTTGGGCGCAGCCTTGCCGGCGTCGACGATTTCGCGGAGGCGGACGATCTGGCGGCGCGTGTTCGGCACCTCGACGCCGATGGTGTCCTTGCCGGGCAGGGGGGCGACGATCCGCACGTTCGGCGCCTTCATCGCGATGGCGATGTCGTCGGAGAGGCCGATGACCTTGCCCACCTTCACGCCGGGCGCGAGGGCCACCTCGAACTGGGTGATCACCGGCCCCGTCTCGATGGCGACCACCTGGGCCGAGACGCCGAACTCCTGGAGCGTTTCGGTCAGGACCTCGGCGCTGGCGCGGATGGCGTCCTCGTCCGCCTCGTCGTCGTCCGCCTCGGCGTCCTCCAGCAGGTCGAAGGACGGCAGTTGATAGTCGTGGCTGCGGGCGGTCGTGGGCGCCGGCGTGAACGGCAGGGCGCCGGGTTCGGCGTCGGTGTCGGTCTTCGGCCGGGGCGAGCGGGCGTCGCGGATGATGACGTTGTGCGGCAGGGGCGGGGCCTCGCCCTCCTCCTCGACCTCCTCGGCCGGGGCGTCGGCGACGGCCGTGGCGGTGGCGGCCGCGGCGTCCGCGTCCTCGTCGTCCCGCTCGTCGGTCTCGGGACGGCGTTTGCGCTGCTTGCGGGCCCGCGGACGGGCGGCCTCCTCGCGGTCGGAGCCGGCCGCCTCGGCAAAGCCGACCAGGCGCGAGCCGGCCGCCCCGGCGATGGCCGCCGCCGTCGTCGTCAGACGGGCCTGCGGCGCCCGGGCCCGGTCGCGGACCCACTTGAAGACGGCCAGCGGCAGGATGATGAGCCAGGTGTCCGTCAGCAGCAGCAGCCCGACCACCGTCGTCGGCACGATGAGCAGGACCGTGCCGAACGTGCCGAGGCGCGGTTCCAGGTACAGCCAGGTGGCCAGGCCCAGCACCCCGCCGTTGCCCTCCGGCAGGCGGGCGTCGACGGCGATCATCGCCGAGACCAGCGACACGACGAGCGTCAGCATCGCCGCCCCGACGACGCGGAAGATCTTGTTGTCGACCGTGTCGCGGGAGACCCAGAGGAGCGAGCCCGCCAGGACGAACAGCACCAGGGGGTAGGCGGCGTCGCCGATGGCCGACAGGAGCCCGTAGGCCACGTGGGCGCCGGCGTCGCCGCACCAGTTCCGCACGGGCACGTTGGGCGGATAGACGGCCTCCGAGGGCGGGTCCGCCGGATGGAACGAGAAGAGGCTGCCGGCCAGGAACAGCCCGGCCACGGCCGTGACGACGGCGGCGGCGGTCCGGGCTCGGCTGGTCGGCTTCACAGGTGTGCACTTTCTAGCGTGTGGCGAGCTTGCGATGTCATTTCGAGCGAGGCCCGCAAGGGCCGAGTCGAGAAATCTCGTCGTTCAGTCTGTCGTGCAATGAAAGGCGAGATTTCTCCGCTCGCCTCGATGCGGATGACCGCATCGAGACTCGGTCGAAATGACAAAGTGCATTCCGCGCGGTGGGGCTCCCGGCCCACCGCGCGAAGTTCCGTGGCGCTAATGCGTGCCGCTCGATCCGAAGCCCCCGTCGCCGCGGACGGTCTCGGGCAGGTCGTCCACGACCTGCACCTCGGCCCGCTGGACGGCCGCCACGACCAACTGGGCGATCCGCATGCCGCGCGTGACCGTGTACGGCTCGCGGCCGACGTTGCCGAGGATGATGCCGACCTCGCCCCGGTAGTCGGCGTCGATGGTGCCGGGCGCGTTGGTGACCGTCAGGCCGTGCTTCAGCGCCAGGCCGCTCCGCGGCCGCACCTGGATCTCGTAGCCCGTCGGGACGGCCACGAAGAGCCCCGTCGGGACGAGGCGGATGTCGCCGGGGTCGAGCGTCATGGGCTCGTCGACCGCGGCACAGACATCCATCCCTGCCGCCGCCTCGCTCATGTACCGGGGCAGGGGAAGGTCGTCGCAGTCCGGTTTCCGCCGGACTAAGAGCGGTATCGGCATGGGGAGAGTCCTTGCTTGAGCAAATTCCGGGTTATCGGACGGTTGGCATGACGGGTCTGCGACGGCGCCGCCGGCCTCCCGTTCGGATCGCGGCGGGTGCGGAGACCCGCGGCGCGCGAGTTAGCGTTGTCGTGTCAATCGATTCGCGAAAAAGACTCCTGGAACCTTTTTCACCTGGAACCTTTTTCACGCCCCGTCGCCGTTGCCGCCTGCGCTCGGGGGTTGGAGGACGAGGTACGCATCCAGCGTCTCGCGGAGGCGCTGCAGGGCCCGCCAGAGTTTCTGGCTGAGGTTGCCGGAGGTGTTCTCGACGGCCGATTCCAGATTCTCCTGCAGTTCGGCCAGGTCACTGAGCGGGGCGGACACGGTGGCGCTGCGCGGCGAGTCGAGCGCCAGGCGCTTGCGCATCTCGTCCGAGAGGGGGACGTTCTCCAGGATGGCCTCGCGCTGGGGTCCGGTCAGGCGGACGCCGGCCGCCTCGTCGGGGGTCGCGAGCGTCCGGCCGGTGCGGCGGGCGAGTTCCTCCTTGTCGATCAGGCCCAGGTGCAGGAGCAGCGCGTTTTCGACCTCGAGGATCAGGTCCTCGATGGGATTGTCGGCGGTCTCCTCGGACGGGAAGCCGATGGCCCCGATGTCCTCCGTCTCGACGTACGGCAGGGTGGCGCCGTAGAGGCGGTCGCCGGCCGACTGGAGCCGCTCGCGCGTGGCCTCGTCGGCTTCGGCCATGGTGTCGGCGATCCGATCGAGCAGGCCGTGCACCTGGTCCACCGTCATGTTGACCATGGGGCTGTCCGGCCGGCCGCCGCGCAGCGCCGCCGCCACCGGCTCGTGCCCCGAGGCCACCGGGAGCAGCAGGGTCCGCATCTCGCGCGGCACGGAAACCGGAATCGGGTAGCCGGCCGGCACACGGATCGCGCCCTCCAGCAGGCCGAGCACGCCCAGGGCGTCGTCCGGCTCTTCCGGCAACCCGTCGAGGTCGTCGTCGTCAAAGCCGAGAAGGTCGTTGTCCTCGTCATCCAAGTCATCCAAGAAGCCGAAGAGCGTGTCGTCGTCCTCCGGGAAGCCGAACAGGGCGTCGTCGCCGGCTGCCACGGCCGCCTCCGACGACGGTTCATACGGTTCGTCCAGGTCGAAGGCGTCGCGCGTGGCGTCCAGGTCGAAGGCGTCGGGATGCCAGTCCGGATCCATCCACTCGCGCCTCTCTTCGAGGTCCGTCTCCGTGATGCCCAGTTCGTCCGGGTCGATGGCCCCGGCGGCGGCGGCGCAGGCGTAGTAGCCGGGGATGCTTCCGGAATCCTCCATGGGAAACGCCCGCTTCCCGCCGGTCAGGCGGCGGTGGAAGCGTTCCGGCAGGTCGCGGACGGCCTTGAGGCGGACGCGGTGCATCCAGGAATCGCCGAAGTCGTACACGTACACGCACCGGTCACCGCCCTTGGCGAAGCAGGATCTCAGGGGCACCGTACTCGAGCCGGGACCGAAGTCGGGTCCGGCGTTGGTGGCGATGGCCGGCCGCGACCGCTCCTTCTCCCGGAAAGCATGCAGGTGGCAGTCGTCCCAGCCGCAGGCGTCCTGGATGGCCAGGTGCAGGTCGTTGAAGGTGGCATCGGCGTCGAGCAGGAACCGGCGCCAGGCGCGTGGCTTGACGCCGATGAGGCTGGCCTCGAACTCGAAATAGGTGGGCATCGTTTGCTCCCTGCGTGGTCACGACGCGTCATGCGGATGGGCGGCGGGCGTGCCGTGCCCCGTCCCGCCGGTCCGCGCCTCTTCTACCAATTCCGGAGGGCGATGTGTAGGGGAAACCGCCGGCGGCGTGATCCGTTTTGTGCGCGGCCGCCGGGGCGGTTCCCGGCGGCCGCGCCCGACGGCAACTCCTGCCGGGCGTGACGCGACGCGGCCGCCGAAATCCCGGCGGCGGAACCTTGAAAATGCCGATGGGGGCCGTATACTGTACCGTCTCGGCGGCCGGCGTAGCTCAACGGTAGAGCACCGGTTTTGTAAACCGGGGGTTGGGAGTTCGAGCCTCCCCGCCGGCTCCAGGAACGGCAGTCCAGAGTCGAAAGTCCAAAGTCCAAAGTCAACGGCGGGCAGGCGATGAGGCGTTGCGGGCCGGTGACTTTGGACCTTCGACTCGCGACGTTGGACTTGTTGATGTGGTGAGGTTCCCGAGCGGTCAAAGGGGGCGGACTGTAAATCCGCTGGCTCAGCCTTCGGAGGTTCGAATCCTCCCCTCACCACCACGAACGGCAGTCCAAAGTCGGAAAGGCAGTCCAGAGTCCAAAGTCGGGAACGGCAGTCCAAGGTCGAAAGTCCAAAGTCAACGGCGGGCAGGACGGGCGTTTTGTGGGCCGGTGACTTTGGACTTTGGACTCGCGACTTTGGACTTGGTTCGGCGGGCGTAGCTCAACGGCAGAGCCCCGGCCTTCCAAGCCGGTCATGTGGGTTCGATTCCCATCGCCCGCTCCATCTGCAACGGACGGTCCCGACGGGCCGGCTGCCGCGAACCGCCCCACGCCGGCCGGCCAGGTATGCGTGGCGGCCCGCACGAGGGGCGAGAGACGACCGCCGGCGCGGCCGAGAATTGGCCGGGTGCCCGGATTTTTCGGTTGACAGGACCGGCCAAGGCGCTATCATGGACCGTTCTAGGGTCGGTGGTTGGTCTGCGCCATGCGCCGCGGTGGGGCAAGCGCCTGCGGCGGCGCGGACCGGGCACGAGGCGGCCGGCGGGGCGGTCGAACCGATTCACGCGCGGCGCTGGCGTAGCTCAGTGGTAGAGCGCGTCCTTGGTAAGGACGAGGTCATGGGTTCGACCCCCATCGCCAGCTCCATTTCCGGACGCCGGGAGTCAACTGTTGGTCCGGCCGCCGGCCACAGTGTCTGCCATAGCAATACGGGAACGATGGAAGGCCCGCCGCCGCGCGGGCGAACGAGGGACGCGAACCCACTAGAGCGGAGACCAGGGTTATGGCCAAGGAAGTCTTCGAACGCACCAAACCGCACGTCAACGTGGGGACCATCGGTCACGTGGACCACGGCAAGACCACGCTGACGGCCGCGATGACCAAGGTCATGGAGATGCAGGGGCTCTCGACGTACAAGTCGTACGACGAGATCGCCAAGGCCTCCGAGTCCCAGGGCCGGCGCGATGAGACCAAGATCCTGACCATCGCCACCGCCCACGTCGAGTATTCGACGGCGAACCGGCACTACGCCCACGTCGACTGCCCCGGCCACGCCGACTACGTCAAGAACATGATCACGGGGGCGGCCCAGATGGACGGGGCCATCCTGGTCGTGAGCGCGGCCGACGGCCCGATGCCCCAGACGCGCGAGCACATCCTGCTGGCGCGGCAGGTGAACGTGCCCAAGATCATCGTCTTCCTGAACAAGGTCGACCTGGTCGACGACGAGGAACTGCTCGAACTGGTCGAGATGGAGGTCCGGGAACTCCTCTCGAAGTACGAGTTCCCCGGCGACGACACGCCCATCATCCACGGGTCGGCCCTGAAGGCCCTCCAGGCCGACAGCCCCGACCACGAGGACGCCAAGCCCATCGCCGAACTCCTCGAGGCCATGGACGAGTACATCCCCGTGCCCGAGCGCGAGATCGACAAGCCGTTCCTCATGCCCGTCGAGGACGTCTTCAGCATCAAGGGCCGCGGCACGGTGGGCACCGGCCGCGTCGAGCGCGGCGTGATCAAGGTCGGCGACGAGGTCGAACTGGTCGGCATCCAGGAGACCCGCAAGACCGTCGCCACCGGCGTCGAGATGTTCCAGAAGACCCTGGAGCAGGGCCAGGCCGGCGACAACATCGGCGTCCTGCTGCGGGGGGTGGAGAAGGACGAACTGGAGCGCGGCATGGTGCTGGCCAAACCCGGCTCCATTACGCCGCACACCAAGTTCGAGGGCGAGGTCTACGTTCTGACGAAGGAGGAGGGCGGGCGGCACACGCCGTTCTTCAGCGGGTATCGGCCCCAGTTCTACTTCCGGACCACCGACGTCACCGGTTCGATCGAACTCGTGGGCGGGGCCGAGATGTGCATGCCCGGCGACAACATCGGGATCAAGGCCGAACTGATCACGCCCATCGCCATGGAAGAAGGCCTGCGGTTCGCCATCCGCGAGGGCGGCCGGACCGTCGGCGCCGGCGTCGTCTCGAAGATCATCGAGTGACCCGACCATCGCACACAGACGGCGGGAGCCGGCCGGCGGAGCACGCGGACGGCTCGGCGCGTCTCAGGGGCCGTCGGCTCGGACCGGCCGGCTGAGGCCGGCCCGCAGCGGCGCGGCCCTTCGTTTCCGGGAAGAGGTCGATGCGCGAATACGTGACGCTGGAATGCACCGAATGCGGGGCCCGCAACTACCGCACGCAGATGGAGACGCGCGGGAACGCGAAACTTCGCATCAAGAAGTATTGTCCGCGCGAGCGCAAACATACGGAGCACCGCGAACGCAAGAAGTAAGGCCGGCGCGGCGGCCCACAGGGGCGTAGCTCAATTTGGCAGAGCACCGGTCTCCAAAACCGACGGTTGGGGGTTCGAGTCCCTCCGCCCCTGCCAGACCTCTCCGGGCGGGACCCGGCGTGTAAGGACCTCACAGCGTGGCCCTCCAGATGTATAAACCCGGGCAGGGGCGGTACGTGCGGCTGGGGACGGCCGGCGCCGCCGGCCTCGTGGCCCTGATCGTCTGCTATTACGTCTGGACCCTGCTGGTCCAGTATCTGCCGAAGGACTTTGCGTACCGCGTGTACGTGGCGTACGCCGTGCCCGCCCTGCTGTTTGCGGGCATCGCGCTGTTGGTGGCGAAATACCTGAATGCGCCGAAGGCCGCCGACTTCCTCATCGCCACCGAAAGCGAAATGAAGAAAGTTTCCTGGTCGAGCAAGGCCGAGGTCGTGGGTTCCACCCTGGTCGTCATCGTGACGGTCGTCATCCTGGCCGCCTTCATCTTCGTGGTGGATTACCTCGTCAGCGGGACGCTCGGCGGCGGGTGCCGTATCCCCTTTACCGGGCTGCGGGCGCCGGGACTCGGACTCTGGTGACGACGGCCATGGCCAAACACTGGTACGTGTTGCGCGTCCAATCCAACAAGGAACAGACGGTGCGCGACACCCTGGAGCGGAAGGCCAAACTCGAGGGCGTCGAGGACCGCCTCTCCCGCGTCGTCGTCCCGACCGAACGCGTCTCGACGATGAAGGGCGGCAAGCGGCGCGTGGCGGAACGCAAACTCTACCCCGGGTACGTGTTCGTCGAGATGGAGCCCGACGAGGACGGCCGCGTGCCCGAGAAGGTCTGGTTCCTCGTCCGCGAGACGACGGGCGTGGGCGACTTCATCGGCACCGAGGGCAAGCCCACGCCGATGGACCCGGGCGAGGTGGAGAAACTGCTCGGCGAGGCCGAACGCAGCGAGGAAGAGGCCCCCGCCCTGAAGGTCGACTACGCGCCCGGCGACCAGGTCAAGGTCAAGCAGGGGCCGTTCGAGAACGCCGAGGGCGTCGTGGACGAGGTCGACCTGGAGAAGGGTCTCGTGCGGGTCATCCTGACGATCTTCGGCCGACCCACGCCGGTGGAACTGGAGTACTGGCAGGTCGGGCCGATTTGATTTCGGATGGCGGAATGCGGAATTCGGAATGAACGACAACAACCCCTTGTAGCCGCGGCGCGCAGCACGGCGCGGGCCGCATGAGCAGGTAAAGGACCGGCATGGCGAAGCGAGTGACGGCGAAGATCAAGTTGCAGTGCCCCGGCGGCCAGGCGACGCCTGCCCCGCCGGTCGGGCCGGCGCTGGGCCAGCACGGCGTCAACATCGGCCAGTTCGTCCAGCAGTTCAACGACCGGACGAAGGACCAGCCGGGGCTGACCATCCCGGTGGAGATCACGGTCTACGCGGACCGGTCGTTCTCGTTCATCCTGAAGAGCCCGCCCGCGGCGGTCCTGCTGAAGCAGGCGGCCGGCATCGTGGTCGGCAGCGGCGAGCCGCACGAGAAGATCGTCGGCCGCGTCACGCGCGACCAGGTGCGCGAGATCGCCCAGCGCAAGATCCAGGACCTGAACGCGACGGACCTGGAGGCGGCGTCCCGTATCGTGGCGGGCACGGCCCGGAGCATGGGCGTGGAGGTGGTGGAGACGGCCGCCGAGGCCGCCGCGCCGCTGCCCGAGGTCGAATCCGAGGAGGCATCCGCCGCCGCCGCGGGGGAACCCGCGCCGGAGCCGGCCGCCGAGTAGACATCCGGAACCCTCATTGTGGGACCCGAGGCGCGCCCGAGGGGCTCGAACCACGGAGGCACGCATGCCGAAACATGGAAAACGCTTGCGCCAGGCCCGCGAGGCCGTCGAGCCGAGGCCGTACGACCTCGAGGAAGCCGTCCGGCTGCTGCAATCCCTGCCCGGCCCGAAGTTCGACCAGAGCGTGGAACTGCACCTGCGGCTGGGCATCGACCCGAAACAGTCCGACCAGAACATCCGGGGCGCCGTCTCGCTGCCGGCCGGCCTGGGCCGGCCGCGGCGCGTCGTGGCGTTCTGCCCGGAGGAAATGGCCGACGCCGCCAAGGAGGCCGGCGCCGCCGACGCCGGCGCCGACGACCTCATCGCCAAGGTCCAGGACGGGTGGATGGACTTCGACGTGGCGGTGGCGCACCCGCAGATGATGTCGAGCGTGGCGAAACTCGGCCGCATCCTCGGGCCCCAGGGCAAGATGCCCACGCCGAAGGCCGGCACCGTCGGCGAAGACATCCCGACGCTCGTCTCGGAGTTCAAGGCGGGCAAACTCGAATACCGCAACGACTCCGGCGGGAACCTCCACGCCGTCGTCGGCAAGATGAGTTTCGACGAGGCCGACCTGGTCCGCAACATCCGTGCCCTGATGGACCACCTGCGGCGTCTGCGGCCGGTGTCGGCGAAGGGGCGGTTCTTCCGCCGGGCGTGCCTCAGCGCCACGATGATGCCGGGCATCGAACTGGACCTGAAATCCCTGGACGTCCCGCTCGTCGTCGAGGCGTAGGGCCGCCGCGCGCGGCAAGGAAGAAGCGTGCCGCGCGCGAAGAAAAACAGAGTGCCGTGCGGTGTATCTGCTGATGCACCGCGCGACAGCGCCCCATGGCGCGGCGGGCCGGGTGACCCGCCGCGCGCGAACCACCAGCAGGATGAACCGATGAGCCGGTACATCAAAGAACGTATCGTCGAGGAGTATGCCAAACGGTTCGGCGAGGTCTCCGACGTGGCGGCCGTCAATACCGAGGGCATCGACGCCAACCAGATGGTGACGCTGCGGGCGACGCTGCGCGATCGCGGCCTGGACGCCATGCGGGTGCAGAACCGCCTCTGCCGCCTGGCCATCCGCGAAGGGCCGCTCGCCGGCGCCGAGGCCCTCTTCGACGGGCCCACCACCCTCGTCTGGGGGGCCGACGGCATCGTCGATATCGCCAAGACCCTTCAGGAACAGGCGAGGGCGTTGTCGGCCCTGGAGATTCGCGGCGGGTTCAGCCAGGGGGCGGTCCTGTCGCGCGAGCAGATCGAGGACCTCTCGACACTGCCCGGCCGCGAGGAACTCATCGGCCAGGTCGTCGCACGGGCTGCCGGCCAGGCGTCGCGCGTGGTGAGCCTGGCGACGGCGCCGGCGAGCGGGCTGCTGTCGCAGATTCGGGAGGTCGAGAAACGGGCGCCCGAGGCCCCCGCCGACGATCAGGAGCAGGAGAAGGCACCGGACGCGCCGGAGGCGGCGGAGGAGTCCGAGACATCGTAACCCGAGGGGGGTCGGCGCCGCCCGCCGGGCGGCCGTCCGGCAACCGAGGACACGAAGGGCCCTGCCACATCGCGGGGCAGGAACTTGCATCGGAGGCTTGAGCAATGGCGGAAGCAGCAACCGAGACCCAGGAACGGACCTGGAGCAAAGGGATCAAGGAACTCGGCGACAAGATCGTCGACCTGACGGTCCTGGAGGCCAAGGAACTGGGCGACTACCTCGAGGAGGTCCACGGCATCAAGGCGGCCGCGCCGGTCGGCGTGGCGATGGCGGCCCCGGGTGCGGCGGCCGGCGGCGAAGAGGAAGAGGAAAAGGACGAGTTCGACGTCGTCCTGACCGGGGCGGGGGATAAGAAGATCCCCGTCATCAAGGCCGTCCGCGAGATCACGAGCCTCGGCCTCAAGGAGGCCAAGGAACTCGTCGAGAGTGCGCCGAAGGCCGTCCGAGAGGGCGTCACCAAGGAAGAGGCCGAAGAACTCCGGAAGAAACTCGAAGACGCCGGCGCCTCGGTCGAATTGAAGTAGACGGGAGCCGCCGGCCGGTGTCGTCCGGCTCGATGGTCATTTCGACCGAGCCCCGATGCGGCCGTATGGCGGCATCGGGGCGAGCGGAGCGCCGTACTCGGAGGGCTCGCAGGAAATCTCGCCGTGCCTGCCGCAACACGGCAACAGCCATGGCGAGATTCCTCGACTCCGTCGCCTTCGGCGACGTCGCTCGGAATGACAACGCGGGGTGTTTGGCGCCGGCCGGGTGGAGCCCCCGCCCGACGGCCCGGCCCACACGAACCTCTGCTGGCGAGGTGATATGGTGAGCGAGCACGAACGCCGCAATTTCGGCCGCGTGGCCGAGGTCCTGGATATCCCCAGCCTCACGGAGATCCAGACCGAGAAATACGCCGACTTCCTCCAGGAGGCCGTCGAGCCGTCCAAGCGCGACGCCCACGGCCTGGAGGCCGTCCTGCGCGAGGTCTTCCCCATCACCAGTTACGACGGCTCGCTGCGCCTGGACTACCTGACGTACCGCCTGGGCCGGCCGCGGTACACGCCCGACCAGTGCCGGGCGCTGCGGTTGACGTACGGCCGGCCGTTCCGCATCACGGTCCGCCTCAGCGGGCAGGCGTACCCGGAGCCGATCGAGGAAGAGGTGTACGTGGGCGAGTTGCCCATCATGATGGGCGGCGGCGAGTTCATCATCAACGGGGCCGAGCGGGTCATCGTCAGCCAGTTGCACCGCTCGCCCGGCGTCGACTTCTCCATGGAACTGGAGGCCGGCGACCGCCGCCTCCACTCCTGCCGCATCATCCCGGAGCGCGGGTCCTGGATCGAGATCAACGTCTCGAAGAAGGACGTGCTCCAGATGCGGATCGACCAGTCGTCCAAGATCCCCGTCACCTCGTTCCTGCGGGCGATGGACCCGGAGTACGCCGACACCGAAACCCTCATCCGCCTCTTCTACGAGACGAAACTCCTGCGGTTCAGCCAGGTGAAGCGCGGCACGCCCGTGCAGGACATGTACGTGGTGGGCCCGGTGGTCGACAAGGAGACCGGCGAGGTCATCCTGGAGGCCGGCCAGCGGGTGGGCGAGAAGTGGGACGAGATCCGCAACTCCGCCCTCGGCCAGATGGAGGTCGTGGCGGATCCCCAGTGCGACCCCCTCGTCCTCAACACCCTGGCCGAGGACAAGACCACCAACTACGACGAGGCGGTCCTGTACATCTACGGGCGGCTGCGGGTCGGCAACCCGCCCAACCTCGACAAGGCCAAGCAACTCTTCCAGGAGAAGTTCTACGACATCAACCGGTACCGCCTGGGCAAGGTCGGCCGGTTCCGCCTGAACCGTAAGTTCGACATGGACGTGGCCGAGGACGAGATGACCCTCCGGCCGGAGGACTTCATCGCCTGCCTTCGCTACATCCTGAATCTTCGCGGCGGCGAGGGGTATCTGGACGACATCGACGACCTCTCCAACCGCCGCCTCCGCACCATCGAGGAACTGGCCGGCGACGAAATCCGCAAGGGGTTCCTCAAACTCCGCCGCACCGTCCAGGAACGGATGAGCCTGAAGGACCCCGAGGACCTGACCCCCCGGACGCTCGTGAACTCCAAGAGCGTCTCCTCGTCCATCGAGTACTTCTTCGGGCGGAGCGAACTCTCGCAGGTGGTGGACCAGACGAACCCGCTGGCCCAACTGGCCAACGAGCGGCGCCTGTCGGCCCTCGGTCCCGGCGGGCTGAACCGCAAGCGGGCCGGCTTCGAGGTCCGCGACGTCCACGTCTCGCACTACGGCCGCATCTGCCCCATCGAGACGCCCGAGGGCACGAACATCGGCCTCATCGCCCAGTTGGGCATCTACGCCACCGTCGACCCGTACGGCTTCCTCATCACGCCGTACCGGCAGGTGGAGCGCGGCAAGGTGAACGGCGACATCCGGTACATGCGGGCGGACGAGGAGATCCGGCACACGCTCGCCCCGGCCGACATCCCCGTCGACAGCCGCGGACGCATCACGGCCGACGCCCTCATCGGGCGGCAGGCCGGCGACACCCGCCGCGTCCCCGCCGGCGAGGTCAATTACGTCGACGTCAGCCCGAAGCAGGTGGTGGGCGTCTCGGCCAGCCTCATCCCGTTCCTGGAGCACGACGACGCCAACCGGGCCCTGATGGGATCGAACATGCAGCGGCAGGCGGTCCCGCTGCTGAAGCCCCGGCCGCCCGTCGTCGCGACGGGCATGGAGCGGCCGGTGGCCGAGAACTCCGGCATGGTCGTCAAGGCCGAGGAGGCCGGGACGGTCACGTACGTCGACGGCCGCCGCCTCGTCGTCGAGAACCGCGACGGCTGGGAGAAGGCGTACCCGCTCCGCAAGTTCGTCGGCCTGAACGAGCGGACGTGCCTGAACCAGAAGCCGATCGTCCGCGAGGGCGACCGCGTCAAGGAGGGCCAGGTCCTGGCCGACGGGCCCGCCACCAGCGACGGCGAACTCGCCCTGGGCCGCGACGTCTCGGTCGCCTTCATGACCTGGGACGGCTACAACTTCGAGGATGCCATCCTCGTCTCCGAGAGCCTCCTGTGGGACGACCGGTTCACGAGCATCCACATCGACGAGTTCGACGTGGAGGTCCGCGAGACGAAACTCGGCCGCGAGGAGTTCACCTGCGACATCCCGAACGTCTCGGAGCGGCAACTGCGGAACCTGGACGAGGAGGGCGTCATCCGCATCGGCACCCGCGTCGGGCCGGGCGACATCCTCGTCGGCAAGGTCTCGCCGAAGTCGAAGACGGAACTCTCGCCCGAGGAAAAACTGCTGCACGCCATCTTCGGCCGCGCCGGCGAGGACGTCAAGAACGACTCCCTCGTCGTGCCGGCGGGCACCGAGGGCATCGTCATCGGGGCCGAGAAGTACAGCCGCGTCGCCCACCTCTCCGACTCCGAACGCAAACGCCGCAGCCGCGAGGCACGCCGCATCGCCAAGGACATGAACGAGCAGATCACCGAGGCGTTCCAGAGCCTCATCGAGACGCTCAACAACGTCCTGCACACGAAGATCACCGACCCCGACACCGGCGAGGTGTACGGCGAGGCGAAGACCGACGCCGAACTCATCGAGCAGATCGAGCGGTTCGACTACGAGCGGCTCCAGACGCGGTCGCAGTCGTACGAGGAGGGCCGCGACATCTGCGGCCGGGAGTGGCCCAAGATCCAGGAAATGCTCGACGAGAAGGAGCGGCAGGTGTCGCGGCTGAAGCGCGGCGACGAACTGCCCACGGGCGTCCTGGAGATGGTCAAGATCTGGATCGCCACCAAGCGGACCCTGGCGGTCGGCGACAAGATGGCCGGCCGGCACGGCAACAAGGGCGTCATCGCCCGCATCCTGCCGGTCGAGGACATGCCGTTCCTGCCGGACGGCCGGCCCGTCGAGATCCTTCTCAATCCCCTCGGCGTGCCGAGCCGGATGAACGTCGGCCAGATCCTGGAGACGCACCTCGGGTGGGCGGCCAGCGTGCTGGGGTTCCAGGCCCAGACGCCCGTCTTCGACGGCTGCAAGGAGGACACGATCCACGACCTCCTCGAGGACGCCGGCCTGCCGCGCGACGGCAAGATCACCCTCTACGACGGCCGCACCGGCGAACCGTTCGGCCAGCGCGTGACGGTCGGCAGTATCTACATGATGAAACTGCATCACCTGGTCGACGACAAGGTCCACGCCCGCGCCACCGGGCCGTACAGCCTCATCACCCAGCAGCCGCTGGGCGGCAAGGCGCGCTCCGGCGGCCAGCGGTTCGGCGAAATGGAGGTCTGGGCCCTCGAAGCCTACGGCGCCGCTTACATCCTCCAGGAACTCCTCACCGTCAAGAGCGACGACGTCGAGGGCCGGACCAAGATTTACGAGTCCATGGTCATGGGCCGCAACACCCTCGAAGCCGGCACCCCCGTCTCCTTCGACGTCCTCTGCAACGAGGTCAAGGGGCTGTGCCTGAACATCCAACTGGAGAAGAAGCGGCTGTAACGGACACGGTGCTGCGAGTTCGCGACGTAGCGGAGTCATCGGAGTAACGGAGTCACAAAGTAACGCAGTAACGAAGGAGAGGCCGGACCGGGTTTGCCCGGCCGAACCCATCCCAGGACGCCTTCGTTACTCCGTTACTGCGTCACGGCGTTACTTGCTTTACTGAGGAGCCAAACCATATGGCCATCGATACCGCCGTTTACGATAAGATCAACGATTACGGCAGCGTCAAGATCTCGCTGGCCAGCCCGAACGACATCCGGTCCTGGTCGTTCGGCGAGGTCCGCAAGCCCGAGACGATCAATTACCGGACCTACCGGGCGGAGCGCGACGGCCTGTTCTGCGAGCGCATCTTCGGCCCCGAACGCGACTGGGAGTGCTTCTGCGGCAAGTACAAGGGCACGAAGCACAAGGGGATGATCTGCGACCGCTGCGGCGTCAAGGTCACCCACAGCCGCGTCCGCCGCAAGCGGATGGGCCACATCAACCTGGCCGCCCCCGTCGTTCACATCTGGTTCTTCAAGGCGATGCCCAGCCGCCTGGGCACCCTGCTCGGCATGAAGGTGTCGGACCTGGAGAAGGTCATCTACTTCCAGGATTACATCGTCGTGGACCCGGGTCCCACGCCGCTGAAGCCCAAGCAACTGCTGACCGAGGACGAGTACCGCGACGCCCGCGAGAAGTACGGCGCCGAGTTCGACGCCGACATGGGCGCCGAGGCCGTCAAGAAGATGCTCCAGCGGCTGGACCTGGCGGAACTCTCGACCCGTCTCCGCGAGGGGCTCACCAAGACCCGCTCGAAGCAGAAGATCAAGAATATCACGAAACGCCTGAAACTCGTCGAGGCCCTCCGCGAGTCCGGCAACCAGCCCGACTGGATGATCATGGAGGTCATCCCGGTCATCCCGCCGGACCTGAGGCCGCTGGTGCTGCTGGATTCCGGCAACTTCGCCACCAGCGACCTGAACGACCTGTACCGGCGGATCATGAACCGGAACAACCGCCTGAAGAAACTGGTGGACCTGAACGCGCCGGAGGTCATCATCCGCAACGAGAAGCGGATGCTCCAGGCCGCCGTCGACGCCCTCTTCGACAACGCCCGCTGCCGCCGCTCCGTCCTGGGGTCCTCCAACCGGCCGCTCAAGTCCCTGACGGACATGATCAAGGGCAAGCAGGGCCGGTTCCGCGAGAACCTGCTCGGCAAACGCGTCGATTACTCCGCCCGAAGCGTCATCGTCATCGGGCCGGAACTGAAGTTGAACCAGTGCGGCCTGCCGAAGAAGATCGCCCTGGAACTCTACCAGCCGTTCATCATCCGCCGCCTGAAGGACCTCGGCTACGCCGACACCATTAAGAGCGCCAAGCGGATGATCGAACGCGAGAGCCGCGAGGTCTGGGACATCCTCGACGAGGTCACCCACCAGCACCCGGTCCTCTTGAACCGCGCGCCCACGCTGCACCGGATGGGCATCCAGGCGTTCGAGCCGGTGCTCATCGAGGGCAACGCCATCAAGATTCACCCGCTCGTCTGCCGCGGCTTCAACGCCGACTTCGACGGCGACCAGATGGCCGTCCACCTGCCTCTGAGCGTCGAGGCCCAGGCCGAAGTGCACACGCTGATTCTGGCGACGAACAACATCTTCTCGCCTTCCAACGGCGCGCCCATCATGAGCCCGAGCCAGGACATCGTGCTGGGCATCTACTATCTGACCTCCGCTCGCGGCGCCGAGTACGTGGACGAAAGTCTGCGTCGTGTGCCTTACCCCCGGGGCGAGGAATCCGTTGAGTATCCGTTCTTCGCCGACGCCCAGGAGGCGATGCGGGCGCACGCCTTCAAGCTAGTCGGGATG
>JAWODB010000323.1:0-3002 GCA_046483505.1 Phycisphaerae bacterium
GGGCGCTCGTCTCGGTGCCCGTCTTCGCCTTCTCGATGTGGACCTTCGCCCGGCCGGCGTCGTCGCGAACGCGGGCGAGGGCCGCCTCGCCCCGGGCCGCCGGGTCACGCGTCAGGCTCAGGTTCTTCTTCCCGCACCCCGCCGCCACCACCATCGCCACCAGCACCAGCATCAAGACCGCCCCGGTACGGGTCCGTATGGATCGTCGCATCATCTGTCTCCTTCCCAAAGGCCTGCCTCAGCAGGCCGACGTTCTCGCTCGTCACGTGCACGGCCGCGGGGGCCCCCGTCTCGTGCGGATGGAACTCCTTCGCCCGGAACGGGCGGCCGCGCTTCGGGTCGCGGTGGCAGTTGGCGAGCATCGCCAGGAGCGCCGCCGTGTGGTTCCACGCCTCCCGGCCCCGCGCCTCGGCCATCCAGACCAGTTGCCGCAGGGTCAGGGGGCCGGGGTCGATGCCGAGGACCCCGGCGAGTCGGTAACAGAGCCGCCAAGGGTCTGCAGGGCCGCCTCCATCTCCTGTTCCAGCTGGGGGCTCTCGAGTTTTGCTTCCGCCGCCTCCAGCGCCCGCGCTTCCAGCACCCGCATCTTCTCGACGGCCTTGGCCAACAGACGCCGCCGGCCGCTCGGGAAAAAACCCACCAGGCCCTCCAGCAGGGCCGCCGTCGCCCCCTCCAGGACGTCGCCCGCCAGGGCCCGGCCGAAGTCGGCATCCGACACGCCCCGCGCGTCGGCCTCGGGCTTCACGAGCCCGTAGAGGATGTCGCACAGGAGGACCGGGTCGGCCGCCAGGCGCTCGAAGAGGTCGCCGCCGCTGGCCTCGACCGCCAGGTTGACGCCCGTCAGGTCCCGTACCCGGCGGATGGCGTCGACGGTGACCTGGACGGTCCAGGACCGGCCCTCGGTGTCGGTGAAGGTGGTCATGCAAGGAATCCTTTCCGTTTAGGCCACCTCGACCCACGAATCGAACACCGCCATCTTGGCCGTGACGCTGACCGTGACCCCCTCCTCGAGCGGCTGGTTCTCCGTGAATCCGGTGATGGCGAAGTCGCCGAGCGGCCCTTCCGAGCCGCTCGCGTCCCGGGCGCCGGTCAGCGGGGCCAGGCGGAGCGTGGTCGAGGTGAGGAACGCGGTCTTGACGGCCTCGAACCCGGCGTCGCCCGGCTGCCAGAGCATCTCGAACTCGCAACTGCACTCCCGCAGCGTCGGCGCCGTGGCCCGCCACCCCTGGTTCGCGCGGGTCGTCACGTCGGCCTCGCCCGCCTCCAGGGTGAGCGTCACGTCGCGGACGTTACTCATCTCCGTCAAGAGTTCCAGGGCCTGCCCGGCGTCGCCCTGGTAGATCTTCGCGTTCATGCCCAGCAGGAACGTTTGCGGCATGGTCTTATCCTCCTATGACGGCCCCGCTCGCGGGGCGGATGCTTACACTTGCGCCGCCTGCCCGCCCTCCTTCGGCGCCAGGTCGACCTGGTCGCGCTTGGCCACGAGGTCGTCGCGCTCGGCCTTCAGGGCGGCGAGGTCCGCTTCCACGTGCGCGATGTGCTCTTCGAGGTTCGCGAGGTACGTATCCACCGCGCCGCGGTCGAAGATGCGCTCGCGGGTCTCGGTCTCGACCATCCGCAGGCGTTTGCCGTCCGGCGTGTCGATGACCTCCCGGCTCTTCACCCTGTCAGGCAGCGGCATATCCGGCTCCTACCGATGATGTTCCATCCCCTGTTTGCCGTGGTCGCACCAACCCGCCCGGCGGACCGTGAAACCGGCCCCGCGCACCTTCCGGGCGAAGTGGGCGCACTCGCACGCGGTCACGGCGGTGCCGTCGGCGGAGTAGCCGAAGGCGAACCACGGGGGCTCGACGGCCGCGAGCACCTTGCGGCTGACGCGCACGAGGCCCATGTGAATCGCCTCCGGCTCCCCCCACGAGGCCATGTTCCCGATCGGGTACGTGGCGCCGACCACGTCCCCCGGCACCTGGAGGACGGGCAGCGCCGGCGCCCCGGGGCGCATGTCGCGGTCCATGAAGAGGAAATCCGTGATCGACTCCGGGGCCTTCAGGCACAATTCCTTGACGGCGTTGTTCCGCGCAAGGGCCACGTCCCGCTGCTGGAGGGCGAAGACGTTCTCCGGCGGCAGTAGATGATAGAGCCACGCCGCCGCTTCCCACGTCAGGCTGTGGTCCGGCCACGTGAGGACGATGGCCCGCGTCTTGGCCGGCTCAATGGCGAGTTGCAGGTCGGTGTTTGTCATGACGCCTGGATCGTCCGCCAGCCACTGCACCCAACGTACACCTGCAACGCGCCGGCGCACCCGCACCAGCGGATCGCGCCGCAGACCGTCGCGTACGAACTGCACGGGGCCACCAGCCCGCACGCGTAGCGGAAGTCCCCCGTCCCGAAAACGCACAGGTCGCCACAGGCGTGGAGCGTCTGGCACGGGTCCGTCTGGCGGACCGTGCACCCGCAGACGGCGTAGCCGTTGACGCAGGACGTGGCGTAGAGGTTCTTCACGCAGTAATCGCAGCGGTCGTCGACCTTCCCGGGCGTGATGGCGCAACCTGCCAGGTGCCGCCCGTACACCATGCCGTCGGCGACCTTGTGACAGTCCACCGCCGCGTCGGCGATCTTGTCCGTGGTCACCGCCTCGCCGCACAGGTGCTCGGTGTCGACGGCGCCCGCGGCGAGATGGGCGGCGCCTACCGCGCCGCCGGCGATCTTGGGGCCCGTGACCGCCCCGTCGGCCAGGTCCGCCGTGCCGACCGTACCGTCCTGGATGAGCGCGCCGGTGACCGTGCGATACGGCATTACCAGGTGCCTCCCACCAGGGTAATCACGTCGCCCGGGGTGCCCTTGACCTCGATCTCGGCCAGGTTCACGCGGACCAGGGAATGCCATTCACCAGGGACCCACGGCACGTCGGAGCCGTCGTCGCCCTTGAAGTACACCGTGCCGGCGTTGGCGGGCGGGCAGGAGATCGTGACGCTGGCCACGGTGGTGCTGGCGGCGAGCGG
>JAWODB010000013.1:0-8820 GCA_046483505.1 Phycisphaerae bacterium
TGAGCGGGTGCACGGAGATGGGGGTCCGGCTTCTGCTTTCGGCGCAGGAAGCGGAGGCGGCCCCGCCCGCGCCGCCGGCCGAGGACCGCGCCTCCGGTAAGGCGTATCTGCTGAGCCGCCGAGGCCACTATGCACGGATGGACCGTTGCGACGAACGGACCCGCGCCGCCCTGGAGCGGCTCCGGGAGACCTTCACGGACCACACGGTGGCGTTCACCGGCGAGGCGCCGCGGTCGTCCCCCGGCCTGGGGCTGCAAGGCCATGGCAGCGTATTGCGCGGCGGGTCTCCGCACCCGCCGCGCGCAAAAGGACCTTTTTCCGGCGGCGCGGCGGGTGCGGAGACCCGCCGCGCAGGAGATAGGGCTGGAGTGCTGGTCTCCGCCTCGTTTCTGGTCCGGCGAAGGCATGTCGCCGCGTTCCGAGAAACCTTCCGCCGCTTCCAGGCGACCTCGTCGGTGCCGGCGCTGCTTTCCGGCCCCTGGCCGCCGTACAGTTTTGCCGGTCTCGAAGGGAACCAATCGGCGGCGTCATACGGGGAGTAGGGAGCGCGCTCCATAGAGGCGCTGCCATAGTTTCTCGTTCGGACCGTCCGGCGGCGCCGGCCGGCCCCGTTACCAGGGTTGGCAGCGGGGGCCGGAGGCCCGTCGGCAAGTGGCACGGGCTTTGCGTATAGATAGTAGGTTGAGGGCCCTCGTGGCGGCGGCCGGCGCGTCGCCGGCCCGGGCGCCGCGAGGGACCCGCAGTGGTCACTGTTAGGGATTGGGAGGATGGCCGGCGCGTCGCCGGCCGGCCTCCCGCCAAGGCGGTCGAGAATCCGGACCCCTACGAAGAAAGGAGCAGGACGATGGCACAGGTTCAGAAGTCGACGGACAGTTCGAGTCTGGCGGAGGTCGTGGACCGCATCCTCGACAAGGGGATCGTGGTCGACGCGTGGGCGAAGGTGTCGCTGGTCGGCATCGAACTCCTTTCGGTGGAGGCCCGCGTGGTCATCGCGTCGGTCGAGACGTACCTGAAGTACGCCGAGGCGATCGGCCTGACGGCCACAGCCGCCACGCCCGCCTAACGTCCCACGCCTGCTGGATCCCACGCCGGGGGACGGTCGCGTTCCCCGCCGTCCCCCGGAACGGTCGGGATCGAGCGCCGCGGGACAGAACCCAGAAGCCGAAAGGAGTCTGCAATGGGGACCCTGACCGACGATATGACCCGACTACGGGACGAGGCCACCGCCATGCGTAACGAGCGCCAAGCCCTGCTCCGGGAGTTGCAGCGCGGCACGGCGGACCTCCAGACGGCCGTCGCCGGCATGACGGACGGATTTCGCCAGGCCCAACGCAAGATGGCCGAGGACACCCACGCCGAGTGCGCGACCTTCCTCAAGGGCGTGGAAAAGGCGGTGACCGACCTCCAGAAGACGGTGGGCGGCCTCCGGAAGGAGTTTGCGGCCGACGTCCAGGGCGCACGCCGCGCCTGGACCGGCCAGGGCCCTTCCTCCCGCGCCTCCACCGGCCGGCCCTCGCCGAGCAAGGGCGGCACCAAGGCCAAGAGCCGCAAGAAGAAGAGCGGCTGAGCAAGGAATCACTGATACCCGGTGGGGAGAGCGTCCGACATGACGGCCACACAAGAACGCGTACCGGAAGCCCCGGGCGGCGGCACGGTCCGCATCCAACCCCGCGGCGACAGCATCCAGGCCGAACCCAGTGACGAGTTCGTCGAAACGCCGCAGGTCTGCCACGTGACACGCCGCGCCCGGGCGTACCTGGAGGCCGGCTGTCCCATCCATTTCGCGGGGCCCGCCGGCACCGGCAAGACCACGCTCGCGTTCCACGTGGCGGCGGCGTTCGATCGGCCGGTCATTCTCATCCACGGCGACGACGAGTTCGGCAGCGGCGACCTGGTCGGCCGGGACGCGGGCTACCGGAAGTCCACGCTCGTCGATAACTTTATTCACTCGGTGGTGAAGCGCCGGGAGGAAACACAGAGCCTGTGGGTGGACAACCGCCTGACCGCCGCCTGCGAGAAGGGATACATTCTGATCTACGACGAGTTCAACCGCTCTCGCCCGGAGGCCAACAACGCCCTGCTCAGTATCCTCTCGGAAGGTATCTTGAACGTTCCGGCGCTCCGCGGCGCCGGCGAGGGATACATCGAGGTTCATCCGGCGTTCCGGGCGATCTTGACGTCGAACCCGGAGGAATACGCCGGCACCCACCGGACCCAGGACGCGCTGATGGATCGCCTCGTCACGATCCCGCTGGGCCACTTCGACCGGGAAACGGAGATCCGGATCACGATCGCGCGGTCCGGCATCGGCCGCCGGGACGCCGAGACCATCGTGGACGTGGTCCGGGAGGCCCGCGGCCTGGGGGTCAACAACCACCGGCCCACGATCCGGGCCTGCATCACTATGGCGCGGGTGCTGGTCCGCCAGGACGGCCGGGCCCGGCCCGAGGACCCCGTCTTCACGTGGCTGTGCCGGGACGTACTCAGTGCCGACACGGTCCAGGTTACCCGCGGGGGCGAGGCGGTGATGCCCGAGAAGATTGACGACCTCGTCCGACGAGTCTGTTGTCACGCCGGTGACGGGGAAGCCGTCGGCAGCCGTGCCTCGTGACCCGCACCGTCTGAAAGGCAATCCAATGGGACAACCCGCCGTCAAGAGGCCGGGCCTCAGCGACATCCGGACCCTGTCCGGAACGGTCGAGGAGACGTTCCGGCCGCACAAGGCATTCCTCCGGGTGGCGTGCCTGGAGATGGAGAAGACGCGCCGGATGGAGGAGCGGCAGGCGGCCGCCCAGCGAATCGAGCGGATCGACAGGCACATCCGGGCCATCGACGCCGAGAAGGAAACCCTGCTCGGCAGGCTTCGCGAGGCGGGCCAGCCCGTTTCGTCGGCGGACCCGGGCGGGGCCCCCGCCGCCGACCGGCCGAAGGGCCAAGCGGCCGACGGGTTCAAGGTCCGGTATTGAACGCGGGGCTGACCGGGCGCGGCGGGCATGTTCCCAAGGAAGGAGGCCGTACCGATGACTGTCCAAACCGGGACCAGCACGGGCAAGTATATCTACGCCATCATGGCCGAGGGCGGGCTTCCGGAAGGCTTTGCCGCGGAAGGCATTGACGGCGGTGCGGTGTACGCGATTTCCGATGGCTGCCTGGCCGCCGTCATCAGCGACGTGCCCAACCGGTCCATCCGACCGGAGCGCCGCTATATGGCGGCCCACCACAAGGTGCAGCGCCGCTTGATGGAGAGCGGCGGCATGCTGCCGATGGCCTTCGGGATCATCGGCGACGGGGACGAGGGCATCCGCCGCGTGTTGGCGGTGAACCGCTCGGCCCTGACCAGCCAACTGCGGCGTGTGGCCGGCAAGGTCGAGATGTCTCTCCACGTCAACTGGAAGGTGCCGAATATCTTCGAGTACTTCGTCCGCACGCATCCGGCACTCCGCCAGTACAGGGACCGCCTGTTCGGCGGGGGCGGTGAGCCCAGCGAGGAGGCCAAGATCGAACTCGGCCGGCTGTTCGACCGGACCCGCAGCGCCGACCGCTCCGCCCACTCCGACCTGGTCACGGGCATCCTGGACCCGGTCTGCTTCGAGATCGAGGTCAACCCCCCCCGCTCGGAAGACGAGGTTATGAACCTGGCTTGCCTGGTTGGTTCGGAGGAGCAGCAGCGGTTCGAAGAACGCGTCTTCGAGGCCGCCAAGCATTTTGACGACAATTACTCCTTTGATTACGGCGGTCCCTGGCCGCCCTATTCCTTCGTGGACTTGAGCCTGGAACTGTGACATCCGGAAGGGCGGACCGTGCTCATCCTCGACACCCTGCTGCTTGCGCCGTTCCGTGGCGTGGCCCTGATTGTGGACCAGGTCCGCAAGGCCGCCGAGCAGGAACTCGAGGGGGAGCACGACGCCGTCCGCGACAACCTGCGCGAACTCTACATGCGATGGGAGACCGGCCAGGTCTCCGAGGAGGAGTTCGACGCCCGGGAGAAGACGCTCCTCGATCGCCTGGACGCTCTCACCGCAGACGCCCCGGAAACCACCGATGAATCCCCAGACGACAACGCGGACGGAAACGAGCCCGAGCCCTCCTCCCGCCGGGAAGCCTGCGTTTCTTCGGCAGGCGACGTTTGACCTCCTGCTCTTCGGCGGCAAAGGGGGCGTGGGCAAGACGACCTGCGCCGCCGCCGCCGCTCTGAACCTGGCCGAGGCGCATCCCGACCGGCGGTTCCGGCTCGTGTCGGTGGACCCGGCGCACTCGCTCGAAGATTGCTTCGCCGGGGAACAGAATGCCTTGCCGCCGAACCTGAGCGTGAGCGAACTCGACGCCCGGGCCTGCCTGGCCGACTTCATGGAGCGCCACGGTCGGCACCTGCAGCAGATTGGCCTCCGCGGCACGTTCCTGGACGAGGAGGACGTGGGTCGGCTTTTTGACCTATCGGTGCCCGGCATGGACGAGGTCATGGCGCTGGACGAGGTCTCCCGGATTGTCAGTGAGGAGGCGGACCTCCATCTCATCGTCGACACGGCCCCCACCGGCCACGCGCTGAGGCTTCTGGCCCTTCCCGGGCTGGCCGGCCGGTGGCTCGATGCCCTCGACGCCCTGCTGGCCAAGCACCGCTACCTTCGCCAGCGATACACCGGTTCGGCGGCCGAGGACGAGGTGGACGCCTTTCTCCAGGGTCTGCGTGCATCGTTCGGGCGGGTCGGGCGGCTGCTTCGCGACCCGGACCGCTGCCGGTTCGTGCCCGTCCTGCACGCCGAACCCCTCAGCCTGAGCGAGACGCGCCGGCTCGTCGAACAACTCGAATCGCTACAGGTTCCCCTGGCCGACGTGCTGGTCAACGGCCTGTATCCCCCCGACGGGCCCTGCCCGGTCTGCCGGGATGTCTACCGGCGGCAGCGCGAGGTGGCGGAGGGGCTTCGCGAGGAACTGGGCGCCTACGCGCTGTGGCAGGTGCCCCAGCAAGGCGCGGAGGTTCGGGGTGTGGCAGGGCTGCGCCGGTTCTGGGACGGCGTCAAGCCCCTGGAGGCGGGTGCGGCCCCTGCGGTCGCACGGGCCGCGCTTGCGCCCCGCGTTGACCGCCCCGTGCCCCTGCCCGGACGGGCGGAGCGACTCGTCCTCCTGGGCGGCAAGGGGGGCGTCGGCAAGACGACCCTCGCCGCCGCCACGGCCTTTCGGCTGGCCGAGGCCTATCGCGACGGGCAGGTGTTCCTGGTCTCGACCGACCCGGCCCATTCGCTCTCCGACTGTCTGCAAACGCCCGTCGGGGCCGAGGGAACCCCGGTGGCACCGCGGCTGACGGCCATGGAGATCGACGCGGAAGCCGAGTTCGCCGTCCTCCGCGACCTGTACCGGGACGAACTCCAGCGCCTGTGGGACCGCCTCCTCTCGGACCAAGGGGGTACCGACGTGCCGTTTGAACGCGACGCCCTGGACCGGCTGCTCGATCTCTCGCCGCCCGGCCTCGACGAACTGACGGCGGTGACGCGGATCGTGGACCTGTTCGAGTCGGAGGAGCGACGGCGTGTGGTGCTCGACACGGCTGCCACCGGCCACCTGCTGCGGATGCTCGAGGCGCCGGATCTCATGCAGTCCTGGCTCCGCGAGGTCCTTCGGCTGCTACTGCGGTACAAGCGGCTGATCCGGCTGCCGCGGCTCTCCGACTTTCTGCTGGACCTGTCCCGCCGGATTACGCGGCTGCGCTCGCTGCTCACCGGCGACGGGGCACGCCTGATGGCCGTCAGCCTGCCCACGCGCATGGCCCTGGAGGAAACGCGGGACCTTGTGGCTACTTGCCGGGACCTTGGCGTCCACGTGCCCGTCCTGCTGCTGAACCGGGCGACGCCCTGCGGCCGCTGCTCCCGCTGCCGGCAGCGGTTCCAGGTGGAAGCGGCCGTGCAGAAGGCGTACAGGCAGGCGTTCCCGCGCCTTCAGCAGAGCACCGTCTTCTACGCCGGTGATCTGCGAGGCTCCGGCCGCCTCGCCGCACTCGGCCGCGCCCTGTACCGGAACTGACGTCCACCGAACACGCTTGGGAGGAAAAGCCATGGACTCGGATCACGAAACGGTCGACCGGCAAGCGGGGATCGCCGCACCCCCGGCCCCGAAGACCCGGGTCATGTCGCGCCCGGCTGAAACGGGCACGCCGCTGACCTACCTTCTCAAAATGGCCGACGACTACCTCGCCGCCGGCGAGTTGCATCAGGCCGTCGAGATGTACTTCAGCATCATCGATGACGACCCGGAGGCGGCCGAGGCGGCCATGGCACGCAAGCACCTGCTCGAAATCGGCCGCCAGTACCAGCAGTCAGGCGAACCCCATCAGGCGCGGAGCATTTATGAACGCCTTCTGTGAAACCGCCGACGCCGCAACGGCCGAGGAGGTGGCCATCGGCCCGGAAGAACGCGTCTCGCTGTGCGAGGTGCTCGACCGCGCCCTGAACAAGGGCGTCGTCGTGGCCGGCGACGTCGTCATCTCCGTGGCGGACATTGACCTCGTGTACCTCGGACTCCAACTGGTCCTGACCTCCGTAGAGACGGCCAGACAGATGCACTTTCCGCTGGCCGGGGAGGCCACCGGCAGCCCGAGTAAGGAAGAGCCGGCATGATCCAGTCCGATACGGCCAAGACCGAATCGCAGAACCTGGGGGACTTTGCCTCGGCCCTGGAGTCGGCCCGGCCCGGCGACCGGCCGAGGCTGTCGCTCGACCCGGACGATGCCGCCAAGGGGCTGGGACAACTTGTCCTGACGCTCGTCGAGTTGCTCCGGCAACTTCTCGAGCGCCAGGCCCTGCGGCGGGTCGACGGCGGCAGCCTGACGGAGGCAGAAATTGAACGCCTCGGCCGCTCCCTCGTGCAGTTGGCCGAACAGATGCAGCGGCTCAAGAGGGAGTTCGGACTGGAGGACGAAGACCTGAATCTCGACCTCGGCCCGCTGGGCCGCTTACTCTAAACGGGGCCTGACATGAGTCTTCAGCAACAGCAGGCGATGCAGCATGCCACCCCCAGCGCCACGCTCGCCGACGTCCTGGAACGCGTCCTGGACAAGGGTGTCGTCATCGCCGGCGACATCAAGATCAACCTTGTGGACGTGGAACTGTTGACCATCCGCATTCGCCTGATGGTGGCCTCGGTCGACAAGGCCAAGGAAATGGGGATCGACTGGTGGGAAAGCGACCCCAACCTCCAGGCAAACCCCGCGGCGGATGCTGGCGGCAATGGCGACCGCGTGGCCGAACTGCAAGAACGCATCGAGACTCTCGAGGCCGCCCAGCCGACCCGAAGAAAGCCGCCCCCGAGGCCGAAACGAGCAACGCCCGAAGCGCGACCGGATGCGTAGCGCCCGGCCGTCTCGTAGCCAACGATTCCAGGGGCGGCGGCAGCGGGCTGACGCCCCCTTTGCGCTGGGATAGACCCGCCGAGACGCCGCCCCTCTTTCCCTTCCCCGCTCATGCACCATAGCGCGAGAGCGGCGTCGAAAACGATTTCACTCGGGTTCGGACGGCTTCCCGCCACAAGGAGCGGGGCCACCCGTGCGAGGACACTTCGGTTTCGCAATTCGCTGGCCGAAGGTCTGCCACCTAACGCTACCTCCTCGCCCCTTCTGTCCAGCGGCCAGACAGCAGTCCCCAGTCAAGTGGCCGGACGAGAGGAGGGACCACCCGAAGGGAACAAAGCGGCATGCGGGTCGTACCCGAATCGGGTACACCGGCTCCCATTCTGGGTACATAGGAACGACTTCAGGTTAGCCGTATTCTGGCCGGCTTCTGTGGCCTGTTTTCGGCCCGCTGAAAGCGCGCTGAAAGGGCAGGGCGGCGGGCCCGTAAGTCTTTGTCTCAACCAGCCTTACGTTTTCGGGAAAACCGGCTCTTAATCAGCGGGTCCGGGGTTCGAGTCCCTGGTGGCCCACCATGGACAACCAAGGGCGACGGCGCGCAAGCGTTGCGGGCCACGACACTTACGCGCCGTCGCCTTCTTATTTGCGCGGCTCCATCTCTTGACAACCATTGACAACGGAGGGCGACCCGGGCAGGCGGCGCGCTGAAAATGCGCTGAAAGAAGCTGGGCCGCCGACGGCTTCAGTTAGACGGCTTTCTTGATCTATGGACCGGCCCCCGTGCGGCTGATTCGCAATCAGCAGGTCAGGGGTTCGAATCCCCTCGGCTCCACCAATGTCAGGTACTGACACGTCTTGCCAAGTGGCGACACGTGCGCCACTTACGACCCTCCCGCCGCCCGCCTACCCTAACACCCGATCTTGGCGAGTGGTGGCAAGTGATGGCGTACCGGGGCGTCTGCGCGCTGCAATAGCGCTGAAAGAATCCGCGGCCGTTGCGGTGGGTGTTGAGGCGTGAACGGTTGCTTCCCCAGCCTTGGCTTTGCGTGACGGCGCGATGATTCATCGGAACACGTACCGCCACGCCCGTCCGAAACCGGACGCCAGGCTGTCGACGCTCGAATACACCACCGGCGTGACGACCAGCGTCATGAAGGTGCCGACCAGCAGGCCGGTGGCGGCGACGATGGCGAGCGGGCTCATCCGCTCCAGCCCCACGGCCATCTCGAAGACGAGCGGCGAGAGGCCGACCACCGTTGAGAAGGTGGTCATCAGGATCGGCCGGATGCGCAGCCGGACCGATTGAAGGATGGCCTCCCGTTTCTCTTGACCCTCCCGCCGGGCGTTCTTGATGAAGTCCAGCAGCAGCACGCTGTTATTGATGACCGTGCCGGCCAGGAAGATCATCCCCATATTGCCCGGGTTGGTCATCGGCTTGTTGAAGATAAGGAGTCCCCACAACCCGCCCGCGACGGCCAGCGGAA
>JAWODB010000125.1:0-36547 GCA_046483505.1 Phycisphaerae bacterium
GAAATGGACAAAGCCGACCGGATTCGGGCTTGCTACCTGCATGCGTGCTTGCAACACGTTCAGCGCAAGCAGCTGACCAATACAACGCTTCGGGGTCGGTTCGGCGTCGACGAGAAAAACCGGGCTCAGGTGTCGCGGGTGCTCAGCGATACGGTGGACGCGGGTCTGATCAAACCGTACGATCCGGAGAGCGACGCGAAACGGCACGCAAGTTACGTTCCATACTGGGCTTAGCCTCAGGGAGTGGCCTATTTGCTCGTTATTTGACGCCGTTGCACGGGCCGCTGCTTTTTGTACATGATGTGGGGCAGGTGCCGCGGTGGGCCCAATATATAGTATGGGGGCGGCTGTCTCTTATTTGACGATGGTTTTACCGGGCTAATCCGAACGGCAGACTCGCGGACTGCTGGCGGCATTCTAATAGGATGAACCTCGACGATACGATCGTGGCCGTCAGCACCCCGTCCGGCGAGGCCGAGCGGGCCATCGTCCGGCTCTCCGGCAACGACGCCGTCGCCATCGCCGACCGCCTGTTCACGCCGGCCGGCAGCGGGAATGCGGGTTCGGTGTGTGGCCCGGCCGGCTTGCCCGGCCGGGAGGAAGGCGGTCCGTCCACCGAACCCGGCCGGGCAAGGCGGCCGGGCCATACGGTTTCCGCATCCGCCATCAGCCGTATGCCTACCTACACCGCGTCGCCCGGCCATCTCCATCTGGCCGCCCACGCCATGACGGTCCCCGTCACGGTCTACCTGATGCGCCGTCCGCGATCGTACACGTGCGAAGACGTGGTCGAGTTCCACGTGGGCGGGTGGCCGGCCGTGGTGCCGCTCGTGGTCGAGGCCCTCGTGGCGGCGGGGGCCCGGCCGGCCGAGGCGGGCGAGTTCACCTTCCGGGCGCTGCTGCACGGCCGCCTGGACCTGGCGCAGGCGGAGGCGGTCATGGCGGTGGTGGACGCCGGCAGCCGGGCCGCCCTCCGGGCCGCCGGCGACCTGCTGGCCGGCGACCTCTCGTCCCGGGTGGAGGCGCTGGCGGAGGCGGTCCGGGAGGTGCTGGCCCTGGTGGAGGTGGACCTGGACTTCTCGGACCAGGACGTGCCGCCCGTCCCGCCGGCCGAGATCGCCGACCGCCTCGCCGCCGTCCGCGACGACCTGGCGGACCTCGGGCGGCGGTCGCGCGGCATGGAGACGTACGGCGGGGCGGTCCGCCTCGTCATCGCCGGATGGCCGAATGGTGGCAAGTCGAGCCTCTTCAACCGCCTGCTCGCCGAGGAGCGGGCCATCGTGACGGACGTGCCCGGCACCACGCGCGACGAGGTCCGGGCCACGCTCCACCGGGGCGGTCTGGCGCTGACGCTCTCGGACGTGGCCGGGCTGGATGAGGCCCGCGACGCCCTCGACAGCAAGGTTCGGGCCAGGGCCCTGGAGGCCGTCGGCCGGGCGGACCTGGTGCTTCTGGCCCTCGATGCGACTGCCTTCTCGTTCGACCGGACGGACGAATGGCTCTCTCTCGTGGCCGCCCCGATGGTCGTGGCCGTCACGAAGTGCGACCTGGCCTCGCCCGACCGGGCCCGCGCGTGGGTCCAGGGCCGCGGCCTGGGGGTGCCGGTCGTCGCGACGAGCGCCGTCACGGGGCAGGGGGTGGACGACCTCGGCGAGGCCCTCGTCCGGGCCGTGACGGGCGGCGAGGTGGACCGCGAGGCGGCGGGCCCCGTCGTGACGGCCCGGCACCGGGCGGCGCTCGAGGGGGCGGCCGTGGCGCTGGCGCGGGCCCATCGGCAGGCCCGGCGGTCCGAACCGGCGGGCGAACTGGTGGCCCTGGAACTCGGCGAGGCCCTCGACGCCCTGGCCACGATCACCGGCTGCCGCGGCGATGTCCTGGACGAGATCTTCGCAAGGTTCTGCATCGGTAAGTGAGGACGGCAGCCACGAGCCGCAAGCCTCAAGCCGCAAGCCTCAAGCCTCAAGCCACAGGCGGACGACGCCATGGGGCGCGTCGTGGCCTTGGCGTGTGGCTTGCCGCGTGTGGCTTGCGGCGGGAAGGGGGTTTTTTCTTGACGATTCTTCGCGGGCTACGTTCAATAGAGATGGAGGCTCCCGCCGGACAGGTTTGCGGGGGTGTTCCGGCCACGGACGCAGGAAGGGGCGGATCGGTTGCGGAGAACCGCGAGGCTTACCGCACCGCAGCAGTGGGGGACCCGCCGACGTATCGCCCGCATTACGTGAGGGATGCGCTATGCCGAGTACCAAGACCGTCTGGGGCATCGACGTCGGGCAATGTGCCCTGAAGGCCCTGAAACTGCAGTGGCGCGACGACCGCCTCCGGGCGCTGGCGTTCGACGTGATCGAGCACGGGAAGGTGCTCAGCCAGCCCGACGCCGACGAGCAGGCCCTGATCCGCAGCGCCCTCTCGAAGTTCCTCAACCGCAACAATATCAAAGGCAGCACCGTTGTCATCAGCGTGCCGGGGCAGGCCAGTTTCACCCGGTTCATCAAGTTGCCGCCCGTCGAGCAGCGGAAGATTCCCGAGATCGTGCGGTACGAGGCGCGGCAGCAGATTCCGTTCGACCTGGAAGACGTGGTCTGGGACTACCAGACGACGAGCCCGCCCTCTGCCGGCCCGCGCGAGGTGGAAGTCGGCATCTTCGCGATGAAGCGCGACATCGTCGCCGACTACGTGTCGGACTTCACCGCGATGCGCATCGAGCCGGACGCCGTCCAGATGTCGCCCGTGGCGCTGTACAACTTCCTTCGGTACGAGCAGGGCGACGGGAGCGGCGGCACGATCCTGATCGACGTCGGCGCCGAGAACACGAACCTCGTCATCGCCGACGGCGACCGCGTCTGGATCCGCAACGTGCCGCTGGGCGGCAACAACTTCACCAACGCCCTGTGCAAGGAGTTCAAACTCCAGTTCGCCAAGGCCGAGCGGCTGAAGCGTCACGCGGCCGAGTCGAAGCACGCGCGCCAGATCTTCCAGGCGATGCGGCCGGTGTTCGGCGACCTGCTGACCGAAATCCAGCGGTCCATCGGGTACTACACGAGCCTCCATCGCGACAGCCGCATCGAACGCGTCGTGGCCCTGGGCAACGCGTTCCGCCTGCCGGGCCTGGCCAAGTTCCTCTCGCAGAACCTGGGCGTGGAGGTGGAGAAGGTCGAGGGCTTGAAGAGCCTGGGCGAGTCCGAGGTGACCTCGGCGCCCATGTTCCGCAAGAACCTCCTGTCGTTCGGCGTGGCGTACGGACTGGCCCTGCAGGGCGTGGGCGTGGCGAAGATATCGACGAGCCTCCTGCCGCCCGAAATCCTCAGCCAGAAGATCCTGAAGAAGAAACGCCCGTTCTTCGTGGCGGCCGGCGCGGCGCTCGTCCTGGCCGTCGGCGCCTTTGCCTACGACCAGGTCGCCACCTACAGCGAACTCGTCGGCACGAGCGGCGAGGTCGAAGACCTCGAAGAGGCCGTCGATGAGGTCCGCCAGACCAACAGCCAGCACCAGGCGGCCTTCGATGAGCAGAAGCAGGCGCTGACCGAGCAGCAGCAGAGGATCGGCCGGCTCGAAGGGCTCGTCGAGCGCCAGGACTACGCCTATCGCATCTGGAAACGGATCTGGCACGCCTGGCCGCAGGACGAGCGATGGAGAGAATACGACGCCTTTAACAATCAGCCGCTCCGTACCTCCCTCAACATCATCGAACTGCTCAATCTGGCGACGTATTACGTGCCGGACGTCCGCGCCTACTCCGATCAGGTGGAGAAGGGCGGCACGGCCGGCCAGATCAGCGTCATCGGCTACGAGGCCGAGACGCCCGATGAGGAGAAGGGACGTTCCCGCGGCGAGGCCGTGCCCGGCGTCCTCGTCGAGATTACCGGCACCACGCCCAAGACCGGCCTGGACGGCCAGCGGTTCGTCAACAGCGAACTCATCAACGACCTGAAGACCTGTAAGCGAACGGTTCGTCTGCGGACGCCCGCCGGCGTCGAGGTGTTGGCCTCCGTCCCGTACACGGGCCTGTTCGGCAGCCGGCCCGAGTACGACGATTTCTACGGCCAGCGACGCGGCGCCGGCGAGGAGGGTGTCAAGCGGCCGAAGATCCCGAGGCAGAACGACCTGTGGTTCAAGGCCCAGTGGGTGGTCCACCTGGACCCGCTCACCCCGCCTCAGCGCAAGGAGGTGTTCCAGGCCATCCAGGACCTGGTTCGGGAGGCCGGGCTCGACACGGCCACGAAGATCGATCCCGGCCGTGTCCAGGGGGCCGACAGCGAACGCCTGGCGAGCATCGAGCCCCGCCTCAAGGAACTGGCCGACACCTGGCTTCTCGGCCGGGACGCCCTCGTCGAGATCGCCGCCGAGGGCGTGACGGAGGAGTGGGGGGCCGGTGCGCCGGCCGAGGCGGCCGAGTGAGGCTCCGGCGGCGACCGCCGCGCCGCCTTGACCGCACGGAGATGAGATATGCTTGACCTGCTGAAACGCCAGGCCTTCCTGTTCTCGCTGGTGGGCGGCGTCGTGGCCATCGCGGCGGCCGTCCTGGTCCTCGTGTACTTGCTGTACATGGGGCCCACTTCCGGCGTCCGGGGAGATTTGCAGTCGACCCGCTCCCAGGCCCAGACATTATTGGGGGGGCCGATTTTCAGCGACAGCCTCGTCGAACAGATGAAGCAACAAGTCGAGCAGCGCAAGAAGCAGTATGTCGAACTGCTCGATTACCTCCGCGAACTGGGCGCCCGGCGCAAGCCTCTGGTCGAGAACCTGTTCCCCACGAGTACCGAGATCAGCCTGCGTCACTCGTTCAAGTCGGCGTACGACGCGCGGCTCAACGAGTACATGGAGCGGCTGAACGCCACACTCCCCATGCAGCCGGAGAGCACCGGCCGGGACAAGGAAGCCGCCCGCGCCGAACTCCAGGACGCCATGGAAGAGGCCGCCAAGCACACGATGTACGCCCACCCGGTGAACTCGTTCTTCCGGCCGGAGTGGGTCGGCGAGCAGGAGGCCCCGGGCCTCAGCCTGTGCCGCTATGGCCAGGAGGACATCTGGCTCATGGACGACCTCGTGAACATCCTGAGCACGATGAACGAAGAGGTCCTCCAGCAGAAGCAGCGCGCCGAACAGGAGAAACCCGCCGGCGAGCGGCGCCCGATCAAGGCCGTCATCCAGCACGCGCCCGTGAAGGAACTCCGGGCCATCCGCATCGGCGGAAGGTACGCGAAACTCGACGACGTCAAGATGCAGGCGACCTCCGGCCGCTACCGTCCGCCCGAAGGCGCCGGGCGAGGCGAACGTGTCCCGACGATCTCCGGCCGCCGGTCCGACCTCGGCTTCTACAAGGTCCTGCCGTGGCGGCTGGGCGTCATCGTCGAGGCGAAGTACGCCGGCGAACTGATCCGCCGGCTTCGCGGAACCGAAAGCCTCCTCAGCGTGGAGGCGTATCGCATGTGGCCGATTACCTACGCCACCTTCGAGCGGACCACCGACCTGCTGGCCTACAGCCGGGAGGATTACGGCGATGAGGGTGTCGTGTGGCTCCAGGTGGTCGGCGAGTCCCTCATCTTCCAACTCGAGGGCGGCCGGGTGACCACGCAGGACGGCGTGGGGCGCGGCGAAAGCGAGGAGGCGAAGCAGCCCGAGGGGGCCGAGGCCTAGCCCCCGACCCTGGCACGCGCCCCAAAGGAGTCGCAGTCATGGCAGCAGACCTCACACAGACGTTCATGGGGAAGCACGGCGAGAAAGTCGCCGTCGGGGTGGCGGGCCTCATCTTCGTCGGCGCCGCCGCCTGGTTCGTCGTGATGCGCGAACCTCATGGCGAGTTGCTCGACGAAACCAAGACCCTCGTGTCCCGCCTCGATGCCAAGGTCCGGCAGGAAGTCGAATTGGAGGAGGTCCTCCAGCCGGAGGAACGCACCCAACTCGGCATCGGACGAAAGGGCACCACCGTCGCCGACCTCAAGGAGGCCGTCACGGGCCTGCCCCCGGACTACCAGGTTGCCCTGACGATGGTCTCGCCGCTCTACAAGCCCAAGAAGGAGATCAAGGGCCCCGAGCAGCATTTCGCACCCAAGGATAAGATCCTCCCCGTCGAGGAGGTCCAGGTGGCCGTCGGCTACGGCGTGACCGACGCCCTCGACGTGCCCAACCCGCTGGCGTCCCTCCAGACCGCCGAGGCCACCTATCACGACATCGTCTGGGCCGGCGTCGTCGGCAAACTCGACCTCACGAAGCAGGTGCAGATCATCCAGGGTCCGTACCTGGAGGAAGGCCGGACCGCCCCGCTCAGCCGCCAGAGCCCCATCACGATTACGCGGGTCGAGATTCAGCGCCGCCAGATCAAGCCGGACGGCACGATGACCGACTGGGAGAACGTGACGCCGGCCGTCCCGCCGGCCGCGACGGCCGAACTGCCCACCGCCCCCGCCGATAACAAGGACCGGGCGATGGTCGGCAAGTGGTACCAGGGACTCGTCCAGAACCAGGCCCAGATGCGCCGCCTGCCCTTCTACAACATCCTGAGTCTGGGAGCGGGCCAGACTCCCCAGAGCCTGGCCGGCGAGGTGACGGGCGTCCGCCAGCCGGACCTGTCCCGCTTCGCGACCGAGCCGGCCCCCGCCCCGACCGGCGAGCAGGCCGCGGCCGCCACGGGAGGGGGAGCAACCCCCGCGCCCGCCGAAACGAAGCAGCCCGCCACCGGCGGAGGGTCCGTCTTCGAGCGAATCCTCACGCCCAAGGAGCGGCCGTCCGAGCAACCCACCGAAACCGCGGAGGGACCCGAACGCGAGCACGTCTTCGCCACCCTCTGGGCCAGCGACGCCAACGTCGACCCCGGCAACACGTATCAGTATCGCATGCGGGCGGCGATCCTGAACCCCGTCTGGAGCCTTCCCAGCGTCCAACCCGCGGAGGCCCGCTGGACACTCGAATTCCTCGGTCCGTGGAGCGACCCCGCCGACCCCGTCTCCATCCCGGAACTCTCCGAGTTCTACTTCGTCGGGACGTTCGGTGAGCGCATCAACCTGGAACTGCACAAGTGGCTCCACGGCCAGTGGATCATCGTGCCCAGCGCGCCCACCTATATCGGCGCCCCCGTCGTCTACGTCAAGAGCCGCGCTCGCATCACCGTGCCGGGCAGCGGCGAGACGGTCGAGAAGGACGTCGAGATCGCGCCGGGCGTGTTCCTGGTGGACATCGTTCGCCAGTTCCCCTACCAGCCGAAGGGCGGCACCCGCCCCATCAATACCAACGTGCTGATGTACGCCGACGAGCAGGGCAATCTGCTTCGTCGCATCGACTGGGAGGACCAGGAGCGGTCGCGGAACGACCGCAAGGAACGGAAACAGGCGGCTCCCGCGCCGGCGGGGGGACGCAGACGCAGACGCTGACGGGCCGCCGGCCCGAACGCCGGCCTCGCTGCCGCGGATCGCCGGGATTTTTCTTGCGGTCCGGCCGGCCGTCGTTACAGTGAGGCACCATCCACCCCCGACAGGGGGTATGCGAGAGCACGGTTTCATTCTCTTATTCCGTATCATGCAACGGGGGACACACAGACGGTCGTTGGAGGAGGGTGCCAAGGGGAAGTCCGTCTGCCGCATCGTCCAGCGTTCATACGGGAAACGCGTGCACCCGCCGGGCGGGTGCCGAGGGCGGTGCCTTTCCTGCTGGCTCCTCGACAAGGAGGTGCGTGTTGAAACTGGGTAAGATTCTGCTGGCCATCGGGCTCGTCAGTACGGTTTGGGCGCTCGTGGGAATGCCGGCGGCGGCGGAGGCGGCCGAGAAGTCGGCGGCCGACCTTCTGGCCGAAGCCGCCAAACTCTACGAGGCGCACAACTACGAGGGGGCCCTGAAGCGGCTCCAGAAGATCGACCGTGCCGGCCTCGGGTTCTTCGACAAGGGTAAGTACGATACCCTGCTCGAAGACACCCAGAAGGCCGTCATCGGCAAGGCCGCCGATGAGAAGGCGTTCGCCGAAGGCAAGGAGGCCCTCTCCGAGAAGCAGTATGCCACGGCGATCCGCAAACTGTCGCAGGCGGCCGAAAGCCCGTACCTGGAGGCCGACAAGGCCGGCCCGGCCAAGGGGCTCCTTCGCCTGGCCCGCGACGGCCACGCGAAGGCCCTCCAGCAGGCCCGCGACCTCATCGACCAGGCGGCCGCCGACCTCAAGGCCGGCCAGACCGACGCCGCACGCCCCAAGATCGACCAGGTGCGGTCGATGGACGTCCAACTTGCCGCCGACGACCGCGCGGCCCTGGCGAACCTCCAGCAGCGTCTGACGGTGGCCCGGGCCGAAGCCCCTTCGGAGACGAAACCCGCCGAGGAGAAGCCGGCCGCTCAAAAGCCGGCCGAGAAGCCGGCGGCGGCCGAAGAGCCGCCTCCCGAGAAGACGCCCGCCGAGAAGCCCGAACCCGGCAAGCCGGCCGGTTCCACGCCGGACGACCGCTATGCCAAGGCCAAGGAACTCTACCAGGCCGGTCAGTATGCGGAGGCCAAGAAGGCACTGGCCCGGATCAGTCCGGATGAACTCGGGTTCTTCCAGCGGCTGGGGTACGGCAGTTTCGTCAACGACGTGGATGCGGCCATTGCCGGACGTGCCGCGGGCGAGAAGGCCCTCGCCCAGGGCAAAGCGGCACTGAACGAGAAGAAGTACCGGCAGGCCGTCGACCATCTGGCCAGGGCCGCGTCCTGCGACTACCTGCCGCCCGCCGAGCAGCAGGAGGCTCGCCAGGCGCACCGCCAGGCCCGGCAGGCCCATACCCAGGCGGTGGCCGAGGCCAAGGACCTCATGCAACGCGCCAGGGCGGCCCTGGACGAGAACGATCCGGCCCAGGCCGGCAAACTCGTGGACGAAGTGGCCGCCATGGACGTGGACCTCGGCTGGTGGACCGGGGCGAGTTTCGAGCGGCTCCAGCGCAAGGTCGCTTCGGCCAAGACCGTCCAGATGGCCGAGGCCGAACCGTCCGCCGCCGCCGAAGCCGAGAAGAAGCCGGCCGAGGCGGAGAAGCCCGCCGAGCCGGAGAAGAAGCCGGCCGCACCGGAGAAGAAGCCGGCCGAGAAACCCGCCGAGAAGCCGGCCGCCAAGGAGGAGGCGCCGGTCGGTATTGCCGCCCAGGCCCGCCGGGCGCATGCCGAGGAACAGATCAAACTCGGCCGGGAGGCCCTGGGCGAGCACGAGTACCAGAAGGCGCGGATCCATTTCGCGCGGGCGCAGGACCTGTGGCCGGCGTCGACGCAGGCCCGCGCGGGTCTGGACGAGGCGAAGAAACTGCTGGCCGAGCGCGAGGAGCCGCTGGGCGACCTGGTCCGCGACCTGAACAGCCTGGAGCGTCAGCGGATCGTCGCGAACGTTCAGGAGATGCTGGACGAGGCCGTGCGGAAGATGGAGGAGGCGGAGCGCCCGGAGGACTACACGCAGGCGTTGCGCCCTCTGGCAAAGGCGGACCGGACCATCGACGTGGCGCCGGCGTTGACGGTGGAGGAGCAGGAGCGTCTCCGCGAGGAAGTGCACGCCCTTCGGAAGCAGATCGTGGAGCGTCGGGCGCGCGTGGAGGACGTACGGTCGCGTCGCGCCGCGGAAGAGGCGGAACAGCGCGAACAGGCTCGCCGCCAGGCCGACCGGCGTGACCGTGAGCAGAAGATCGGCCAACTGTGGCAGCGGGCCGAGGAACTTCGCAAGAGCATGCAGTTCGGCGAGGCGATCCAGGTGCTGGACCGGCTGCTGGCGGTCGACGCCACAGACGAACGCGCCCGCCGCTGGCGCGAAGATATGCTCTATCTGGAATCCCAGGAACGGCAGGTCAATGTCCGCTCGCACCGCGAGGCCCGAACGGTGGAGGCGTTGACGGACGTGGAGCGCGCGGCGACGCATCCGGGCGAGGAAGTGAACGGCGAGATCAACTACCTGCGGTATCCAGACGCCAAGTCGTGGAAGGACCTGACGGTGTTCCGCCGCGCGTTCACGAAGGCGGTGTCGGCCGAGCCGACGGCGGTGTCCGAGACGCGGAACCGGCTCCAGGAGCAGATCGACCTGGACTTCGAGAAGACGAGCCTGGACAACGTCCTGAACTACATCAGCGAGGTGCAGCGGGGTCTGAACATCGTGATCGACCCGGACATCTCGACGGCCGGCATCGACATGTCCACGCGGGTGGTGGACCTGAAGGTGAAGCAGGTATCGGTGGAGTCGGTGCTCCAGTTGATCTTGGGAGCGGACCTGGGGTACCGGGTGGAGTCGGGGTACATCCTGGTGACGACGCGTGAGAAGTTGCAGCAGAACCTTCCGGTGGTGACGTACCCGGTTCAGGACCTGGTGGCGACGATCCCGGACTTCGGGCAGGAGGCGCCGCGGTTCGAGGTGGGCGACGTGACGCAGGCGGCCGCCCAGGCGGCCAGCGGCGGCGGCGGCGCGTTCGGCGACCTGTTCGGCGCCGGGGGCGACCTCGGCGCGGAGGAAGGGCCGGCGGGTCCCCAGGAACTGCGCGACCTGATCCAGCGGACCGTCAACAACCAGTCGGACCCCAACGTGGCCGCCTGGGGCGACGAAGGCGGTCCGGCGGCGATTGAGTACATGAACGGTCTGCTGATCGTAACGCAGACGCGGATCGGTCACGACAAGGTGTCGGGGCTGCTGGAGCAACTGCGCCGCGAACGGGCGATCATGATCAGCGTGGAGAGCCGCTTCTGCCAGGTCACCGACGAGTTCCTGCAGGATATCACGCTGGACGTGGACGTGGCGTTCCTGAACGCCCCCGGCGGAGGCCCCGTGCACTGGTCGGCGGCGGGCCGGGAGATCCAGAACCCCGGCGACATTCCGGGCGGGGCGGGGTACCGGACGCTGCCCACGGCGCGGAATCAGCCGGTCCGCCAGTTTTATGAGGACCTCGACGGCGACGGGGTGCTCGACCCGGTGACGGACATCAACGGAAACCCGATCGGCCAGGTCCTGACGGATCCGAACCTGGTGAGCCAGACGGGCGGGGCGTACGGTCAGCCGATCGTCCTGGCGAACACGGGCTCGAACAACCAGGGCACGTCCACGCTGCTGAACCTGGCCGCGACCGCGTTCAGCAACTTCGGTCCGAACGAGGGGGGGTTGGCGGTCAGCGGCGTGTTCCTGGACGACATCCAGTTGGGGTTCCTGCTCCGTGCGATCCAGGCGGACGTCCGGTCGACCACGCTGCAGGCGCCGCGGATCACCCTGTACAACGGCCAGCGGGCCTACATCAGCGTGTCGGCGGTGAACACGTACATCGCGGACATGGAGCCGGTCGTGGCGGAGGCGGCGGTCGGTTGGGACCCGACCGTCGGCGCCGTGCCGGTGGGCGTGACGCTGGACGTGAAGGCGACCGTGTCGGCGGACCGGCGGTACGTGCAGATGGACCTGCGCCCGCAGGTGGCGGCACTGGACAACCTCCGAGCCGTGCCCGTGCAGGCGGCCGTGCCGGCCGGCGTGGCGACGACGAACATCGAGTTGCCGGAGGTATCGGTCCAGGACTTCAAGACGACCGTAAGCGTCCCGGACGGTGGGACCCTGCTGCTGGGCGGGACCCGGATCTACGAAGAGCAGGAGGTGGAGACGGGCGTGCCCATCCTGTCGAAGGTGCCGATCCTGAAACGCGTGTTCAACAACCGTGCGTCGGTGCGGCGGGCGGAGAACCTGTTGATCATGATTCGCCCGCAGATCATCATCCAGGCCGAGCAGGAGGCCAAACTCGGGTACGACAACTTCTGAGCCGGCGGGTGCGGTGAACGTGTCGTTTGGCGCGGCGGGTCCCTCAAGGCTCGCCGCGCTTTCTTTTCGACGTGCCGCTTCCGGCGCGGCGGTCCATCTTTTTCGCTTCCGTCGCCGTGCGGGCGGCGGGTAGCATGCACGGCGGGCGGACGACGAGGCTGCTCGGGGAGACGCCGCCGTGGCCGACGTGTGCCAACTCGTTCTGGCCGTCGAGATGCTGCTCTTGCCCGTATGGGTCGGGGCGGTGGGGGTGAGCCCGCCGACGGGGCTGGGGCGGCGGCTGGTGCTTGCGCCGGTGCCGGTGGTGCCGGCGGCGGCCGTGATGATCGTCCTCGCGGCCGTCGGAGGCGACGTGGAGGGGCCCGCGATTCTGCGGACGCAGACCGTCGCCGTCGGGTTCGCGCTGCTCCTTGGGGGGCTGGCCGCTTTCCTCGACCGCCTCGCCGGGCCGCGCGCGGGCCAGTTCCTGACGGCCGTCCTCGGATGGGGCCTGCTCGCCGGCGTCATCCTGGCCGGGCCGCTGGTCGGGATGCTCGCCGATCCGCTCAAGACCGCTCTTGTGCGGGCCGCGGTTCACGGCAATCCGCTGGTGGTGGCGGAGGAGACTCTCGGTTTGCCATGGCTGCGCCAGGGCCTGACCTACCGCTGGACGGGCCTCGGTGAGAGTTACCGGTACCTCTTCGGCCACCTGGCGTGGTGGAAGACCTTCCTGGGGCACGTCTTCGTCGGATCGGGCCTGGCGGTGTTCAGCCTCCGGCGCAACAGGTAGCCGCCAGCCTTGGCCGGCGCGCATAAAGGGCATAAAGGGCGCGGTGGGTCTCCGTACCCACCGCGAGCCAAACATGGGCTGCATGAAGCGCGGCGGGTACGGAGACCCGCCGCGCTTTGCCGTTGCTTGCGGCTTGCAGCCTGCGGCTTGCGGCTACTCTTTTACTTCGTACTCGGCGTCGATGACGTCTTCGTCCTCGCCGCCCGCTTGCCCGCCGGGCGCTTCGCCGCCCGGCTCGGGGCCGCCGGCCTCGGGACCCGGTCCCGCCTGGGCGCCGGCGCCCGCCCCTGCGGCCTGCTGCTGGTACAGCGTCTGGGCCAGGGCGTGGGAGGCCTGGTTCAGCGCCTCGACCGCCTGGTCGATCCGGGCGGTGTCCTCGCTCTTGACGGCTTCGCGGACGTCGCTGACGGCCTGCCGGATGCGCTGCTTGTCGTCGTCGCCGATCTTATCGCCGTGCTCGTTCAGGGTCCGTTCGACCTGGTAGGCGAGCGAGTCGGCCTGGTTACGTTTTTCGATAAGTTCGCGCTGCTTCTTGTCCTCCTCGGCGTGCTCTTCGGCCTCCTTCTGCATCTTCTTGACTTCCTCGTCCGAGAGGCCGGACGACTGCTTGATCTCGATGGACTGCTCCTTGCCGGTGCCCTTGTCCTTGGCGCTGACGTTCAGGATACCGTTGGCGTCGATGGAGAAGGTGACGTCGATCTGCGGCATGCCGCGCGGCGCCGGCGGGATGCCCGTCAACTGGAACCGGCCGAGGGTCCGGTTGTCCTTGGCCATCGGCCGCTCGCCCTGGAGGACGTGAATCTCGACGCTGGTCTGGTTGTCGGCGGCGGTGGAGAAGGTCTCGGTCTTCTCGGTCGGGATGGTGGCGTTGCGCTCGATGAGGGTCGTCATGACGCCGCCGAGCGTCTCGATGCCCAGCGACAGGGGCGTCACGTCCAGGAGCAGGATATCCTTGTCCTCGAACTCGCCGGCCAGGATGGCGCCCTGGATGGCGGCGCCCATCGCGACGACCTCGTCCGGGTTGACGCCCTTGTGCGGTTCCTTGCCGAACAGGTCCTTGACGAGTTCCTGGACGGCGGGGATGCGGGTGGACCCGCCCACGAGCACGACCTCGTCGATCGTCAGGGCCTCGTCCTTGAGTTTCTTCTTGGCGTCCGCCAGGCACGCCTCGCAGGGTTTGCGGAGGCGGTCGAAGAGGTCGCGGCAGAGTTCCTCGAACTTGGCCCGCGTAATCTTCATGGTCAGGTGCTTCGGGCCGGAGGCGTCGGCGGTGATGAACGGCAGGTTGATGTCGGTCTCGGCGACGTTCGAGAGTTCGCACTTGGCCTTCTCGGTGGCCTCCTTCAGACGCTGCAGGGCCATCTGGGCCTGCCGCAGGTCGACCCCGTTCTCCTTCTTGAACTCGTCGGCGATGTGGTCGATGAGCCGCTGGTCCAGGTTGTCGCCGCCGAGGTGCCCGTCGCCGTTGGAGGCGGCGACCTCGAAGACGCCCTCGCCGACGTCGAGGATCGAGATGTCGAACGTCCCGCCGCCGAAGTCGAAGACCGCGATCTTCTCGTTCTTCTTCGACTCCAGGCCGTAGGCGAGGCTGGCGGCCGTCGGCTCGTTGATGATCCGCAGCACCTCCAGGCCCGCGATCTGGCCGGCGTCCTTCGTCGCCTGCCGCTGCGAGTCGTTGAAGTACGCCGGCACGGTGATGACGGCCTTCGTGACGTCCTCGCCGAGGTAGTTCTCCGCGGTCCGTTTCAGGTCCTGGAGGATCATGGCCGAGATCTCGGGCGGCGTGTATTCCTTGTCCCGGATCTTGACCTTCACGAGTTCCTGGGCGCCGCCGGTGATCTCGAAGGGGACCATTTTTTCCTCTTCGGCCACCTCGTTGTGGCGCCGGCCCATGAACCGCTTGATCGAGAAGATGGTGTTCGTGGGGTTGGTGATGGCCTGCCGTTTGGCCACCTGCCCCACGAGCCGTTCGCCCTTATCGCCGATGGCGACGGCCGACGGTGTCACGCGGCTGCCCTGGGCGTTCGGGATGACCGTGACGTTCTCGCCCTCGCGGACGGCGACACAGGAGTTCGTGGTTCCGAGGTCAATGCCGATGACTTTGTTCGTGGCCATGGGATGGCTCCTTTTCACGGTGCGAATTCGCGGGATTGGTTGCTGCGACTCAGGCTGTGTAGACGGTGGTTCGTGTACTTAAGTAGCAAACGCCGTGCCAGCGTCCGGGCCCCGTGCCGCAGCGTCCGAGGCCCGTTTCTTCGATGATAACGCGGGTTTCGCGGCCAATGCAAGGCCCGCCCCACCTGCCAATGCGACAGAAGGACGGAGGGATGATGCAGGGGCCTGCCATTTTGGCAGGGGCGGTGGTCGGCGACCCAAGCACGCACAGACCGAACCCGCTTGGCTTCGCCGTGCGGCTGGAGGAGCGAGGCACCGCGCCTGCCCGCCGAAATCGATTGACGCGATGCCCCCGGTGGCCTATAAGCGGCGTCATGCCGCGCTTGCCCCATCCCGCGCTTGCCTGGACGGCCAACGTCCTGGTGCCCGGCTCCGGCCTGATTCTGGCGGGTCGCCTGCCGACAGGCGTGGCGTGCGCCGTGCTCTGGACGGCGGCCGTGGCGCTGCTGCTGCTCGCGACGCTCGTGTGGCCGGACGCGGCCTCATCGGCCGCCGTGGCGGCGCTGGCGGTGGCGTCGGGTCTGCTCTTCGTGGCCGCCCAGGGTCTCCTGTACGTGCGTATGTGGTCGCTCGTGCGCCATCGGACGGACGAGGCCCGCGACGCCGCCTTTCGCGAGGTCCTGGCGGCCACCCTGCGGCGCGACGTGGACGAGGCCGAGCAGGGCTGCCGGACGCTCCTGGCGCGCGACCCGGACGACGTCGAGGCCACGCTCCACCTGGCCCTGCTGGCCCGCCGGGCGGGGCGGACGGACGAGGCCCTGCGCCTGCTGCGGCGAGCCCGGTTTCTGGACGATACGGGCCGATGGGACTTCCAGATCGAGCGGGACCTCGCCGCCCCGGCCGGCCCAGCCGAGCCAGGTCCCACGCCATCCTGAAACGCCGCTGACGACCCGTTCCCGGCCGGTTATCGGTCGAAGGCGGGCTCTTGTCGGCCCCGGTTTTGTGTGGGCCGCGCCTGTGATTCTGACGATAGAACAAACGCGGCCGGCGTACGTCCAACCTGGGGACGCGGGGGCAGGTTTGCCTTCATAGCGAAATGGCCTGATCCCAACGGCCCCGTAAGGAGGAGCCGTACCGTACCGTCCCCGGTCAAAGCGTACGCTCCCGGGGTTGAACGGGGTTGACAGGCGGGCTACAATAGAGAGGATTGGGTAATCGGCCGCAGCGGACGGGGGTGCGTGGCTCTCCCGGCCGACCCGGATAGAAGGATGTGAGGGTAACGCATGTTCGAGCGATTCACCGACCGCGCCCGCAAGGTCATGGCGCTGGCCAACCAGGAGGCCCAGCGGTTCAACCATGAGTACGTGGGCACCGAGCACGTCCTGCTCGGCCTGGTCAAGGAAGGCCAGGGCGTGGCGGCCAACGTGCTGCACAATCTGAGCGTGGACCTGAAGAAGATCCGCCTGGAGGTTGAGAAGATCGTCAAGAGCGGCCCGGCCATGGTGACCATGGGCAAACTGCCCCAGACGCCCCGGGCCAAGAAGGTCATCGAGTTCGCCATCGAGGAAGCCCGCAACCTCGGGCACAATTACGTCGGCACGGAGCACCTGCTGCTGGGCCTGTTGCGCGAGCACGACGGCGTGGCCGCCCAGGTCCTGATGAATCTCGGCCTGAAACTCGACGAGGTCCGGAGCGAGGTCCTCAACATCCTCGGCGCCAGCATGGAGGCCGAGGGCGAGATGGCCGACGGCGAGACCCGCCGCGGAAAGTCAAAGACCCCGGCGCTGGATTCCTTCGGTCGCGACCTCACGCAACTCGCCGCCGAGGGCAAACTCGATCCCGTCATCGGGCGGCAGGACGAGATCGAACGCGTCGTCCAGGTCCTCTGCCGCCGCACGAAGAACAACCCCGTCCTGCTGGGCGAGGCGGGCGTCGGCAAGACGGCCATCGTCGAAGGGCTCGCCCAGCAGATCATGAACGCCGAGGTGCCGGAACTCCTCATGAGCCGGCGCATCGTCGTCATGGACCTGGCGATGATGGTGGCCGGTACGAAGTACCGCGGCCAGTTCGAGGAACGTATCAAGGCCGTCATGAACGAGGTCCGCCGGGCCGGCAACATCATCCTGTTCATCGACGAGTTGCACACCCTCGTGGGCGCCGGCGGGGCCGAGGGCGCCATCGACGCCTCCAACGTCCTGAAGCCCGCCCTGTCGCGCGGCGAGATCCAGTGCATCGGCGCCACGACGCTCGATGAGTACCGCAAGCACGTTGAGAAGGACGGGGCGCTGGAGCGCCGGTTCCAGACGATCATCGTCGACCCGCCGTCGGCCACCGAGACGCTCGATATCCTCAAGGGACTCCGCGACCGCTACGAGGCCCACCACCGGGTGCAGATTACCGACGAGGCCATCCAGATGGCGGTGAACCTGTCGGAGCGTTACATCTCCGGCCGGTTCCTGCCGGACAAGGCCATCGACGTCATCGACGAGGCGGGCGCCCGCGTCCGCCTGCGGGCGATGACCCGGCCGCCCGACGTCACCCACATCGAGCAGGAGATGGAGCGGCTGAACCAGGAGAAGGAGGAAGCGGTCGCCGCCTCCGCCTACGAGCGCGCCGCCGAACTCCGGAACCGCGTCGAGGAACTCCGCCAGAAGAAGGACCAACTGCTCGCCCAGTGGCGCGAGGAGGGCCACGAGGTCGAGGGCATCGTCGACGAGGAGGTCGTGGCCGAGGTCGTCAGCCGCATGACCGGCGTGCCGCTGCAGCGCCTCGAGAGCGAGGAGATGGAGCGGCTGCTGCGGATGGAGGACGAACTGCACAAGCGCGTGGTGAGCCAGCACGAGGCGATCTCGGCGATCTCGCGGAGCCTCCGCCGGAGCCGCAGCGGCCTGAAGGACCCCCGCCGGCCGATGGGCTCGTTCATCTTCATCGGCCCGACGGGCGTCGGCAAGACCCTGCTCGCCAAGGCCCTGGCGGAGTTCATGTTCGGCGACGAGGACGCCCTCATCCAGATCGATATGTCCGAGTACATGGAGAAGCACAACGTCTCCCGCCTGGTGGGCGCCCCGCCCGGCTACGTGGGCTACGAGGAGGGCGGCCAGTTGACCGAGCGGATCCGCCGACGGCCGTACAGCGTCGTGCTGCTGGACGAGATCGAGAAGGCCCACGCCGACGTCTACAACATGCTCCTCCAGATCATGGAGGAAGGCAACCTGACCGACGCGTTCGGCCGCAAAGTCGATTTCCGCAACACGGTCCTCATCATGACCTCGAACATCGGGTCCGACATCATCAAGAACCAGGCCGGTCTGGGCTTCCGCAAGAAGACCTCCGAGGCGTCCTACGAGCAGACCAAGGAGGCCCTGATGAAGGAGGTGGAGCGGCACTTCCGGCCGGAGTTCCTCAACCGCGTGGACGACACCATCATGTTCCGCCAGTTGACCCGCGACGACCTGAAAGCCATCGTCGACATCGAACTGGCGAAGGTCCGCGGACGCCTCAAGGCCCAGGGCCTGGAACTCGTCCTGACCGACGAGGCGAAGGAACACATCATCGACAAGGGATACGACCCGGACTTCGGCGCCCGCCCGCTCCGCCGCGCCATCGAGCACCTCATCGAGGACCACATCTCGGAGGAACTCCTCCGCGGCGCCTACAAGGGCAAGGATACCATCACCGTCAGCGTCAAGGAGGACCACCTGTACTTCGAGGCCTCCGCCTCCGGTACCGAGACGAAGACCGTCGGCGTCCACAACGGGACGTAAGACGGCAGCAATGGATCAGCGCTTCCGCGCGGCGGGTCTCCCGGCCCGCCGCGTTTTTGGTCTGCCGGGCGTGGCACACGGTGTGGAGATGCTTGCAGGTGGCGTGGCCGACCGCAGCCGTGCGACCGTCGTCCGCCCCCTCCCTCGGCAGGTGGACCCGCGTCCGTTTCTTGAGCCGTCCGTGAGAAAACCAGTGCCCTCCGCCCCGCCAGGCGTCCGCCCACCGGCCGTCACCGGCCCGGGCGGGGCCCCGGTCGCCCCCGACGGAGGAGGCAAGGAGGCCCACCTACCCTTCCTGACCCTTGGCCCGCTTCGCCCGCTCGATGAGTTCGACGAGCGTGGCGGCTTTGTCCTGCTTCGGCTGTGTGATTTGGGCGATGTCGTCCTCGCTGAAATGTGATCGGATGAACGCCACCACGTCGAACGTTTCCCACCAGCAGTCGAAGATGCGCGGGCAGGGCAGGTCCCGGCCGGGGGCCCGGCAGTAGGCAAACGGCACGGGGTGCCCGAGCATCGGGCACCGGCGGTTGCGGTGGTCGTGAGCGTCGATCGGGTCGGCCATCACGCCTCCTGCGCGGCGGGTCTCCGCATGCGCCGCGTTTTTTCACTTGCCCGTTGAGCCGTCGACCGAAGGTCGACGCGAACAGGGGGGTGTCTTAGCGCGCCAACGACCGGCGACGTGCCGTCGCCGGCTCAACACGCCCTTCGTGCGCGGCGGGTTGCCATCCCCCCTTGTATGCGACGCCTCATCGCGGCGGCCTTCCCGGGCCGCCGCGATTCCGCGGCTTCTCACGAGCGTGGTGGCCTGGGAAGGCCACCACGCGGAGGGCTATGACACCGCGGCTACGCTTCCTTGGCGTAGGCGGGCGTCGGCATGTTCTTGATGGACTCCAGGCTCTCGGAGAGTTCCTGCTCCGGCAGGGGGTAGTCCACGAGTTTGCCGGCGAAGTACGCCTCGTACCCCGTCAGGTCCATCAGGCCGTGGCCGGACCAGTTGAACAGGATGACCTTTTCCTTGCCCTCTTCCTTGGCCTTCTTGGCCTCGTCGATGACGGCGGCGATGGCGTGGCTGGTTTCAGGGGCCGAGATGAACCCCTCGGTCCGCGCCCAGGTGACGGCCGACTCGTAGCACTCCAACTGATGGTAGGCCCGGGGTTCCATCAGGCCCTCGACGATGGCCAGACTCACCAGCGGGGCCATACCGTGATACCGCAGGCCGCCCGCGTGGATGGGCGGCGGGACGAACGCGTGCCCCAACGTGTGCATCGCGAGCAGCGGTGTCATCTCGGCCGTGTCGCCGTGGTCGTACGAATAGGGGGCCCGGGTCATCGTCGGGCAACTCGTCGGCTCAACGGGGATGACGGCGATCTCCTCGCCGGCGACCTTGTCGGCCACGAAGGGGAACGCCAGCCCGGCGAAGTTCGACCCGCCGCCGCAGCACCCGATGACGGCGTCGACCTTCTTCTCGCCGAACACTTCCAGTTGCTTCTTGGCCTCCAGGCCGATGATCGTCTGGTGCAGGAGGACGTGGTTCAGCACGCTGCCGAGGCTGTACCGCGTCTTGCCGCTCTCGTCGGTGACGGCCGCCTCGATGGCCTCGCTGATGGCGATGCCGAGCGAACCGGGCGTGTCGGGCTTCTTGGCGAGGATGTCGCGGCCGGCCTTGGTTTCCTCCGACGGGCTCGGCACACAGGTGGCACCCCAGGTTTCCATCATCAGTCGGCGGTACGGCTTCTGGTCGAAACTGATGCGGACCATGTAGACCTTGCACTCCAGGCCCACCAGGGCGCAGGCGAACGCCAGGGCGCTGCCCCACTGGCCCGCCCCGGTCTCGGTCGTCAGCCGTTCGATGCCGAACTGCTTGTTGTACCAGGCCTGGGCGACGGCCGTGTTCGGCTTATGGCTGCCGGGCGGCGAGACGCCCTCGTTCTTGTAGTAGATGCGGGCGGGGGTATCGAGGAGTTGCTCCAGCCGCCGCGCGCGGTACAGCGGCGACGGCCGCCAGAGGGCCAGGATCTGGAGAATCTCCTCCGGGATGTCGATCCAGCGGTCGCTTGAGACCTCCTGCTCGATCAGGTTCATCGGGAACACCGGCGCCAGGGCGTCCGGCGAGACCGGGTTGCCGTCCGGCCCGAGGGGCGGCAGGGGCGGGCGGGGCAGGTCCGCCGCCAGGTTGTACCACTGGCGCGGCATGTCCTTCTCGCTGAGTTGCACCTTCGTCTGCTCCATGGTCGTCTCCTGACGGATTCCAGGGGTTCAGGGACCTCGACGGCGTGCCGGGCGCCCCCCCAACGGGGACCGACCGCCCCCACAGACAGCGGTTGAGGCATACGATTACCGGCACGGGCGCCCGATGGCAAGGAGAATCCGCCGAACCGTGCACCGGCCGTGCCGGCAGCGCAAGGAACCGGCGGCACCCGTGGCCACGGATGCCGCCGGTGCAGGGTGGTGGAAACCGGGGCGTTACATGCTGAGACGGCTGACGTTCTCGGCCTTGGCGCCCTTCGGGCCCTGGGTCAGTTCGAATTCCACTTCCTCGCCCTCGGCGAGGGTCTTGAAGCCCTCGCCGTTGATGCTGGAGTAGTGAACGAAGACGTCGCCGCCACCCCCCTCCTGCTCGATGAATCCGTACCCCTTCTGGTCATTGAACCACTTCACCGTTCCCCTTGCCATGTTTCGCTACCTCCATACTCCGAATCACGAAAAGAAAAGGACCGTCCGAACGGGGGCGGAGCCCCTCCGTCCGACGGTCCGAACACATTCGCCTGCCCTGCACACAACTGGAATGTCCGTTCCGAGATGCACAATCCGCCGGCACGCCGACCGCGCGCCTGCGTCACCCGGAAACGTTACCTCAGGCCACGGGGCCCGTCAAGAAGAAAATCATGCATACGGTGTAAAGAATCGGGCGTCCGGCAGGGACGGGTTGGCTCGGCGACGGGCCGCGACGGGGCAAAAAAGAGGGTTCAACGCCCATTACCGGGATGAGGGCCTCCGCCTCGGCTCTGGGGCTGCCAGGGGCGTGAGGGGGTCTCCGATGTGGGTTGTGCTCCGCTTGCGTTGGGCATGGGCCGAGGGGGTCCGGGGGAGATGGAATCTCCCCCACTGCCCCGCCGGTGGTGCTGCCGAGTCCCGAAGGGTGACCATCCCCGATATTGAGCATTGAACCAGAACAAGACCGGCGGGCGGGCGATAAGCCGAATTCTGTGCCCCCCGAAGGGGCGGCGGCCATGTATCTGGGCACGTCCGTTGCCGGACGGCTCGAGCGGCCAACCCGGGACTCGTCTTGCGCGGGCCGCGCCAAGAGCCCCCTATTCGGCCTTGCTCCCGGTGGGGTTTGCCGTGCCCCGCGTGTCGCCACGCGGGCGGTGCGCTCTTACCGCACCGTTTCACCCTTGCCTGTGCGTGCCCCGACTTGATGCCCGGACGGCACGAAGCCGTCCCTGCTCGAAGATCGGGGCAGGCCATCGGCGGTCTGTTTTCTGTGGCACTTTCCCTGGGCTTGCGCCCGGTGGGCGTTACCCACCACCGTGCCCTGCGGAGTTCGGACTTTCCTCCCGTCCCCGAGGGGGGACGAGCGGCCGCCTCGCCCGCTCGCCGGCACGTTCTATTATACAGGGATGGGCAGCGAGGGTCAGGCGGTATTTTCGCCATGAGCCGCAAGCCACAAGCGACAAGCCGCAAGCCGCAAGCGACAAGCCGCAAGCGACAAGCCGCAAGCCGCAAGCCACAAACGACGAGAAACGCGTGCGGCCCGGCCGGTCCTTGTGTGCCACGGCCGGTCTTGCCCGGCCGTGCGCTTTGGGCGCCCGTCCGTCCGGCGACGGCACGTCGCCGGTCGTGTTGACGCTCGCTAACGTTTCCCGCACTCACGGCGACCTTCGGTCGCCGGCTCAACAGAATCTCGCGGGCCCGCCTCGCGCTGCGGCCGATCGAGGCTCTGTTTGGCCTGGTGGTGGACGACGAACGTCTCGATCTCGCGGCCGGACGCCACGTCCACGTTCAAGGGTACGTCGAGGCCGTCCAGGGCCACGTCGCCGCCGAGCCAGAGGTTCACCGTGACGACGTAGTTGCCCGTTTCGCCGGGCTTCGCCTTGGGGGCGCCCCATCCGCGGCGGGTGACGGCGATGGACCACTCGCACGGCGTGCCCTTGCCCTTGTCCCACGGCGCCTTGCCCAGGCAGCGTCCGGGGTGCAGCACGAGCCGCAGCGGCGTGTCTTTCAACTTTGCGTAGGCGGCGAGGACGGCGTTGAACGCCTTCGTGTCGCCTTTGAAGTAGAACCAGTCGCTGGCATTGATGAAGAAGCCGCAGACCCGTGCCTTTGTGTTGATGATCTCGGCCAGACCGTCAGGCCACTCCTCATGGGAGACGGGCCGGTCGTTGGGATGGTCGGCGCCCATGCCGAGGGCAGGCGCGGCCGCTGCGGCGATCGCCAGGCACAGGGCACATGGTGTATGCCAGGAACGCGGCATCGGCGGTCCTCCTTTGGGGGGCTGGTACCAGGGATTTGGACGTGTCCGGCGGCGAGAGGTTCCCGGCGGCCGAGGAGGGAGAGGAGTACCATCGCCGCGGCACGCCGCGGCTTACATGCTCCCGGCCGGACAAGACCGGCCGGGCCACACGCGCCTCTTTTCGCCTGCCGCTCGTGGCTCGAGGCTACTTCAGCCGGTAGGACTTCGGCGGGGCGTGCTTGCGCTGCTCGGGCGGCAGGTCGGCGTCCACCTTGCGGGACTTCTCCAGCGCCTTGCGGGCGAGGGCGTCGGCTTCCTTGTTCTTTTCCCGCCCGACGTGCTCGATCTCGACCGTCTCGAACGGTTCGAGCATCGCCCGCGCCTGCCGGTGCAGCGGCTTCAGTTGGGGGCTCTTGACGCGGTACTCGCCGGCCACCTGGCGGACGAGGAGTTGCGAGTCGCTGCGGATCGTCAGGCGCCGCGGCCGGAGCATCGCCGCCGTCTCCAGCCCCAGCAGCAGGGCCTGGTACTCGGCGACGTTGTTGGTGGCCGGGCCGAAGGCCCGGGCCCGGTCCAGGACGGTCTCGCCGTCGGGCGTCTTGACGACGCACGCCGCCCCGCACGGTCCCGGGTTCCCGGAGGAGGCCCCGTCGACGTAGACGAGCAGGTGGGCGGGGGGTTCGCCGGTCGGCGCCTCCGGTGGCTCCGGCGGCTGGGGCGACTCGGGTTCGGCGGCGTCCGGGTCGGCCATCAGTCTTCCAGGTAAAGGATGCGCTGGCAGTTGGGGCAGGTGAGGAGGTCGTCTTCGGCGTTGCCGCGTCCCGCGAGCAGGACGTAGGTGTTCTGGGTCACGGTCATATGGCATCCGCCGCATACGAAATCGCCCCCGCCTTCCTCGCGGAGGACGGGGGCCAGGGCCTCGCCTTCGAAGCGGTCGGCGATGCGCTGGAACTGGTCGACGACCTTGGGCGGCAGCCCGTCGGCCACCTCCTGTCGATGGCGGCGGCAGGCCTCGATTTCCTCGTCGACCTCGGCCTTCTTGCTCTCGACCTTCTGCCGGAACGCGTCCAGGCGCTGCTGCTCGGCGGCGAGTTCCTGCTCGGCCCGCTGCGTCTCCTTCTGGATCTCCTCGATCTCGGCGTAGTCGTTGAGGATGTCGTCTTCGATCTTCGTGATGGCGAGTTCGGCGAACTTGATTTCGTTCTGGAGGGCCTGGTACTGGCGGTTGTCCTTGACCTGCATCTGCTGCTGCCGCAGGCGCTCGATTTCCTCGCGTTTGCTGCGGACCTCGAGTTCCTTGGCGTCGGCGGCGCGGCGGGCGGCCTTTTCGCGCTCGCGGCAGGCCTGGAGCGCCTCCTGGTGCTTCTGGATCTGCTGGGCCTGGACCTTGGCGGACCGGTCGTGCGCTGCCTTCTGCTGCTCGAGCGCCCGCAGCCGCTGGTCGGCTTCCTGGAGTTCCCGCAACGTGTCAAGAAGCGTCTGCGCCACCGTGCTCCCTCAGTGGAATCGGAAGGTCTCCTATACCGCGCCCCGGCGTGTGATTCAAGTGCGAAGTGCGCGAAGGGTCCGTGAAACCCGGATTCGGACAGGCCGCGCAATCGTCCGACACTTTACGGGGGCCGCGGCTGTTTAACCGGGCGGCGTCCGACGGGGCGCCCAAGTCCGGGATTCGTTCAGGGAGTCTTTCATGGCGACACCACGGCCCCGCCTGTTGCGTGCTCTTTCGCTGACCGCGCTCCTTCTGCTGGTTCCCGCTGCCATGCGGGCGGCGGAGAAAGGGGACCGCGCGGACCGCCCGGAGATCCTCCGGCCCCTGCGAACGGGTCATCCGCGCATCTGGATCACGCCCGACGCCCTCAAGGCCCTGCGCCAGGCCGTGCGGCCCGGCGGGCCGCGGCACAAGGTCTTCGCGGAGGTCAAGGAAGAGGCCGACCGCCTGCTCAAGCGCCGCGGCACCGTCGAGTACAAGATCGTCGGCCCGCGCCTCCTCAGCCAGAGCCGCCGGTGCCTGAGCCGCGTCCAGACCCTCGGCCTGACTTATCTTCTGACGGGCGAGGCGAAGTACGCCGAGCGGGCCTGGCGGGAACTGGAGGCCGCCTCAGCGTTCCCCGACTGGAACCCCTCCCACTTCCTCGACACGGCCGAGATGTCGTGCGCCTTCGGCATCGGCTACGACTGGCTCTACCACTGGATGGACGAGGCGAAGCGCCGCACCGTGCGGGAGGCCCTGCTCGAGAAAGGCCTGGCCCGCGGCCTGGACGCCTACCGCGGCAAGGCGCGCTGGGGATGGTGGACCCGCTCCACCCATAACTGGAGCCAGGTCTGCAACGGCGGCTTGGCCGTCGGGGCCCTGGCCGTCGCCGACGAGGCGCCGGACGTGGCTGCGGAGATCCTGACTTCCGGCCTCAAGGCCGTCGACGGGGCGATGAAGAACTTCGGCCCGGACGGCTCCTGGAACGAGGGGCCCGGCTACTGGGGATACACGCTCCGGTATACGTCGAACTACATGGCCGCGCTCCAGTCGGCCCTGGGCACGATGCACGGCCTCCAGGAGACCGACGGCCTGGACGAGGCGGGCACGTTCCGCGTCTACTTCGTCGGGCCGACGAACCGCGTGTTCAACTTCGCCGACGCCCACGACGGTGCCGGCCGGCGCCCGTCGATGTTCTGGCTCGCCCGCGTCTACGACGAGCCGGTCTACGCCTGGCACCACCGGCAGCGGATGGACGGCGAGGCGAAGGACGTCCTCTGGTACGTCGGCGAAGGGCGGAGCCCGAAGGACGCCGGCTGGCCCCTGCACAAGCATTTCCGCAGGGACCACGTCGTCTTCTTCCGCAGCGCCTGGCAGGCGCCCCACGCCCTCTGGGTCGGCTTCAAGGGCGGCGACAACCGGGCCAACCACAGTCATCTGGACCTCGGCTCGTTCGTCCTCGACGCCCTCGGCGTCCGATGGGCCGTCGACCTCGGCTCCGACAACTACAACCTGCCGGGGTACTTCGGCGGCAAGCGGTGGACGTACTACCGCCTGCGGACCGAGTCGCACAACACGCTGCTCATCGACGGCAAGAACCAGCCGCCCAAGGCCAAGGCCCCCGTCACGCACTTCCGCGCAGGCGCCGACGACGCCTGCGCCGTCGTGGAGCTCTCGGCCGCGTACCCCATGTGCAAACGGGTCCGGCGCGGCATGGCGATGCTCGGTCGCCGCGCCGTCCTGGTCCAGGACGAGGTCGAGGCGGAGAAACCGGTGGAGGTCCTCTGGGGCATGGTCACCCGCGCCGAGCCGAAGATCGAGAACGGCCGCGTGGTCCTCGAGCGCGACGGCAAACGCCTGTACGGCCGGGTGCTGGCGCCGGAAGGCGCGCGGTTCGACACGGTGTCGGCCAACCCGCCGAAGCCGCAGCGCCAGCAGCCGGACGCCGTCAAACTCGTGGTCCGTCTGCCGGAGAAGGTGACGGAGGTGCGCCTGGCGGTGACGTTCTCGCCGGATGCCAAGGCCCTGGGTCGCGTCGAGGTCCGGCCGCTGGAGGGCTGGGCCGCCGAGCCGAAATGATTTGCTTGCACCCGCCCGCGGCGCTATAATCCGGTTTGCACCCAGCAGGGGTCCGTTGGAGACGGCTCATCGGGAGGGAGGCCTGTCATGCGACGAGCGCACGCGCCGTGGTGGCACTGGACGGTTCTGGTGGCGGCAGTAGGGCTGCTGGCCCTCGCCGGCTGCAAGACGACCCCGCCCGAGGAAGAGGAGGGCGAGGAGGGCGCCCCGCCCGCGCCCGCCGGGGCCCACGCCGACCTCATCAAACTCCTGCCAGGGGCCGCCGACGTCACCAACTGGAAGCCCGAAGGCCCGGTCCAGATCTACGGGCCCACCGCCGACCCCCAGGCGGGCGTCGAACCCCTGGAGGCCGACCTCGGCGATGCCGCCCTTCAGTACCGGGCGTACGAGTACGAGGCCTCGGCCAAGCGGACGTACGTGCGCGGCCAGGCGGGCGAGACCATGACCCTCCGCGTCTTCCAGATGAAGACGCCGTCCGAGGCGTTCGGCATCTTCAGCGTCGAGGCCGAGGGCGACCAGTTCCCGCTGGTGGGCTTGGCCGCCCGGATGGGCATGCGGTCGCTCGGGTTCGTCAAGGGCTCGTATTTCGTCTCGCTGACCTACAGCGGGGCGAGCGGCGCCAGCGCCGCCCTCATGGAGTTCGGCCGGTGGGTGGCCGACCAGATCACCTCGCCCGGTTATCGGCCGGCCCTGCTGGAGACGTTCCCTCTCGGCAGCGTCCAGGGGGAGCGGTACTACCTGCATACGTTCGAGACGCTGGCCTCGCTCGACTTCGTGCCCAAGGGCGATCCCACCACCATGGCCCGCATGCTGGACCTCGGCAGCGAGACCGACGTGGCCATCATGGGCTACCCTACGACCCGCGAGGGCGTGCTGAACCACCTCTTCGTCATCCGGTATCCGACGAGCGTCGACGCCAGTGCCGCCTACACCGCTTACAAGGGGTACCTGGAGGGCAGCACCAACCCGGCCGAGCAGAACGTGGCCGTCGCCCCGCCGGTGGGCGCCTACCTGGCCGGCACGTTCAATGCCGAGGAGAACAGCATCAACGACCGGCTGGCGGCCCTGCTGGACAGCCTCGGCGGGTAAGTAGGGCACGCGGCACGGCGCTGCCTGTGGCCTGACGCCGGCTGCCTGGGGCCTGTTTCCGGGTTCCCCTAACGGCGGAATATACTTGCATTTCGCCGCCTGTCTGCTAGACTCCGTGTTTTGACCAGAAGCGGCTTTCGAGCCGCTTTTGCCATGACAAGGGCCCCTGCAGCCATCCGGGAGGGAGCACAGCGTGGCCGAGAACTTTGCGGACCGGTGCCTGGACGCCATCGAGGAGAAACAGGCCCCCCTCTGCGTCGGGCTCGACCCGATGTACGAGCGGCTGCCGAAGCAAATCCGCGAAATCGCCTCCAAGAACCCCGGCCGGCTCAGCGAGCAGGCCGCCGCCGCCAGGGAGTTCTGCCAGAGCGTCATCGACATCGTGTCCGACCAGGTGCCCTGCGTCAAGGTCCAGAGTGCCTCCTTCGAGCGGTGCGGGCCGTACGGCATGTGCGCCTACTTCGACGTGGTCGATTACGCGCACGAGAGCGGCCTCATCGTCATCGGCGACGTCAAACGGGCCGACATCGGCGCCACCGCCGAGGCCTACGCCGCCGCCCACCTCGAGGAGGTCTTCATCGGCGAGGGCAAGGAGGAGCACACCGTCACCCTCGACGCCGTCACCGTGAATCCGTACTTCGGCGTCGACGGCGTGCAGCCGTTCGTCGAGGTGGCCAAGGCCGGCGGGCGGGGCGTCTTCGTGGTGGTGCGGACGTCGAATCCGTCGGCCACCGAGTTCCAGGATTTCCGCGACGACGAGGACCGGCGCCTCTTCGAACGCGTCGCCGAGAAGGTCAACGACTGGGCGAACCAGGCGGGGTGCGTCGGCGACTCGGGATACAGCCTCGTCGGGGCGGTCGTGCCCGCCACCTATCCGGACGATACCCGGCTGCTGCGCGACCTCATGCCGAACAGCCTCCTGCTCGTGCCCGGCGTGGGGGTGCAGGGCGGCACGATGGTCGATGCGGCGCTGGCGTTCCACGAAGACGGATGGGGCGCCCTGGTCACCTGTTCGCGCAGCATCATCTATGCGTGGGAGCAGGAGGCGTATCAGCACCTTGGCGAGGTGAACTGGGAGGACGCCATCGAGGTGGCCGTCATCGACACCAAGGCCGCCCTGGCCGAGGCCCTCGCCCGCCGCGCGGCCGCCACCTGACCATCTCGCCCCGGCCGCGGCCCGGCCCAGGGGCCGGCGCCTTGGCCCGTTTCCGCGAACCCTGGCGGACGCTGACGTGGACCCAGTCTCGAACCCATCGCTCTCCGGCTCGAAGCCCACCGTCCTTGACCGCTGCCGCGGCAAGGCCGTGACCGTCATGGGCCTGGGCCTGTTCGGCGGGGGCGTGGGGGCGGCCCGGGCGTTGGCTCGCCGCGGCGCCCGCGTGACCGTGACCGACCTGAAATCCGCCGAAGCCCTGGCGCCAAGCGTCGAGGCCCTCCAGGGGCTGCCCGTGGTGCTGCACCTGGGCGGGCACGACCCCGCCGACTTCAAGAACGCCGACATCCTCGTCGTCAGCCCTGCCGTGCCCAAGACGTCTCCCTACCTGGAGATGGCCCGCCGGGCCGGGGCGGAGATCACCGCCGAGATGACCCTCTTCGTCCAAGCCTGCCCCGCGCCGCTCGTGGGCGTGACGGGATCGGCCGGCAAGAGCACGACGACCGCCCTCCTGGGCGCCATGCTGGCCCGCCGCGGCCCCACGCGCGTGGGCGGGAACATCGGCAAGAGCCTGCTGGAGGACCTCGAGGCCATCCGGCCGGACGAAACCGTCGTCCTCGAGATGTCGAGTTTCCAACTCGAGGACCTCGGCCCCCACGGCATCAGCCCCCACGTGGCCGTCGTGACGAACGTCAGCCCGAACCATCTGGACCGCCACGGCTCGATGGCCGCTTACGTCGATGCCAAGAAGAACATTCTCCGGTTCCAGGGTCCGGACGACGTGTCCGTGCTGAACGCCGACGACGCGGAGGTCCGCTCGTGGGGCGAAGAGACCGCCGGCCGGGTCCTTCGCTACTCGCTCCGGGAGCCGGTCGAGGCGGGCGGTTTCCTCGACGGCGACGCGACCGTCCTTCGCGTCGCGGAGGCCGAAGAGCGTATGGCCCTGCCCGGCGCGCTGCGGCTCCGCGGGCGGCATAACCTGGCCAATGCGCTGGCGGCCGCCGTCGCCGCCCGCGCGCTGGGAACGCCGCCGGAGGAGATCCTGTCGGCGGCTGCCGCCTTCGAGCCCCTGCCGCACCGCCTTCAGCCCGTCGGGAGGGTGGGCGGCGTCCAGTTCATCGACGATTCCAAGGCCACCACGCCGCGGTCCGCCGCCGTCGCGATGGAGGCCCTGGAGGAGCCGGTCGTCCTCATCGCCGGCGGATACGACAAGCACCTGGACCCCGCGCCGCTGGTCGAGGCCGTCCGGCGGCGGGCTCGGGGGGTGGTGCTGATCGGGGCCACCGCCGACGCGCTCGCCGACGCCATCGGGCCCAAGGGGCCCGTGGTGGAACGGGCCGACGACCTGCCCTCGGCGGTCCGGACGGCGGCGCGCCTGGCCAGACCCGGCGACACCGTTCTCCTTGCGCCGGGTTACGCCAGTTGGGATATGTTCGAGAACTACGAGCAGCGCGGGGACGTATTCCGCGCGGCCGTGGCCGACCTGGGCGAGAAAGGATCGCCCTGATGGACCTGTTGCGACGCTTTGCCGAAGCGGCACACCGCGGCCGGGAATACCGCCCGGCGACCCTCTGGTCGTGGAACGACCGGCTGGAGCCGGACGAGGTGCGCCGGCAGATCCGGGAAATGGCCCGCGGCGGTTTGGGCGGGCACGTCATGCACGGCCGGCGCGGCCTCGTGGAGTCGTATCTCGGTCCCCAATGGATGGAGGCCGTCCGCCACGCCATCGACGAGGGCGCCCACACGGGCGTCACGCCCTGGCTGTACGACGAGGACACCTCGCCCAGCGGGTCCTGCGCCGGCCGGGTCTATGCCGGCCGCGAGGCCTTCCGCCAGAAATACCTCGTCGTCGAGCCGATTACCAACAAGGCGTGGGAGCCGTCCGAGAGCACCGTCGCCGTCTTCGTCGGCAAGAAGAAGGGAAAAGGCGACTACGCGTCGTTTCGGCGGGTGCCCCAGCCGCGGGCCGTCTGCGGCCGGACGCCCGGGCGGGACGAAACGTTCCTGCACTTCGTCTACCGCATGGGCGAACACGTGGACGTCTTCAGCCGGGAGGCCACGCAGGCGTTCCTCAAGCAGACGCACGAGCGGTACCAGGAAACGGTGGGCGGGGAGTTCGGCCGCTCCATCCCCGGCATCTTGACCGACGAGCCCCAGTACGCCGGGGCCGGCCACCGCGTGCCCTGGTCGCCGCACCTCCTGCGCTATTTCCAGCGAACCTGCGACTACGACCTCGTGGACCACCTGCCCGAGTTGTTCTACCCCGTCGGCGATTACCGCAAGACGCGCTTCGACTTCTACGAGACGGTCACGCGCCTCTTCCTGCTGGCGTGGACGATGCCCATCTATCAATGGTGCGACCGCCACAACCTGCGGCTGAGCGGTCACCTGGCGGGCGAGGAGACGCTGCTCGGCCAGGTCCAGTGCATCGGCGCCGCCATGCCGCATTACGAGTACATGCACGTGCCGGGGATCGGCGTGCTCGGGCGGTCGGCGCCCAGCCCCGTGGCGGTGAAGCAGGCGGCCAGTGCGGCGGCACAGGCCGGGCGCGAGCGGGTTCTCAGCGAATCGTTCGCCGGCGCCGGATGGGCCCTCACGCTGGATGAGATGCGGTTCCTGGCGGAGTGGCAGTTCGCCCTCGGCGTGAACCTCGTGTGCACGCACCAGGCCTCCTTCTCGCTGCGGGGCGTGCGGAAACGCGACTTCCCGCCCAGCCTCCACTATCACCAGCCCTGGTGGCCGTACTATCACCTGTGGAACGAGTACATGGCCGCCCTCGCGGCGGTGCTGACGGCCGGCGACCCCGTCCTCGACGTCCTCGTCCTGCATCCGATTGCCAGCGCGTGGGCCGAGTCCAGTCCCATCGACGAAGGCGCGGTCGCCGACCTGGACCAGCGCCTGGCGCGGCTGGTCGCGTTCCTCCTCGGCGTCCACGTGGACTTCCATTTCGGCGACGAACTGGTCCTGGAGCGCCAGGCCAACGTGACCAAGGGGACCCTCGTCGTCGGGAGCCGCCGGTACGGCACCGTTGTGGTGCCGGATGCCACGAACCTCCGCAAGAGCACCGTCACGCTGCTGAAGCGGCTGAAGAAGTCGGGCGGCACGATCCTGTTTGCCGGTCGCGTGCCCGAATACGTGGACGGCGACGCGTCGGGCGCGCCGGCCGATTTGGCCAAAGGCTGCAAACGGGCGGACGTCGGCACGGCGCGGGGGCGCAGTGCACTCCGCCGCGCCCTCGGGCCCGACCTCGAGGTCCTGCGCGATAGCGGCAAGGACGCCACGGGGGTCGTGGCGCAGTGGCGCCGCGTGGGCCAGGACCATGTCTTCTTCTTCGTGAACACGGACCGCGAGCGGCAGGTGCGTACGCGGCTGCGGGTGCCCGTTGCGGGCACGCCGCTCGTGCTGGACCCGGCCTCGGGCGAGTACCGGCCCGTCAAAGGCCGGCCTCGGAAACAGGGGATGACGCTGTCGCACACCTTTCCCCCGCGCGGGAGCCTGCTGCTGGTGGTCCGCCCGCCGGATGCGCCGGAGGGCCTGATTGCCGGTCCGCCCGCCCGGCCGAAGCGCAAGCATGTGCTGAAGGGCCGGTGGCGCATCCGCCGCCTCGACCCGAACGTCCTGGTGCTCGATACGGCCCGGTGGCGGACCGACGACGAGCCGTACTCCGACCCCATGCCCATCGTCGACATCCAGCAGGAGTTGATGCGGCGCGACCGGCAGCAGCCGGTGACCCTGAAGTTCGAGTTCGCGTGCGGCGTGCCGGATCTCTCGGGCCGGCGGTTCGCCGTCGTGATGGAGGACCCGGCCTCGCACGAGTTGTGGTACAACGAGATGCGGACGCCGCTCAACGATGCCGGCCCGTACTGGGATGCCACGTTCCGCCGCGTCGACGTGACCCGGTACATCCGCGAAGGGCCGAACGTCATCGAGTTGCGGCGGCCGTGGCAGATGGACCCGCGCCGCCGCGGTCTGCTCATCGGGCGGGCGGGCGGCTGGGCCGTCCGCACCGCCGCCCCCGACACCGAACTGGAGGCCGTCTACCTCGTCGGCGACTTCGCGGTCGACTTCCCGGACGGCACCCGCCAGGGGGACGGCGGGAGCCGATGGATGCTCGGCCGGCCGAGACTCGTCGACGAGCCCGACCGCCTCACCGGCACGGATCTGGTGCGGGCGGGCTACCCGTTCTTCACGGGCCGGCTCGTGCTGGAGCGCGAGGTCACCCTCCAGCACGCGCCGCGCGAGGGGGCCGTCCTCGAACTCCCGTCCTTCAAGGCGGTGACGGCCACGGTGGTCGTCAACGGCCACGAGGCCGGCACGGTGTGGCAGTGCCCGGGCGAGGTCTCGGTCGACGGGCTTCTGGAGAAGGGCCGAAACCACGTGGCCGTCATTCTGACGACCGGCCTCCGGAATCTCCTCGGGCCGCACCATCACGCGGACGGTGAACTGGCGTGGGTGCCCCCGCAGGCCTACGCCTGCCGGCACGGATGGCTGGGCCGGGCGCCCTCTCACGCGTGTGAGACGGAGGCGTACAACGTTGTCAATTTCGGTCTGGACGCCGAGCCCGTTCTGCGGTACTAATGGGGCGGCCGTCGGGCGGTGCGAATGGGTCAAGAGCCGCCGCCCGGACAGTCGATGGATAGGCATGACACGCCGGTCCCGGCGGGGGGGCGGGGGGCTCATTTCCGCCCGGCCGTTCGGGTGAAACGCGACGCCCCCGTTTTCTTGACACCCGGGGACCGACCTGTACAATGGTGCCGCCCTCCATCGGTGCCCCGGAAAGGGGGACGCGAGCCGGGCCGCCGTCGGGGGGGCAGCACGCGTGTGCCGATGTGCCGTGGCGCCGACCGGCACGTCCGCCGGTGTCCGCGGCCCACCAGGAACGAGCAGGCCAGAAGAGCGAGGGACGAAGCATGGGCCACCCGAGATGCGTTCAGGGCTTGATCGCCGCCGCCGTCATCGGCCTGGTGATGTCCGGATGCGGACAGAACGAACTCGGCCGCTATACCGGCTACCAGCCGAACATGTGGGTGGTGAAGGACCCGAAGCGGATCCGCAATAAGATCGTCAAGTCCGAGAACTACTGGATCCAGAAGGAAGTGGAGCCGGAAGAGCAGTTCCCCGGCCCCACGCCCGACGACCTCGAGTCCCCCGAAGAGGATTACATCCTCGGCCCCGGCGACCTCATCGACATCAGCGTCTTCGAACTCATGCAGCCCGGCCAGCCGTACGTTACCCGCCAGCGGGTCAGCCAGAGCGGGCGGGTCACGTTCCCCTACCTGGGGACGATCAAGTGCGCAGGGCTGACGACCCACGGTCTCGAAGAGAAACTCGGTGACCTCCTGGAGCCCGAGTACCTGGTGGACCCGCAGGTCACCGTCTTTGTGACCGAGTATCGCAACCTGAGCGTTTCCATGCTCAACGGTGTGGCCCGGCCGGGCCTCTACCCGATGAACAAGCAGGACATGACGCTTCTTGAACTGGTGGCCATGGCGGGCGGCATCCTCCAGTTGACGGAGGATTACGGGTACGTCATCCGCGAATACTCGCCCGACGAGGCCGACCTGCTGATGCTCGAAGGCAGGATGCCTCCGCCCGAGGAGGAAGCCGCCGAGGAAGGCGGGGCGGACGAGCCGGCCGAGGCCGCCGAGCCCGCGCCGGAGACGCCGGCTCCGGACGACGAGCCGGCGGGCGCCGAGGCGGCTCCTGAGCCGGCGTCGGTGGCGCCGGAGCCTGCCGAGAGCGACCCGTCGGCCACGGGCGCACTTGCCGGGACCGATCCCGCGGAGGTCCGCGAACTCCTCGAACGGATGGCCGAGGGCCAGATGCCGGAGGTCCGTCAGATCGAGGCGGCCGAGGCGACCCATCTGCCCGGCCCGGCCGCCGGGTCGCTGGCGGCGGCAATGGCGCCGGAGCCGCCGGCGCCCGCCGGCGCGCCCGCCCGCGCCGCGCCGGCCGGCGACGACGAGGAACTCAGCCGCTGGATCTGGTCGGACGGCAAATGGATCGAGGTCAAGCCGAAGAAAGAGGAAGGCGAGGCGCCGACGGAGCAGCCCCCGGCCGAGAAGCCCGCCGAGCCCCAGGAAGGCCCCGAGCCGACGCCGGCCGAGAAGCCTGAAGCCGAACCGGTCCGCATCGCCCAGACCACGCCGCCGGGCGAGGGGCAGGTCGCGGAACAGGGCCGTCTGGATCTGGAGCAGAAACTGCGGCGTTTGGGTGTGGTGCAGGGCAGCGGGCAGTTGCGCCGGATCATCCGGTTCGACGTGGAAGCCCTCCAGGCCGGTGACCCCACCCAAAACGTGGTACTTCGCGACAGCGACATCGTGACGATCCCATCGCCGCCGGTCGGCGATTTCTACATGGCCGGCGAGGTGGCCCGGCCGGGCGTCTACAGCCTGACGGGCCGCAAGATCACTTTGCTCCAGGCGGTGGCGGCGGCCGGCGGCCTGACGGCCGTGGCGGTCCCCTGGCGCACCGAACTGGTCCGCCGCATCTCCGAGACCGAAGAGGAGATCATCTACGTCGACCTGGGCAAGGTGTCTCGCGGCGAGTCGCCGGACTTCTACATCAAGCCGGAGGACCAAATCCGGGTTGGCACCGACCAGGGCGCCGTCTACAATGCCGTGTTGCGAAACGCCTTTCGGGCGACGTACGGTCTGGGGTTCGTGTACGATATGAACTACGCGGACTTCTACCCGTGGACGGACAATGTCAGTCCCATCTTCGATACACCGTTCTAGGCAGCGCAGCGCCTGCCTGACCCGTCGCGGCCGAAGGGCGTCGGCCTGAGGTCGCTTCGGAGAGAACCACGTTGGACGACGGTCAGACGGTGACGCGCCATTCGCCCCAAGGGTCCGAAACGGGAGATGCGGTGCGGGAGTGGGACTGGAACCGGATTCTGACGCCCCGCATCGTGTTCATGATGCTTCCCGTGGTGGGACTCTTGGGGGTGGCTTATGCCTATCCCCTGATGCGATGGGAGTTGACCTGGCGCCACAACGCCGCCTGGAGTCACGGGTACCTCGTTCCGCTGCTGGCGGTGGCGGTGGCGCATTTTCGCCTCAAGGAACGCCCCCCGTCCCGGATTGAGCCGTGCATATGGGGCCTGGGGCTGATCCTGGCCGGCTGCGTTCTGCGCATCTGGTCGCGGACCATGATGTTCGGGTATCCGGGCGACGCCACGTTCCTGCTGGTCGTGGCCGGCATCGTCCTCCTGGTGTTAGGGTGGGACCTCTTCAAGGCCGTCTGGGTGTCGGTCATCTACCTCGGCCTCATGATTCCATGGAACGTACGGTATTACGAAGGGGTGGCGCTGCCGCTTCAGCGTTTTGCGGCGGCGGTGACCGAACGGGCCCTGTGGCTGTTCGGCTACGAGCGGGTGCCGCCGGACGTGCTCCGGCAATGGCTCCAGATGCACGCCGGCGAGTCGGTCCGCTGGGTCAGCCGCGAAGTCAACGTCCTGAACCTGGCCAGCGGGCCGCTGACGGTGGCGGAGGCATGCTCGGGCCTGCACCTGCTGTTCGCCTTCGTCGCGTTGGGCGTGCTGATGGCGTTCATGTATCGCCGGGCGTGGTGGGAGCGCGTGCTGATCATGGTCTCCAGCGTCCCCATCGCCGTGCTGTGCAACGTGGTGCGTGTCACGCTGATGGCCGTGGCCAGCGACCACCTCCACTTCGAGCGGCTGGACGTGGTGGCGGGCGAAGGGACGTGGCTCTCCGGCTTCGTGCTCGGCGCGTTCGAGGGGGGGACGGTGGCGGCTCAGATCGAATCGCTGCGCCAGGCCGTGCTGAATCCGGACAGTTGGCTGCACCAGAGTTTCGGCTTCGCGATGCTGGCTCTGGCGTTCGGCCTGATGTGGTTGGAGTTGCGGTTTATCGACCTGTTCCTCGTCCTCGACGAAGAACAGGTCGATAAACCGCAACTCCAACCACATCAGGCCGAACGCCAGAG
>JAWODB010000143.1:0-8018 GCA_046483505.1 Phycisphaerae bacterium
CCGCTCGAGCATCGCCCGCACGTCGCGGGCCCGGCGCTCGAGGCCGATGCGGCGGCCGAGGGCGTCGCCCGCCTGCCGGATATCCCACAGCCGGTCGTCGTTGATGCGCTGGGCCAGGGCCCTGGCCTTGCGGTACAGGGCGGCGGCCTCGACGAGGGCCCCGGCCTCTTTCTTCTTTTCGATCTCCGCAAGGAGCGCGTCGAGTTCGTCCTTCGGACTCATTGGCCGCTCGGCGGGTTTGGCCGGTTCGGCGGCCTCTTTGGATTCCGCGGAGGGCTTCGCCTCCTCGCCGGCCGGTTCGGCGGCTTCGCCGCGGAGGGTGCGGATGCGTGCCTTCGCCGCCTCGGCCCGGTCGGGGACGTGGGCGGCCAGAAGGTGCATGGCCCCGGCGGCGGTGGCTTACCCCGCGGCGTGGGGGGCGGCCAGGGCGTACGCCTCGTCGCAGAGGATGGTGAGAAAGGCCGGCGACTCGGTCGCGTCGCGGGCCACCGCGAGGAGGCGCTTGGCCAGGGCCAGGTCGTCCTCGGCGGCGGGTGTGGCCCGGGCCCTGGCCACGTCCTTGGCGAAGAGGGACCGGAACGTCTCGCGGGCCTCGGCGGCGTCGGGCGATTCGGCTTCGGCGGCGGGCGCGCCCGGAGCGGTCGCTCCAAGCAGAAGGGCGGCGAGGAGCACGGCGGTCGTGCGGGTCATGCGGTCACCCCCGTTGGATACGGGTTAAACCATCGCGCACCATTATCGCGGGCGGGGGGCCGCGTGTCAAAGAGGTGACGGGCGGCGGTGTGCCCGCCCCGCCTGCCCGGGCGATAATACGTGCCGCGCGCGGTTGAGCCGCCGACCGCAGGTCGGCGGTCGTTCGGTCGGCCAAACGGCCGGCGACGTACCGTCGCCGGGCGGGCGGGCTCGAACGGCGCGGTGCCCAAGACGGTGCACCGCGCGGGATGCGGCCTGCGCGGCGGGTACGGAGACCCGCCGCGCGTCCCGTTTTCTGACCCGCCGCGCGTCCCGTTTCCTGACCCGCCGCGCGTCCCATTTTCTGACCCGCCGCGCGTCCCATTTTCTGACCCGCCGCGCTTCCCATTTTCTGACCCGCCGCGGTCCTACTCGCCCAACCGCTGCCGGCACTCGTCCAGGATGGTCCGGGTGGCGGTGGCGCCGATGCGGGTGGCGCCGACGGCCCGGGCGTCGAGCAGGGCGTCGAGGGTCCGGATGCCGCCGGCCGCCTTGATCTTCACGTCGGCCGGGCAGTGCTCGCGCATGAGTTGGAGGTCGCCGAGGGTGGCCCCGCCCGTGCCGAAGCCGGTGGAGGTCTTGGCCCAGTCGGCCCCCACCTCGCCGCACACCTTGCACAGGCGGATCTTGTGCATGTCGGCCAGGTAGCAGTTCTCGAAGATGACCTTGGCCCGGCCGCCGCCGGCGTGGGCGGTGTCGACGACGGCCCGGACGTCCTCGGTCACATCGTCCCAGTCCTCGGAGAGGACTTTGGAGATATTAACGACCATGTCGAGTTCGCGGGCGCCGTCGGCGAGGGCGCGTTCGGCCTCGGCCACCTTGACGGCGGTGGTGTGCCCGCCGTGCGGGAACCCGATCGTCGTGCTCGGCGCCACGCCCGTATCGGCCAGGAGTTCGGCGCACCGCTTGACGGCGAACGGCATGATGCAGACCGTGGCGACGCCGTAGTCGGCGGCGAGGCGGCAGCCGGCGTCCAGGTCCTCGGCCGCCAGGTGCGGCTTCAGGAGCGAGTGGTCGATCATTTTGGCGATGGCGTCGTAGGTGAAGTCCATGGGCGTCTCCCGCGTGGGGTGCCGGACGGCGGGTCGCGTCGCGCGGCCGCCGGGTGGGACGGGGCCGCGCCGTGCGCCCCGGCCGACTCCATCCACCATAGCGGGACGGGCGCCCGCACGCAACCCTGCGGCGGTGGGGGCGGCGCGCCGCGAAAGCCGTCAAGGTCCGCCCGCCGCCCGGCCGATAAAGAGGGGGCACCCCTGCACCCTCAGCCGCCCCACGGGGGGACTCTGCGCCGGAGCGGACCGTGCGACGGACGGCTCGTCGGCCCCAACGCGGCTTCAGCCTGCTGGAACTGGTGGTCGTGGCGGTGATCATCGGGATTCTGGCGGCCATCGCGATTCCGCGCCTGAGCCGCGGGACCGCCGGGTCCGCCGAATCGGCCCTGGCGGGCGACCTGGCCGCCCTCCGAAACGCCATCGACATCTTCGCCGCCGAGCACGGCGGCAAGTATCCCCGCCTGGCCGCCATCGCCGACCAGTTGACCCAGTACACCGACCACCGTCACACCACGGCCCCCGTGGCCGTGAAGGACGCCGATCACATCTACGGGCCGTACCTCCAGAAGATTCCCCCGCTGCCGGTGGGGGCGAATCGCGGCAAGACGACGTTCACCGGCACGGCGCCCGGCGGGACGGCCGCCGACGCCGGCTGGTATTACAACGAGACGACCGGCCAGATCCTGGCCAACTGCGCCGACGGCGAGACGGACGAGTCCGGCACGCCGTTCAACCAGTACTGATACGCCAACGGCATCCCGCGCGGCGGGCTTCCCGGCTTGCCGCGCATCATCACCGGCCCGCCCGGCCGTCGACCGCAGGTCGACGCGAGGGGGCCACCTGGTGCGCCAACGGCCGCCGACGTGCCGTCGGCGGCTCAACGTGCCGGTAGGAGCGCGGTGGCCCGGGAGGGCCCCCGCGCGGGAACTTCGTGGTTCTTCTCGCGCGGCGGGGACCCCTCGGCTACGCTCGGGACAGGCTCCGACCCGCCGCGCGCAAGTCCGCATTGGCGTCTCAGCGGCCGCCGGCCGCCGCCGGCTCGAAGATCGGTTCCTTCGGTCCCGCCACGTCCGCGATGTGGACGCCCTCGATGCCCATGGCCGCCGCCGGCGAGCCGTCGCGGAACCGGAAGTCCCCCGCCGCCGGGTCGCGGAACCGGGGGTCCGCCTGGACGCTGTGCCTCTCGTTGCCCTCGGCCCGCTGCTTCGCCAGGTACGCGTCCGCCCAGTCCGCGTCCTTCGGGCAGAAGTAGACGTTGTGGTCCACGCGGCAGTCCTTCAGCAGCGCGAGGCCCCGCCTGGGGAAGTACCCGTCCGTGTTCACCTTCAGGCGCGGGTCGAGGGCCAGGACGACGTTCCGCTCGATGCGCGACTCGGCCACCTCGCCCCACACGAGCACGACGTGGCCGCGCTGGTGCAGGGCCGGCCGGCCGTCGGGCGTCTCGACCCGCAGGTCCGCGAAGAGGTTGCCCTGGATGGTGTTGCGTCCCTTGCTGACGAGGCCGTCGCCGACGCATCGATGGATGACGTTCCGTTCGATGAGCGTTTCGTGCTGGTCGTCGTCGCAGCGGATGGCGGCGATGAGGCGGGTGGTGTCGAGGACGTCGTGGCAGTAGTTCTCGCGGAGGACGTTCCCGCCGCCCGCCCCGGACACGTAGATGCAGTTGCCGTCGCCGAGCTGGCGCATCACGTCGCTCAGGTCGTTGCGGACGAGGCGGTTTGCGCGGCCGTGGAGGAACGGCTCGCGCTGCTTCCACGAATCGTACGTCTCGCGCATGCGGATGCCGTCGGGCAACTCGTGCCAGCGGACGGTCTTCGAGCACTCGCCCCGTCCGCGGCGGTCGAGGGAGATGCGGCCGCTCAGGACCACGGCCGAGTACGGCGTGGTGTGGATGCGGTTGTGGCTGACGGTGTTGTGGCCGCTCTGCCACAGGAACAGGGCCGGGCAATGGGCCACAATCTCGCCCACGTCGTGAATGTGGTTGTTGTGGACCACGTTCTCGCGATTGACGTCCTTCGTGCCGGGCCCGTAGCCGGCGAGCAGGATACCCACCTGGCCGATGTGCTGGACCAGGCAGTGGCTGATGCGGTTGCGGCGGGCGTGGAGGTCGAGCCGGACGCCCGTCCCGCCCACGTGGGCCAGGCGGCAGTGCTCGATGACGCACCGCTCCGCCCCGCGGAGGCGGACGGCGGCGGTCGGCGCGTCGAAGAGTTCCCAGTCGTGCTGGATGCCCCGCCCCCGGTGGTCGGGCGGCATGGGCCGCCGGTCCGTGTGCGTGACCGTCAGGCCGCGGAACACCAGGCCCTGCACGGGCTCGTCGCGCGGGCCCTCGTCATCGATGCGGCCTTCGATGCGGATCATCTCCGTCAGGACGGGGGCCTCGACGCCCTTCGGCTCGCCGTCGCGCGGCCAGAGATACAGCCGCCGGGCCCCGTGGTCGAGGACCCATTCGCCGGGGGCGTCCAGGGCTCCGAGGACGTTCTCCACCCACAGCGTCCCCTCCGTAAAGTGCGACGCGCCCCACCGCAGCGGCCGGAGCGGGTACGTGCCCGGCACGGCCGTGTGGACGGCGCCGGCATCCGGCTCGACCCGCTCGACGGGCAGGACGTTGCGGACCCACGGGTTCTGCGGGGCGATGGTGACGGCGGCGTCGCCGCCCGTCTGGAGCAGGCGGAGCACGTCCGGGCCCGCCGGCATCCGCGACCGGTCGCCGGGGCGGCCCTTCTTGTCCTTTGCGAGCGGCGTGAAACCCTTGGCGACGGCTCGCGGCAGCCGGCCCGCCGCATCGTACAGCGTGTGGAACGGCGGGAGGTCCGCCGGCAGCGTCGCCACGCGGATGTGCCGGGCGGCCTCCGGCGGGACCGAGGCCGGCAGGTCCTCGGCCGGCCGCCAGTCCGTGATCGGCACGGCGGCGGAGAGGACCGGCCGCTCGCCCGCCGCGGCCGCGAACGTCGTCGTGTGACCGTCCGGGGCCGAGTCCGCCAGGCCGAACACGAGCGTGTCGTCCAGCCGGTACGTCCCGCCGTGGACGTGGACCGTCACGTCGCCTACCCCCGGCCGGTCCGTGCGCAGGCGTCGGACGGCGTCGCGGGCGCGGGCCAGGGTGGCGAAGGGCCGGGCCGCCGAGCCGTCCGCCGTGTCCGACCCGTCGGGGGCGACGTACAGGGTCGCGGTCGGCCGCGCCGCCCCGTGAAGCGGCAGGACGGCGACGAGGGCAAGGGCCAGGATCGTCGGCAAGAGGGGGAGGCGATGACGCATCGGCTGGGTCCTCCTTCGGTAGGGCGCGGCCGGAGGCGAGCCGCCGGCCGGACAGGTGCACGGCTCCGTGGTACCAGGGACGGACGGACCTGTCAAGCCGGACGGCGAGGGAGATGGCGGGGGGCATGGCCAGCCCGGCGCGCCGGGACGTGGCCATGGGAAACCACCCGTGCCACGGCCGGCCTCGTCCGGCCGTGCGCCCTATCGGGCAGCCTCACGGCGGCGGGCATGGCCACGCTTGCGTGGCCATGGGGAGTTTCCGCGCGGCGGGGCTCCCGGCTTCGCCCGGGCATAGCCCGGCTTCGCCGAGGCGACGCCCGGCCCGCCGCGCATCCGCCGACGTGCCGTCGGCGGCTCAACGTATCGGGGGGAGCGCGGTGGCCGGGGACGGCGGGTGGCACGCTTTCGCGCTTCTGCGAAAGCGTGGATCACGGGCGCCGGAAGCGCATGCTTTCGCAACGGCGCGAAAGCATGCCACCCGGCGGGTCTCCCTCCGGGGGAGAGGGGAGTGAAACGGACCGTGCCGGCCGTCCCGCGCGAATTTCCTTGCTCGCCGGCGCGTAGAAGAGTCTGGTGGAGATGGGGACCGCCCCGCGGCCCGTTCACGAGCCACCTCACCGACGAAAGGAGACACATATGGGTTGGGGACGCATGCTGCTGCTGGGCGACATCGGCCAGCAGTTGGACCTCCAGGACCAGAAGGCGGAACTGGAGCGGATGCGACGCGAGATGCAGGCCGAAGGCCTGAACCCGCAGACGTCCGGCGCCCGCCTCGAGCGCCTCGAGGAGGCGAACGACGAGTTGCGGCTGTACCTGGCGGCCGTGGTGCGGCTGCTGGTGACGAAGGGCGTGGTCAGCCGCAACGAGGTGCTCGACGTCGTCCAGGCCGTCGACGCCGAGGACGGCGCGGCCGACGGCCGGTTCGACGGATCGATGACGTAGGGCCGCCGCCGGCCGGCACCGGCCCGCCGCATCCCACCGGCCGGCCCGAGAAGCGCACCGCATTGCGAACAGAACGCGGTTCGCGACGGGCGTCCGGCGGTGGTATCGTCAGCGGATGGCGGGCGACGCTTGATCAGCGGCGTGCGCGGCGCCTCGGCTTTGCCTCGTCGTGACCCAGCGAGGCCCCGCTCGCTCCGCTCGCGTGCCGGTCGCCGGTTCAAATCGGGCCTGCGGCCCAACGCGAAAGACCGGTCCAGAAGGACCGGTCTCTCGCGTGGTCGGGGCGACTGTACAGAGTTTGAACGGAAACGCCAAGACGTAGGCCCAATCGTCGCCGCGTTCCTCGGACCATCAGAGCCGCACCTCCACGCGGCAACGCGAATCTGGCGGGAATCAGCCTGATTCGCCGTTCCCGAGCCGCCAGTATCCCGTCCTGGCGGCACCCACGAACTCGATCCCTTTTGTCCGCTTCAGACCCTGAAGGTCCCGCTTGATCGTGCTGGGCGAGCGGCCGAACTCTGCGGCCACATCGCCGTTCCGAAGCTTCACACCCGCCTTCAACTGTGCCCAGATCCAGCGCTGACGTTCATTCAGGCCCGCAACATCCCCGTCGCTTGCCTCCCCGCTTTGGGGGTCATTCGGCTCGTTTTGGGGGTCAGTTTGGGTATCACTTTGGGGGTCATTTTGGGGGTCATGGGCGTCGCGTACTGTGATCTTGTCAGTGAGACGGTAGCCGCGACCGCCGCTCTGGATGACGTCCCTCGGCCCGCACTGGATGTTCGCTTCCTCCAGCAGCCGATGACATATACTCTGGCGCAGCTCCCGGACGGCCCCCGACACACCGTTGGCTCCGCTCTCGCATTCCACCTTGTCGGCGAGCTTGACGCCGCTGTAAGCCACCGGCCGCCCGTGTCGGTTTTGCTGTTTCAGTTCGTCGAGAATGCGCCGGTTCATGCTGCTGTTGTCGCCGCAGATCTTGACCCCGCACAGTTCGACCCGGTCCTCGAAGAAGACCATGTCGCCTTCCTCAAACGGCAGCGGGTCTTGTTTCCGTTTGGGCCCCAAGCGCCTGGCTGCCCCAGCCCGTGAGCGGCCGGCAGCGGCCAGCGCGTCCTGCACGGCTTTGGCCAGCGTGTGGCCCTTGTCGGGGAAAGGCTTCTTCACGTAATCGATGGCACCGTTGCCGCGCAACACCTCGACGGCGAGGTCCGGGCTGTCGTGGCCGTGCGAGGTCATGACGATGATTGGCAGGTTCTCGTAGCCCTCCATCCCCCGGATTTCCCGTAGCAGGTTCTGCCCGTTCGCGATGCGCGACCGGCGCCCGTACCGGACTGGGATCTCAAGGTCCAGCAGCACGTACGAGTAGCGGTTTTCACCCAGGCAGTCGCGGGCGTCCTGGAGGCAGGTCACGCAATCGCACGTGTGTCCCAGGGACTCCAACCGGTCCTTCACGTCGTCCAGGACTTCCGTACTGTCGTCGACAACCAGCGCATGGAACGTCATCCGCCATCTCCCGCAGCCTCGACCGGTAACGTAATGGTCACCACCGTACCCTTGTTCACCTCGCTCTCGACCCCCAACAGACCGCCGTGGTCCTCGATCTTCCGCTTCGCAATCGGCAAGCCGAAGCCGGTGCCGTAGGTCTTCTTTGACGTGCCGCCGGGGACGAACCGTCGCACCTCCGCCAGTTCGTCCTCCGATAACCCCATGCCGTTGTCGCTCACGACGATTTCGACTCGCTCGCCATCCACGGGGCGGGCGGCCAAGGTAACCTCGCCGTTCCTGAACGTCTGCGGATCGTCCACGAGGACGAGTTGCGGCCGGACGACCTGCCCGTCGGGCCGGGCGTGGTTCTGCCCGCGGATGTCCGAGCCCTTCATGCCGCTGGATGAGATGACCAGGCCGCTCGCCCGGCTGCCCGCGATGGTCGGCAGGACGATCTTGTCGCTCGTCCACTCGATGCGCGTGGGCTCGCCGTTGTGCTTCTGGCCCTTCTGGCGGTTGGTGATCCGCTCGAGGGAGCGGATGGGGTAGGTG
>JAWODB010000320.1:0-15014 GCA_046483505.1 Phycisphaerae bacterium
CTGGCCGAGGCGGCCGCCCGCGCCGGCCGGTGGACGCGTTGGAGAGGTACCGGACGGGGTCGAGGTACTCGCGCGTCGGGCCGGCGGTGATGAGGAAACGCATGGGGTTCCAATGTTAAATGTTAAATGTTAAATGACAAATGCTAAATGAGCGGCTGCGCCGCCGTGAGCAAAGGGCGGCCGCATGGATCAAGGGTGTCATTCTGAGGAGGCCCGCAAGGGCCGACGAAGAATCTCGCCGTGGTCGTGGCTGTATCCTCCAGCGGCGAAGCCGCTTATTTAGCATTTATCATTTGGCATTCATCATTCCTAAGGCTATGCCTTCGGCGCCAGTGCCCGTGCGATGGCAGCCAGGATCTCGTCCGGCTCGGCCATGCGGCCGGGCCCCTCGGTGCCGCAGGCCAGGCGTCCCTCGGCCGGCCCGACGAGGACGGCCCCGCGGCTGCGGAGCGTTTCGACGTTGGCCTGCACGGCCGGGTGCCGCCACATCCGCTCGTTCATCGCGGGGGCGACGACGAGCGGGGCCTCGACGGCCAGCAGGGTGCTCGTCAGCAGGTCGTCGGCGATGCCGTGGGCGGCCCTGGCCAGGACGTCGGCCGTCGCGGGGGCCACGCACGCGACCTCGGCCCGTTCGGCCAGGGCGATGTGCGGCGCGGCGTGCCCCTCCGGAGCGTTCCACAGGTCGTCGTAGACGGTCCGGCCGGAGAGGGCGTGGAAGAGGAGCGGCGTGACGAACCGCTTCGCGGCCGGTGTCATGACGACCGTGACGCCGGCGCCGGCGCGGGCCAGGGCCGAGACGAGGTACGCCGTCTTGTACGCCGCAATGCCGCCGGCGACGCCGACGAGGACCTCGCGGCCGGCGAGGACGCCGAGGTTCGGAGCGGGTTCGGGCATGGTTGGGCTCTTCGCTGGCACGCGCGGCGGGTACGGAGACCCGCCGCGCAAACCCTCGCGCGGGGCGGCGAACACGGGCGCTTTCGCAGATGCGAAACACCTTACGAACGTCCGTCAGGCCCAACGCGCGCGGCGCGGTTGATGTTCGCCGCGGCGCTTGCGCCGCGCGGGCCGTTTCGGCGCGGCGTCGTCAGCGCACGGGCGGGCCGGGCCTACGCCTCATCTTCCTCGTCGGGTTCCTCGTCGCCGAAGAGGGCCTCGCGGGCGGCGGCTTCGGGGGCCTCGAGGGTAATCTTCCCCTCCAGCACCTCCTGGACGACGGCCTCCATGACGGTCTTGTCGCCGCGCTCCACGAGCAGCGGCGCACCGAGCGTCACGTCCACGAGCCGTTTCTGTACGAGGACGGCGAGTTTGAACCGGCCGCCGACCTTCTCGACGACGTCATCACTTTTGAGGGCTTCGATCACGCGTGGTTCCTCCGTGTTTCGATGCATTCTACCACATGGCGGACGGCCTCTTCCAGCCGGTCGTTGACGACCTCGACGTCGTAGCATCCGGACCGGCGGGCGGTGCGGACCTCCTCGGCCGCCTTCTGAAGGCGGCGCCGAATCTCGTCCTCCGATTCCGTGCCGCGCCCCGACAGCCGCTCGCGCAGGCTCTCGGCATCCGGCGCGACGACGAGGACGGCCAGGGCGTCCGGGAACTTCCGTTTGACCTGCATGCCGCCCTGGACGTCGATTTCCAGGAGCAGCACGTCGCCGGCCTCGCGGGCCCGTTCGACCTCCTCGACGGGCGTGCCGTAGAGGTGGCCGAACACCTCGGCCCATTCGACGAATCGCCCTTCGTCGATGCAGCGGCGGAATTCGGCGTCAGTCACGAAGTAGTAGTCGCGGGCATCCGTTTCGCCGGCCCGCCGGGGGCGGGTCGTCGCGCTCGTGCTGACGGGCAGGCCGAGGCGGTCGGCGACCCGTCGGCAGACGGTCGTCTTGCCGGCCCCGCTCGGGCCGCTGATGACGACGAGGTGCCGGCCGAGGCCGGCGCCGCCCGCGCGCGAGGGCGACGGGGCGGGGGTGTCGCTGGACGGAATCATTCGACGTTCTGCGCCTGTTCGCGGAGCCGGTCCACGCAGACCTTGATCTCGACGGCCTCGCGGGCGACGGCGGCGTCGTTCGACTTCGACCCGATCGTATTGACTTCCCGGTACATTTCCTGGGCGATGAATTCACACTTGCGGCCGACGGGGCCGGAGGCCTCGAACAGCTCGCGGAACTGCTGGACGTGGCTCGCGAGGCGCGCGAGTTCCTCGTTCACGTCGGCCCGCTCGGCGAAGAACGCCACCTCCCGGGCGAGGACCTGGTCGTCCGGGGCGATCTCCATGCCGTCGAGCAGCGTCTCGATGCGTTCCTGGAGCCGCCGGCGGTACTCCTCGATGACCTGCGGGGCGCGGTCGGTGACGGCCGCCGAACGGCGCTCGATCTCCGCCAGGGCGCCGGCCATGTCGTCGGCGGTGGCCCGGCCCTCGGCGTCGCGCATGGCGTTCAGGTGCTGGAGGGCCTCGCGGACGGCGGCCTCGATCGCCTCCGGCAGGTTCTCGATGCCCGTGAGGCGGCCCTCCTCCTCGCCGACGACGCCCGGCAGGGCCAGCAGCGCGTCGTCCGTGACGCCCGGGGCGGCGGCCTCCAGGTCGCGCCGGTACGCGTCGAGCAGGTCCGTGTTGACGGGGACGCGGGCGGCGGCGCCGCGGGGCTCCACGGTCAGGTTCACCGTGACGGTGCCGCGGCTGACGGCGTCGCGGAGGAGGCCCTCGATGCGGGCCTCCAGGCCGCCCAGCCCCTCCGGCAGGCGAAGGTTCGCCTTGAAGTACCGGTTGTTGACGGCGCGGAGTTCGACGACGATGCGGACGGCGTCGGTGGTCCGCTCGGCGGTGCCGTAGCCGGTCATGCTGCGGATCATGTCATCGCCTCTCGATACGCGCCGGGCAAGCCCGGCGGCTAAATGCATACGGCGAACTATATATCACGGCTGCCGGGCTTGACGAGCGGCAGGCCCCGGCGGCACTGGGGACAGTCTTCGGGCACATAGGTCGGCGCTTCGATCTCGACCAAGGCCGTCAGCGGCATGCCGAAGCCGGGGTCCGCCCCGCCGGTGCGGTCGACGAGGGCGGCGACGGCGACGACGTCGGCGCCGTCCGCCCGGGCGAGTTGCTGGACCTCCCGCAGGCTGCCGCCCGTCGTCACCACGTCCTCGACGCAGAGGACGCGTTCGCCCCGGCCGAGGGCGAAGCCGCGCCGGAGGGTCATGCGTCCACCCTCGCGTTCGGCGAAGACCGCCCGGGCGCCCAGGGCGCGGGCCACCTCGTGGGCGACCACGATGCCGCCGATCGCCGGCGCCAGGACCGTCACGACGCCGTCATCGGCGAAGGCCCGGGCGAGGCGGCGGCAGAGGTCCTCGGCGAGGTCCGGCCGCTGGAGCACCAGCGCACACTGGAGGTACGCGGGGCTGTGCCGGCCGCTCGAGAGCAGGAAGTGCCCCTCGAGCAGGGCGCCGGCCTGGCGGAATCGGTCGAGGATGGCCTCGTGATGGTCGGCCATGGCGGTCCCCGCGGGATCAGTTGCCGGTACCGGCGTCGTCCGGCACGTCTGCTTCGCCCGGGTCGTCCTCGCCGCCCGCGCCGGCGTCGGCGGGCGCCCGGACGGGCGGGGGTTCGGGCGGCGGCTCGGGCTCGCCCGAGCGCATGACCCAGGCGGTGGCCATCGAGAGGAGGAAGAAGACGGCGCCGAGGACGGCGGTGGCCTTCATGAAGACGTCGGCCGTCTTGGTGCCGAAGGCGCTGTGGCCGCCGGGGCCGCCGAAGGCGCCGGCGAGGCCGCCGCCGCGGCCCTTCTGAATCAGGACCAGCAGAATCAGGATGACGGCGGTCAGGAGGAACAGGATCATGAAGACGGTTTGCACGGTTTGACCTTTCGGTTCGGAGTGCGCGGCGGGTGCGGAAACCCGCGGCGCCCCGCTCGGACAACGACCGCGCCGGGCAAGCCCGGCGGCTAACTGTTCAGATGCCGGTATACCTTATACTTGTTTCGCCTTGGCGCCCTCGGCGATGATCCGGGAGAACGACTCCACCTTGAGGCTGGCCCCGCCGACGAGGGCGCCGTCGATGTCGGGCTGCTCCATCAGGTCGTGGGCGTTCTCGGGCTTGACGCTGCCGCCGTACTGGATGCGGACGGCCTGGGCGAGGTCGGCGTCGACCATCTCCTCCAGGAGCGTGCGGATGAAGGCGTGCACCTCCTGGGCCTGGTCGGGGGTGGCGGTCTCGCCGGTGCCGATGGCCCAGACGGGCTCGTAGGCGATGACGATTCGGGCGGCCTGGTCCGTGGCGAGTCCCTCGAAGCCGCTCGTCACGTGGCGGCGGACTATCGTCTCGGTCTTGCCGGCCTTGCGTTCTTCGAGAAGTTCGCCGACGCAGAGGATGGGCTTCAGGCCGAACTCGAAGGCGGCCCGGACCTTGCGGGCGATGAGGTCGTCGGGCTCGCCGAAGACGTGCCGCCGCTCGCTGTGGCCGAGGATGACGTACTCGCAGCCGAGGTCGACGAGCATGGGGCCGGCAATCTCGCCCGTGAAGGCGCCCTTGGCCTCGGCGTACATGTTCTGGCCGCCGACGACGAGCGGCGTGTTGGCGGCGGCGGCGACGACCGCCTCGATGTAGCAGGCGGGCGGGCAGGCGCCGACCTCGACGCCGGTGTACTCGGCGGCGACGCCGGCGGTGCCCTCGGCCAGGGCGACGGCCTCGGCGCGCGTGGTGTTCATCTTCCAGTTGCCGCAGATGAAGGGTTTGCGTGGCATGCGGGGCCTTTCGATTTCGGGTTTCGGAATTCGGAATTCAGACCTCGTCAGGCCGCCGCAGGGTGCGTCCGACGGCGTCGGCGATGGGGCCGAGTTCGGCCATCATCTGCCGGAAGGCGTCGGGCGTCAACTGCTGCGGGCCGTCGCTGAGGGCCTTCTCGGGGTCCGGATGAATCTCGACCATGACACCGTGCGCCCCGCCGGCGACGGCCGCCAGGGCCATCGGCACGACCAGTTCCCGCCGGCCGGTGGCATGGCTCGGGTCCACGATGACCGGCAGGTGCGAGTTGCCGCGGATGACGGCGACGGCGGCCAGGTCCAAGAGGTACCGGGTGCTCTTGTCGAACCCGCGAATGCCGCGCTCGCACAGCATGACGCGCTGGTTGCCCTCGCTCAGGATGTACTCGGCGGACATCAGGAGTTCTTCGATGGTGGCGGCGGGGTTGCGTTTCAGGAAGACCGGCCTGGCGGCCTGGCCCACCTCCGTCAGGAGGCGGAAGTTCTGCATGTTGCGGGCGCCGATCTGGAGGACGTCGGCGTAGCGGACCACGAGGTCCACCTCGCGGACGTCGAGCACCTCCGTGACGGTGGGCAGGCCGACCTCGTCGGCGACGTTGCGGAGAATCTTGAGGCCGTCCTCGCCGAGGCCCTGGAAACTGTACGGGCTGGACCGGGGCTTGAACGCCCCGCCGCGGAGCATCGTGCCGCCGGCGTCGCGGACGACGCGGGCGGAGGCGCGGAACTGGTCCTCGCTCTCCACCGAACACGGTCCGCCGATGACGGAGATGAAGTCGCCGCCGGCGCGGAACGGGCCGACCTCCAGGACGGAGTCCTCGCGGTGGAAGTCGCGGCTGGCGAGTTTGTACGGCTTCATGATGGGCATGACGGAGTCGACGCCCGCCAGGCCCGCGAAGTACTCCGGCTTCAGGAGGGTCTCGTCGCCGATGGCGCCGATGATGGTGCGGAACTCGCCCGTCGAGACGTGGGCCTTCAGGCCCATGTCCTCGATGCGCCGGATGACGGCGTCGACCGTCTCGGGCGGCGCCTCGGATTGCATGACGATGATCATGGGACGGCGATCCTTACGTCAACGGCGCGCGGCCCGCAAGCGGGCCGGCGAACCCAGACCGCGATGCGCGGTCATACCTTCTCGACCACTCCGTCAACGGCGCGCGGCCCGCAAGCGGGCCGGCGAACACAGGCCGCGATGCGCGGTCGAACGTTGGACTGGGCATCGCGCGCTACTCCGAGGAGACGGACACCGGGAACGAGCCGAGCACCTCCAGGTGGCGGCAGTGCCGGCGGGCCTCGCCCAGGGCCCGGCGGAGGCCCTCGTCCTCGGCGTGGCCCTGGACGTCCACGAAGAAGTAGTATTCCCACGTCTTGTTCGGCGAAGGGTGCGACTCGATCTTGGTCATGTTGATGCCGCACCGGCGGAAGACGTCCAGCACCTCCACGAGGACCCCCGCCTTGTCGACGACGCTGAACAGGATGCAGGTCTTGTCGCGGCCGGTGGGCCGGGCGCTTTCGCGGCCGAGGACCAGGAAGCGGGTCTGGTTCTGCGGGTTGTCCTCGATGGCCGGGCTCAGGACCTGGAGACCGTACATGTCGGCGGCCATGCTGGAGGCGATGGCGGCGGTGCCCGCCACGCGCGAGGCCAGCAGGGCCGCCTCCGCCGTCGACCCCACCGCCACGCGGTCGGCGCCGGGACAGTTGGCGATGAGCCACTGGCGGCACTGGTCGAAGACCTGCGGCTTGGAGTAGATCTTCGTGACCTCGTCCAGGGCGTTCGTCGACAGGAGGTTCTGGTGGATGGGCAGGGCCATCTCGGCACACACCTTGACGGGTCCGCGGACCCACAGGAAACACTCCATGGTGTCGCGGACCGCCCCGCCGGTGGTGTTCTCCACGGGCACGATGCCGTAATCGGCGGCGGCACGGGCCACGTGGTCGAAGACGGCGGAGATGTCGCGGACGGCCACCAGGTCCACGCTGCGGCCGAACTTTTCGAGGGCGGCCAGATGGCTGAAACTCCCCTCCGGGCCCAGGTACGCCACCTTCAGGGCCTTCTCGAGCGACAGGCTCCCGCTCATCATCTCCTTCCAGATGGCCATGAGCGTGTCGTCGGTCAGGGGCCCTTCGTTGCAGGCGATGACGTGCTCGAGGACCTCGCGTTCGCGTCCGGGGCTGTAGATGGCAGCCTCGCCGGTTTCGCGTTTGACCTTGCCCACCTCGACGGCGCAGCGGGCCCGCTCGTTGAGCAGGTCGACGAGTTCGGCGTCGATGTCGTCGATGCGTTGCCGGAGGCTTTCGAGATCCATGGGCGAACCGCCGGACCGGTGCCACAGACGGGGCGCGGCGTGGGCCGCCCCTCGGCGCACACCTTGCCCCTCTGAAAGCGGGGTACTTTACCGGGGATGGGCGGAAGCGTCAACCAAAAACGGCACGCCCGGGGCGTACGGGTGCAGGACAGATGGGTGGCACCGCTTCACGATGTCATTCCGAGCGAGCGCAGCGAGCCGAGGAATCTCGTTGTCGGGCCCAACAACAGGATTTCTCCACTCGGGCCCCGTGGGCCCTCGGTCGAAATGACAATCGGCGGGCGCGGTGGCCCAGGAGGGCCACCGCGCGGGATGTGGAACCTTTTCCGCCAGGGCCCGCGCAGCGCACCGGCGAAAGCGTTGACTTGGCCCCTCTGCCCTGATACACTCGCTTCGGCAGGAGGCCCGGTACGTCGGTGCCTCTTTTGCACCTGGCACGTGGCCCGAGGATTCTGGAGGGAATCGTTGCAGATCAAAATTGCGCTGAAGGATGACTCGATCGGCGAGGACATGAAGGAGCGGGCCCGCCTGAAGGCCCAGCGGCTTCTGAAGTACTACGACAAGATCCAATCCATCCGGATCGTGCTCGACAAGAACGGCGACGGGTACGACTGCGAGATGATCGCCGACCTGGAGCGGATGCACGACCTGGTGGCGGTGAGCCACGGCCGGAACCTCCAGGCCGTCATCGACGACGCGCACGACCGGCTCGAGCGGCAGATCCGCGAGCACAAGGAGCGGACCCGCCACCGCAAGGGCCGGGGGCCGAACCCGCACCAGCCGTCGCGCACCTGACGGGGACCGGTCCCGCCGGACCCGTATCGGGGAGGGTCAAGCCTGGATGAAGTTCAGCGCGTTCATCGTCACCGAGTCCATCCGCGCGGACCTGAAGGCCGACACCCCCCGCTCCGCCGTCAACGAGATGGTCGGGGCCCTGATCGAGGCGGGCGCCGTCGCAACGTCCACCCGCCGCCGCCTCGTCGACGCCGTCATGCGCCGCGAGAAGAAGGGCACGACGGGGTTCGGCAACGGGGTGGCGATTCCGCACGCCAAGCACGAGGACGTGGACGGCGTGGTGGGCACGGTCGCCGTGTGCCGCCGGGGGCTCGACTTCGAGGCCCTCGACGGCGAGGCCGTCCACCTGTTCTTCCTGCTGCTGTCGAACCCGGCCACGCCGGAGGAACACCTGAAGGCGATGGAACACATTTTCCGCAGCATCAAGAACGACGCCCTTCGGCGATTCATGATGCGGGCGTCCTCGGAGGGGGAACTGGTCGACCTGCTGCGCGAAGCCGACGAGGAACTCGGATGACGCCCTCCGGCGCCGTCGTCCCTCCTGGGGAAAGCCAAACCGGTGTCGCAACGCGAGGTGGAAATCGTGAACCCGCTGGGGCTGCACATGCGGCCGGCGGCGAAGTTCGTCGAAACCGCCAACCGATACCGGGCCGGCGTCACCGTCCGCAAGGGCGACCAGGAGGTCAACGGCAAGAGCATCACCGAGATGATGCTCCTGGAGGCCCTGCCGGGCACCACCCTGGTGCTCGAGAGTAACGGCGAGGACGCCGACGACTGCCTCGACGCCCTGGCCGAGGTGGTCGCCAACTTCGACAAGGACGAGGAGCCGCAGGGCGGCGCGACACGAACGGATGGAAACCCGTAAAGGCATCGCGGTCTCGCCCGGCATGGCGATCGCTCCGGCGGTCGTCCTGGACAGCGAGCAGTTTCGCATTCCGCGTCGGGGCATCGAGCCCGCCGAGGTCGACGGCGAACTCGCCCGGTTCCAGAAGGCCGTCGACCGCGCCCAGCAGGAAATCGGCGAACTGCGGGAGCGGGTCGCCAGCGACGTGGGCGAGAAACTCGGCGCCATCTTCGACGTCCAGGACGCCCTCCTGAACGATCCCCGCCTGCTCGGGGAAGTCCGCGAACTCATCCAGCGCGAGCACTACGCCCCGGAGTACGCCGTCTCCCAGGTGGTCCGCGGCTACGCCAAGAAGATCCTGGCCCTGCCCAACCGGTACATGTCCGAGCGCGTGGCCGACGTCTGGGACATCGAGAAGCGGCTGCTGCGGAACCTGATCGGCGCCAAGCGCGAGAACCTGAACGCGTTGACCGAGCCGGTCATCATCATCGCGCACGACCTGACGCCAAGCCAGACGGCCGGGCTCGACCGCTCGAAGGTGCTCGCCTTCGCCACGGACGTGGGCGGCCGGACGAGCCACACCACCATCGTCGCGCGGGCGATGGGCATCCCCGCGGTCGTGGGGCTCCAGTCGATCACGGCGGACATCTCCGGGGGCGACACGGTCATCGTGGACGGCAACCGGGGCCTGGTGGTGGCGGACCCGGACGAGCCGACCGTCCACCGGTTCCGCGAGGCCGAGCAGCGGTTCCACCGCATGGAGGAGGACCTCGGGCACCTGCGCGACCTGCCGGCCGTCACGAAGGACGACCACCAGGTCCGCCTGTGGGGCAACATCGAGTTCCCCCACGAGGTGGCCGCCTGCATCCAGCGCGGCGCCACCGGCATCGGCCTGTACCGGACGGAGTTCCTGTACCTGGACCGCGCGGAGGAACCCTCCGAGGAGGACCACTTCCAGGCGTATGCGGAGGCGATCGAGGCGTGCGACGGCCGGCCCCTGACCATCCGCACCTGCGACCTGGGGGCCGACAAGTTCACCCACCTCTCCGGCGACTACGACGAGCGGAACCCGTTCCTGGGGTTCCGGAGCATCCGGTTCAGCCTCCAGCACGTGGCGTCGTTCAAGCGGCAACTGCGGGCGATTCTGCGGGCCAGCACGCTGGGGCCCGTCCGCATCATGTTCCCGCTGGTGACGAACCTGAAGGAATTGCGGCAGGCGAAGATGCTCCTGGCCGACGTCCGCGAGGACCTGGAGGAAGACGAGGTCCACGTGGCGGCGGACGTGCCGGTGGGCATCATGATCGAGGTGCCCAGCGCCGCCCTCATGGCCGACGAGTTCGCCGGCGAATGCGACTTCTTCAGCATCGGCACCAACGACCTGACGCAGTACGTGCTGGCGGTCGACCGCTCGAACGACCGCGTGGCCGGCATGTTCACGCCGGGGCACCCGGCGGTGCTGCGGCTGATCCGGCAGGTGCTGGAGGCGGGGCGGAAGGCCGGCATCGAGGTGGGGGTCTGCGGCGAAATGGCCGGTGAACCCAGGTACGCCCTCGTCCTGCTGGGGCTGGGCGTCGAGGTTTTCAGCGTATCCCCGGCCACGCTGCTGGAGATTAAGAAGGTGATCCGGTCCGCCACCATGGACCAGGCCCGGGAAATCGTCGAGAAGGTGTTCCGGTTCGACTCCGACCGCGAGGTGGACGCCTACCTGACGGAGATGACCCGCCGGGTCCTGCCGGAACTGACCGCCTGAATCGTCGAAGGGCCGGCGAGCCGGCTGCGGAAGCAGCCGGTCATCTCCATCCGGCATGGCACGGGCCACGGCGGGTGAGGATGACCCGCCGCTTCCGCGGCGGGCTCGAGCGGCATAACGCGCCGCGCAGCAGTTCGGCACCCCGCATCCCCTGGAAAGGAACGAATCATGGACCGACGCGCATTTCTGACCACGTCGCTGGCGGGCACGGGCGCCGCCGTCTCCCTCGCCGCTACCGCCGCCCAGGCCCGGGGCGAGGCGCCCTCGAACCGGGCCAGGTTCCGGATGAAGTACGCCCCGCACTTCGGCATGTTCGCGGCCAGCGCCGGAAAGGACCCCATCGACCAGATCAAGTTCGCCGCCGACCAGGGCTTCACGGCCTGGGAAGACAACGGCATGATGCGCAAGGCCCCCGACCTCCAGAAGAGAATAGGCGACACCTTCGACAGGCTCGGCATGACGATGGGGGTGTTCGTCTCCTCCGGGGGCTTCGGCGCCAGCGACTTCGTCACCAAGACCGACAAGACGTTCCAGCAGGGCCTGAAGGACCACATGAAGAAGGCCATCGAGACCGCCAAACGCTGCCGCGCCACCTGGACCACCTACGTGCCCGGCAGCGTGAACCTGCGGCTGGAAGAGGACTACCAGTCGGCCAACTGCATCGAGAACCTGAAGGCCCTGTGCGAGGTCTGCGAGCCCGCCGGTCTCGTCATGGTCCTGGAGGTCCTTAACTGGTGGGCGAACCATCCCGGCCTGTTCCTCCGCAAGATGCCCCAGGCCTACCTCATCTGCAAGGCCGTCGGCAGCCCGTCCTGCAAGATCCTCGACGACCTGTACCACGCCCAGATCCAGGAAGGCAACCTCATCCCCAACATGGAGAAGTCGTGGGACGAGATCGGGTACATCCAGGTCGGCGACAACCCCGGCCGCAAGGAACCCACCACCGGCGAGATCAACTACAAGAATATCTTCAAGTGGCTCCACGAGAAGAGGTACGAGGGCGTCATCGGCATGGAGCACGGCAAGAGCAAGGGCGGCGAGGAGGGCGAGAAGGCCCTCATCGAGGCGTACCGGTACTGCGACAACTTCTGAGCGGACTGCCCTGCGTTTCGCGCGGCCGGCTGCACGATGTCATTCCGAGCGAGCGAAGCGAGCCGAGGAATCTCGTTTCTGGGCTGGGCAGCGCGCCATCGGAACAACAGGGCAGCGACAAACGTTGTCATCCTGAGCGAAGTTTACCCGCCGGGGGGGGCGAAGGATCTCGCCGCCGGCCACGGCACGAGCCGTACCCGTGCCAGGGTGCGAAAGGTCGACCGGCAACGGCCACGGCGAGATTCCCGTTCGACTCGGCTTCGCCTCGCTCAGGGCAGGCTTCGGCCTGCAAGCGGGCCTCAGAATGACAACGCGCACCGCCCCTCGCACGTACCCCGCGGCTTGCGCGGCGGGCTCGCGGTGCCCACGACTGGGCACCGCGCGTCGCGCCGGGTGGCACGCGAACACACGAAAGGATTTCGTTGCACTCCGGCGCCGAGGCGCCTAGCATGGGAGGTCCCGGGCCCCGCGCCCGGCCGTAACCTGCACACGAGCCTGTTTCCCGAGAAAGGAACCCTGTCATGGCAACACCCCAGCGCAGCACATCCGGCCAGAGCGTCTCTCGCCGGAAGTTCCTGAAAGGCAGCGCCGCGGCCGGCGCCGCGGCGATGACGGCCGGCCTGGCCGCTCGCGTCGCCTACGCCGCCGGCAGCGACGTCCTCAAGGTCGGCCTGATCGGCTGCGGCGGCCGGGCCAACGGCGCCATCCGCAACAACCTCGAGGCCGCCCAGATCGTCGGCCAGAAGGTCCAGGTGGTGGCCTTCGGCGACCTGTGGGAAGACCGCGCCAAGGGCGCCCTCCACGGCGTCAAGAGGTGGGCCGACGAACACAAGATGGCCGACGCCGTCACCGCCGACGAGGACCACTGCTTCGGCGGATTCGACAACTACAAGAAGGTCATCGCCTCCGGCATCGACTACATCGTGACGGCCACGCCGCCCGGCTTCCGGCCGTACCACTTCCGCGAGGCCGTCGCCCAGGGCAAGCACGTCTTCATGGAGAAGCCCGTCTGCGTCGACCCCTGGGGCTACAACGAGGTCTGCAAGACCGCCGACGAGGCCGACAAGAAGAAACTCACCGTCGTCGCCGGCACGCAGCGGCGGCACCGCACCCGCCGGCAGGAGAACCTCAAGCGCATCCACGACGGCGCCCTCGGCGAACTGACGGGCGGCCAGTGCTACTGGCGCGGCGGGCCGGTCACCCACAACCGCAAACGCAAAGAAGGCATGTCCGACATCGAGTGGCAAATCTACAACTGGTTCGCCTGGTGCTGGACCTGCGGCGACCACATCGTCGAGCAGCACGTCCATAATATCGACATGATCTGCTGGGCGTTCGGCACGCATCCGGAGTCGGCCTACGGCATCGGCGGCCGACAGGACCGGCCCGAGCCCGGCAACATCTACGACCACCACGCCGTAGAATTCGCGTTCCCCGGCGGCGCGCGGGTGGCCAGTTACTGCTCGCACTTCAAGAACACGACCGGCCGCGTCAGCGAGCGCGTCGTCGGCACGAAGGGCGAATCCCGCCTCGGCGGCGACTACCGTCTCTGGGACGGCAACGGCTGGCGGTTCGACGGCGACGACCGCAATCCCTACGTCCAGGAGCACGTCGACCTCTTCAACTCCATCACCGGCAAGGGCGAGCACTGGAACGAGGGCCGGCAGGTCGCCGAGAGTTGCATGGCCGCCGTCCTCGGACGCATGTCCAACTACACCGGCCGGCAGATCAAGTGGGACTGGGCCGTCAAGGAGTCCAAACTGAAACTCGGCCCCGAAGGCATGCACGCCTTCGGGCCGTACGAGCCGCCGCCGGTCGCCATCCCCGGCAAGACCAAACTCATCTGACGCCTGCTTGCGGGCGCACGGTGCGCGGCGGGTCTCCGTACCCGCCGCGCTCAGCGGTCAAGCCAGGCGCCGTGAACGAGCCGTCGGCCCGGGGACAGTCGTCCTCGGGCCGACCTTCCGCGCGGGGCAGTCCTTGAATGGGAGGATGGACATGAAGGCAAACCAAACCGCAGCGACGGCGGCCGTCGCCGCCGCCGGCCTCGCCGGCCGGGTCCATGCCGCCGGGTCGGGCACGCTCAAGATCGGCCTCGTCGGGACGGGCGGCCGGGGCACGCGCGACGTCAGCAACTGCGCCCGGGCCGCCGACGGCGTCGTCATCTGGGCCCTGGGCGACCTCTTCGAGGACCGCGTCCGGGCCTGCCATCACCGCCTGAAGCAATCGAAGCAACTGGGCCCCCAGCGCTTCCACGTGCCCGACGACCGCTGCTTCCACGGCTGGGACAACCACCAGCGGGTCATCGACGCCGTGGACGTCGTCCTGTTCTGCCAGCCGCCGGGCTTCCGCCCCGTCCACCTGCGAGCCGCCGTCGAGGCCGGCAAGCACGTCTTTGCCGAGAAGCCCGTCGCGGTCTGCCCGGCGGGGGTGCGGCACATCATCGAATCGGCCGAGATGGCCGAGCGAAAGGGCCTCGGCTTCGTCGCGGGCACCCAGACCCGCCACAGCAAACGGGCCATCGAGACCGTCAAACGCATCCACGACGGCGCCATCGGACGCATTACCCACGGCGCCTGTTACTTCCTGACCGGCGAACTCTGGCACCGCGGCGAGGACCCGAACTGGTCCGAAATGGAGTACCAGTGCCGCAACTGGTACTACTTCAACTGGCTCTCCGGCGACCACATCGTCGAGCAGCACATCCATCAGCACGACATCATGAACTGGGTGATGCAGGCCAACCCCCTGAAGGCGTACGGGACGGGCGGGCGGCAGGTCCGCACCGCCGAGAAGTGGGGCAACATCTGGGACCACTTCGGCGTCGAGTACGAGTACCCCGGCGGCGTCCGCATCCACAGCCTCTGCCGCCAGGCCGACAACACCGCCCACCGCGTGGACGCCTACGTCATCGGTTCGAAGGGGGCGGCCTTCCCGTCGAGCGGCAAGATCACCGGCGAAAACGCCTGGTCGTACGAGGCCGAGACGCCCGACCCGTCCGTCCAGGAGCACAAGGACCTCATCGAGAGCATCCGGGCCGGCAAGCCCCTGAACGAGGGCCGACGCATCGCCGAGAGCACGATGGTGGCCGTCTTCGGCCGCATGTCCGCCTACACGGGGCGGGAGGTCTCCTGGAAATGGGCCATGGAAGCCTCGAAACGCGACCTGATGCCCACCAGGTTCGAGTTCGGCCCGAATCCCGTCCCGCCGGTGGCCGTGCCGGGCAAGACGAAACTCGTCTGACGGCCAAACCGCACCGCCTCCCGCGCCGCGGCGATAGAAAATCGAGCGCGGCGGGTCTCCGCACCCGCCGCGCCACACATTCGAGCCGCGAGCGTGAGTTCGCGGTTATCGAACGGTGGGTGGCACGCTTTCGCGCTGCTGCGAAAGCGTGTGCCCCGATGCGCAGCACGTGCTTTCGCGAATTCGCGAAAGCATGGCACCCGGCGCGAGAAGATCGCGCTGCCCCGCCGGCTAC
>JAWODB010000152.1:0-19170 GCA_046483505.1 Phycisphaerae bacterium
CCGTCGCCGAGCGCGACGACGCCCGTCTCGCGGCCGTCTGCGACGTCGACGCCGACCGCGCCCGCGCCGTCGCCGGGGAATGCGGTACCGAGGCCGTGACGGACGTTGCGGACCTCCCGGCCCGCATCAACACGGCGGTGCCGGCGAGCGGCTTCTCGATGAGCATCGGCGTACCCTGCGCCGCGAGCGCGGCCGCCACCGACTCGTGGGCCGACGTGTCGGCCGCCACCACCGCCGCGTCGATGCGGGCCGGGAGGTCCGCAACGTCCGTCACGGCCTCGGTACCGCATTCCCCGGCGACGGCGCGGGCGCGGTCGGCGTCGACGTCGCAGACGGCCGCGAGACGGGCGTCGTCGCGCTCGGCGACGGCCTGGGCGTGGAACCGGCCCATATGGCCGGCGCCGACGACGGCCACGCGAAGGGGGTCTGACATGGGGGACCTTTCTGAAATGCCTGCGAACGCGCCGGCCAAGGCCGGCGGCTAAATGTGCGGCGTCAGGTGCCACGGCCGGCCTTGCCCGGCCGTGGTTCCTGAAAACGGCAACGGCGCGCGCCCCGCAAGCGGGCCGGCGAACACGCTCCGCTCCGCGCGATGCAACCCAGCCGACATTCGCGCCGTCACACGGGCGGCCGTCGGCGGAGCGACTCCCGGTACCGGCCGCTTTTGCCGGCGGCGCTGGCGCGGAGGGCGTCGCAGAGGTCGCGGACCTCCTGCGGCCACCCGTCCTCGTTCTCCATCTCGTCGAGGACCTCGGCCCGGGGCCGGCCGTCGCGGTAGATGCGGCGGTAGGCCTTGGCCATCGCCCCGATCACCTCCTCCGGAATCGCCGCCCGCCGCATCCCCACGCTGTTGATGCCGCGCACGCGGCTCGGATGGCCCTCGACGATCATGTAGGGCGGCACGTCCTGGACGATCCGCGTCAGGCCGCCGATGTACGAGAGCCGCCCCACCGTCGTGAACGGGTGGACGGCCGCCCCGCCGTTCAGGTTCGCCCCATCGGCCACGTGGACGTGCCCGCCGATGAGCACGTTGTTCCCGAAGACGACGTCGTCGCCCACGACGGCATCGTGGGCCACGTGGCTGCACGCCATCAGGTAGCACCGGCCGCCGACGCGCGTGACGCCCTCTTCCTTGGCGGAGCCGCGATGGATCGTGACGCACTCACGGATGATGTTGTCGTCGCCGACCTCGACGCGGGTGGGCTCGCCCGCGTAAGCCTTGTCCTGCGGGGGGGTGCCGACGACGGCGTTCGGATGGATCACGTTGCCGCGCCCCACCCGCGTGTGACCCACCACCGTCACGTTGTGATGCAAGAGCGTCCCCGGCCCGACCACCACGTGGGGGCCGATATAGCAGAACGGACCGACCTCGACGTCGTCGGCCAGTTCGGCCTGCGGCGAGACGACCGCCAGTTTACTGATGGCCATGCCCGGGCCTCACAATTCCTGGTCCGCCGGGACGAGCATGAAGCGGACCTTCGCCTCGGCGGCCAATTCCTCGCCCACCCACGCCCGTGTGTTGACCTGGGCCCGGCGGTCCTTGGCGCGGACCACCTCGGCCTCCAGGCGTAACTGGTCGCCCGGGTGGACGGTCTTGCGCAATTTCACCTTGTCCATGCTGAGGAGCACGGCCACCTGGTCGGTGTGCTCCAGTTTCTTGAGCAGCACGACGCCCGAGAGTTGGGCCATCGCCTCCACGATCAGCACGCCCGGCATGATGGGCGTGCCCGGGTAATGGCCCTGGAAGTAGTGCTCGTTGATCGAGACGTTCTTGAGGCCGACCGCCCGGACGTTGTCCTCCAGCGAGACGATGCGGTCGACCAGGAGGAACGGATACCGGTGCGGCAGGACCTCCATGATCTGGTTGATGTCCATCGCCTGGCGGCGTGCGGCGGCGGGGGCCTCGCCCCGACGGGCCGCCTGCTCCAGCAGACGCCCGATGAACCGGTGGTTCAGCACGTGCCCGGACCCCATCGCGACGATGCGGCCGCGGAGGTCGGCGTTCAGCAGAAACAGGTCGCCCACCAGGTCCAGCACCTTGTGCCGCGCCGGCTCGTCGCTGAACCGGTACGTGTTGTTGATGGGGCCGTCCGGGCCGATGACCAGCAAGTCCTCGTAGGTGGCGTGCGGCCCGTAGCCGCGCTGACGCAGGTCCTCGACCTCCGATTCCAGGATGTACGTGCGGGTGGTGGCCAGTTCCTCGACGAATGCGTCGGCCGTCAGTTTGATGCTGAAGATCTGCGGCGGGATGACGCCTTCCGGCCCGTAATCGAGGTGGTAGGTCAGCGACAACTCGTCCTCCGGCCCCGGCAGGGCCGTCACAACGGACTCGCCGTCCTGGACGGTCACCGGCTCGGTGATGCGGAGGACGGGCCGCTCCTCCTCCTGCTCCACGATGCCCGCCTGCCGCAGCAGCCGCACGTAATCGGCCGACGACCCGTCGCCGCCCGGCAGTTCGGGGGCGTCGAGTTCCACGTATAGGTTATCGATGCCGAGGCCCGTGAGGGCCGCCAGGAGGTGCTCGGCCGTCTCGACGCAGACGTCGTCGGTCACCAGGGTGGTCCGCTGGAACCGCTTGGCCACCGCCTGGATGGTGGCGGGGACCTCGGCCTCCTCGCCCAGGTCGATGCGGCGGAAGAGGACGCCCGTGTTCGGCGGGGCGGGCTTCAGGTGCAGATGGACCGACTGGCCGGTGAACAGGCCCTGGCCCTCGATTTCGGCCTCGAGCGAGATGGTCCGCTGGCGCCGGTTCACGCTTCCTCCCCGTCCGGAGGCGTCTCGCGCCGCGGCTTGATCCGCTTGAGCCACGCGAGAACCTCCGCCGACCGCCTGAGCGCCGCCTGCTCCCGCAGATGCTGACGATGCTCGACGGCCGGGTATCCGCTCACGTCCGTGCCGGGCGGCACGTCCTTCGTGACGCCGGCCTTGGCGGCCACGCGGGCGCCGTCGCCGATGGTCAGGTGCCCGTCGATGGCGGCCTGGCCGGCGATCCGGCATCCGCGGCCGATGCGGGTGCTCCCCGCGACGGCCACCTGCGCCACGATGACCGTCCCCTCGCCGACCTCCACATTATGGGCAATCTGGACGAGGTTGTCGATCTTAACCTTCCGGCCGATGCGGGTGGCCCCGAAGCGGGCCCGGTCCACCGTCACGCCGGCCCCGATTTCGGCGTCGTCGCCGATCTCGACCGTGCCGAGTTGGGGAATCTTCTCCGGCCCCGCCTCGCCCGCCGTGTAGCCGAAGCCGTCGCTGCCGATGACCGAGCCCGCGTGGACGACGACGCGGTCGCCCAGGCGGCACCGCTCGCGGATGACGACGCCGGAGTGGACGTCGCAGTCGGCGCCGAGGACGGCCTCGTCGGCCACGACGGCGCCGGCCCGGATGCGGGTCCGGTCGCCGACGCGGGCGTGCTCGCCCACCACCGCGCACGCCCCCACGTGGACGCCTTCGCCGAGGGCGGCCGAGTCGGCGACGGCCGCCTTCGGATGGACGCCGGCGGCCGGCACGGGCAGCGGCGGACACAGCATCTCGGCCGCCCGGACCATCGCCCGGTTCACGTCCGCCACGTACAGGAGGGCGCCGGGGCCGGCCCCCTCGCCCGTCTCGGCAGGCGGCTGCCAATCTTCCGGCACGACGAGGCACCCGGCCGACGACGCGGCCGCCTCCTTCGCATAGCGCGGCAGGGAGACGAAGGCCACGTCGGCGGGCCCGGCGTCGGCGAGGGCGGCGACGGCCCTAACCTGGCGGCCGGGGTCGCCGTCGAGCCGGCCGCCGAGACGGTCGGCCAATTCGCGAAGCGTGGTCGTCACGGTCCCTCCCCGCCGGGGCGCACGGGCCGCCCGACGCTCGAACCGCCCGGGCCGCCCCATGCGGCGCGATTATAGCGTCTCCCCGCCGGCATGCAAGGTTGGCGTAAACGCTTGCACGGCACCATGGGCCACTCTAGAATCGGACCACGGTGCTCCGGCCTCCGCGGAGACGGACCATGCCCGACGACCAGACCCCGGAAGAGACGTTCCTCCCCTACGCCGAGATCCTGGTCGACTGGGACGAGCGGCTCGCCCGCGAGGGGCCGTTCTTCCAGCGGGCCTTCTCCAGCGTCGGCGCCCAGCGGGTGCTGGACTGCGCCTGCGGCACGGGTCACCACGTGCGGCAGTTCGTGCGGTGGGGCCTGGACGCCGTCGGCTCCGACGCATCGCCCGTCCCCGTGGAGGAGGCGCGGCGGCAGGCCCGCGAGGCCGGAGCCGCCGTCCGCTTCGAGGTGGCCGACCTGCCGCAATTGCCGGAGGTCTTCAGCCAGCCGTTCGACGCCGTCACGTGCCGGGGCACCCTGCCGCTGGCCGGCTCGCCGGAGGCCATCCGTGCAGCCGTCGCCGGCATGCGCGACGTGCTCCGGCCGGACGGCCTGCTCCTCGTCCAGTGCCGCAACTTCGGCCTGATTCCTGAGGGACGCACGGTCATGCAAGGGCCGCGCGTCCGCCAGGTGGACGACCGCGAGATCCTGTTGCTGGAAATCTTCCGCAAGATCCGCCGCCGCTGCGACCGCACGCGCCTCGTCCTCGAGAAACAGGCCGGCGAGTGGGCCACGTACCAGCGCCACGAGGAGGCGTGGGCCCTGGCGCCGGAGGAACTCGAGGGGATGCTCGCGGACGCCGGCTTCGGACGCCTCCAGCGCTACGGCGCCTGCGACCCGAAGCCGTTCGACCCGGAGAACAGCCCGGACCTGATCGTCGTCGCGCGGAAGGCGAAGGCGTGAAGCCCCGTTTAGCCGCGACGCGCCGCGGAGCGCGTGTCTCTTGACACCCAGGAGGCGTACACGATGACCCCCGACGAGAACCTGAACCGCCTCGGCCTCACGCTCCCCCCTGCCCCGGCGCCCGTCGGGTCGTACGTGCCGGCCGTCCGGACGGGCAACCTCGTGTTCGTCAGCGGCCAGTTGCCGATGCGGGACGGCGAACTCCTGGCTACGGGCAAGGTGGGGGCGGAGGTGTCCCTGGAGGAGGCCCAGGCGTGTGCCCGGCAGGCGGCGCTGAACGCCCTGGCCGTGGCGGCGGAGGCGGCGGGCGGCCTCGGCGCCATCGCCCGCATCGTCCGACTGACGGGCCACGTGGCGAGCGCGCCCGGCTTCACGGACCAGGCCGCGGTAATGAATGCGGCCAGCGACCTGGTGGCGGAAGTCTTCGGCGACGCCGGCCGCCACAGCCGGGCGGCGCTCGGGGCGGCCGGACTGCCGCTCGGAGCGCCCCTGGAACTCGAGATGATCGTCGAGGTCCGGGCATAGCGAGTTGTTGCGCGGCGGGTACGGAGACCCGCCGCGCAGCCTCGGTTCAACACACGCGCACGCTGAAAGGCACCCATGACCGACCTCCCTCCCGGACCGCCGCCGAGTGACCGCGGCAGCGTCCTGTACCTGGTGCTCCTCTGCCTGGTGGCGGCCCTGGGCGGACTCCTGTTCGGCTACGACACGGCCGTCATCAGCGGCGCCATCGGGTTCCTCCAGACGCACTTCGCCCTCACGGCCGCCATGAAGGGATGGACCGCCGGCTGCGCCCTCCTGGGCTGTGTGATCGGGGCGGCCCTGGCGGGGACGCTCAGCGACCGCTTCGGCCGGCGGAACACCCTCATCGTCTCGGCGGTCCTGTTCCTGGTCTCGGCCATCGGGACGGCCGTGCCCGAAACCCTGACACAGTTCATCATCTTCCGCATCGTGGGCGGGCTGGGTGTGGGCGCGGCGTCGCTGACGAGCCCGATGTACATCGCCGAGATCAGCCCCGCCCGCATCCGCGGGCGCATGGTCTCGATCAACCAGTTCGCCATCGTCTCGGGCATCCTGGTGGTCTACTTCGTGAACGTCTTCATCGCCGGCCGGGGCGACGCGGCGTGGAACACGGAGATCGGCTGGCGCTGGATGTTCGGCTCGGAGGCCATCCCCGCCACGCTCCTGCTCCTCTTCTTGTTCTTCGTACCGGAGAGCCCGCGGTGGCTGACCGAGCGGGGCCGGGGCGATACGGCCCACCGCATCCTCGCCCGCATCGACGGCACGGCCAGCGCCGACCGCGCGATGGCCGAAATCCGCGAGGCCCTTGCCATGGAGACGGGCTCGCTGCGGCAACTCCTGGCGCCCGGCCTGCGGCTGGTGCTGGTCATCGGCGTGGTGCTCGCCATCCTCCAGCAGGTGACCGGTATCAACGTCTTCCTCTACTTCGGGACGGAGATCTTCAAGGACATCGCCGGCTCGGGCATCGACGCGGCCCTGTTGAAGCAGGCGGTCGTGGGCGCGGTGAACCTGACGTTCACGATCGTCGCCATCTGGACGGTCGACAAACTCGGCCGCAAGCCCCTCATGATCGTCGGGGCGGCGGGCATGGGCATCTCGCTGGCGGCCATGGGCCTGGCGGCGTACTGGAACGAGACGTCCGTCTGGCTCCTCGCGTCCATCCTGGGGTACATCGCGTGCTTCGCCGTCTCGGTCGGGCCGGTCACGTGGGTCATTCTGTCGGAGATCTTCCCGACGAAGATTCGCGGCCGGGCGATGGCCATCGCCACGGTCTGCCTGTGGCTGGCGAACTACGTCGTCTCGCAGACGTTCCCGATGATGGACGAGAACCCGTGGCTCGTCGAGCGGTTCCATCACGGCTTCCCGTTCTGGGTGTACGGCGGGTTCTGCGCCATCCTGGTGGCGTTCATGGCGATCGCCGTGCCGGAGACCAAGGGCCGGACGCTCGAGGAGATCGAGAAACACTGGCTCGCGGGAAAGGCAAAACAACAATGATCAACAAGGAATGATGAATGATCAATGATGAACGAACGGCCGCCGCGGCGGCGTTGGGCCGTTTCCCTTCATCATTCCGCATTCATTATTCTCTGTTCATCATTATTCTTGGCCGTGAAGCCGTACGTAGCCGTACAGCCGTGGCCATACCGACCACCCGAAAGGAGACCCCCGTGCGACGCGTTCTCATCCTGCACCTTCTGCTCGGCCTGACCGTGGCATCGCTTGGCGGCTGCGCCGGCGGGGAGAATCGGGCGTCGGCCCCGCCGCCTCCCGCGGCCCGGCCCACGACCATCGTCGTGAGCCGAGACGCCGATCCGCTGGAGGTCCTCGCCGCCCGCGAGGTCCGGCGGTACGTCTACCTCCGCACGGGCCGGGTCCTGCCCATCGTCCGGGCGGACCTGGAGGCCGACGCCCCGCCCGTCGGCGGCGACCTGATCCTCGTGTCGCACGCGGGCCGCCCGCTGGAATGGCGGTCGGTCATGGCACGCGTGCCGGAACACATCCAGCAGGAGGCAGAGCGGCCCGGGAGGCACATCCTCCTGACCGTCCGGCCGGACGGCCGCCGCGTCCTCCTCGCCGGCGGCACCGACGCCCTCAGCACCCTCTACGCCGCCTACCGCCTCGCCGAGCACATGGGCGTCCGATTCTACCTGCACGGCGACGTGGTGCCGGACGAGCGAACGACCGTCGCCGCCCTCATGAAGCGTCTCGAGAACCTGGAGGACGTCAACGAGCCGCTGTTTGCAACGCGCGGCATCCAACCGTTCCACGACTTCCCCGAGGGGCCCGACTGGTGGGACCTCGACGACTACAAGGCCGTCATCGCCCAACTGCCGAAGATGCGGATGAACTTCTTCGGCCTGCACACGTACCCGGAGGGCGGGCCGAACGCCGAGCCCACTGTCTGGATCGGCCTGCCCCGCGACGTCGGCGAGGGACCTGAGGTCAAGTACAGTTACCCGTCGAGTTACCAGAATACGCTCCGCGGCAATTGGGGATACAAGGCCAAGCCCACCGGCACGTGGGGCCACGGCACGCCCGCCCTGTTCGACCGCGACGCCTACGGGGCGGAGGTGATGCGCGGCCTGTGTCCCCGGCCCACGGAGCCGGAGGAGTGCAACCTCCTCTTCGGCCGCGTGGGGCGGATGCTCGGCGAGGCGTTCGCCTTCGCCCATCGGTTGGGCGTCAAGACGTGCGTCGGCACCGAGACGCCGCTCAAGATCCCCGCCAAAGTCCAGGAGCGGCTGAAGACCCTCGGCAAGGACCCGAAGGACCCCGAGGTCGTCGCGGAACTGTACGAAGGCATCTTCCGCCGCATCATGCAGACGTATCCCATCGACTATTACTGGTTCTGGACGCCCGAGGGTTGGACGTGGCAGGGCGCGAAGCAGCAGCAGGTGGACGCCACGCTCGCCGACTTCGACGCGGCGCTGGCGGCCCACACCCGTCTCCAGCCGGACTTCACGCTGGCCACGTGCGGCTGGGTGCTCGGCCCACCGCAGGACCGGGCCCTGTTCGACGAGCATCTGCCCAAACGGATGCCGATGTCGTGCATCAACCGGCAGGTGGGCAAGGCACCCGTGGAGCCGGGCTTCGCGAAGGTCGAGGGGCGGCCCCAGTGGGCCATCCCCTGGCTGGAGGACGACCCGAACCTGCTCGCGCCGCAACTCTGGGTCGGCCGGATGCGCAAAGACGCGGCCGACGCCCGGGAGTACGGCTGCACGGGCCTCTTGGGCATCCACTGGCGGACGCGGGTGCTCGGGCCGAACGTCTCGGCCCTTGCCCGGGCCGCGTGGCACCAGGACGGGTGGAAGAACCTCCCCGCCCCGCCGCAGCCGAAGCGCGAGGGCCCCATCGGCAAGGACAACGTGGCCCACTTCGCCGGCGCCGAGGTCGCCGACACCGACCAGGACCCGCTCTATCGGCACGTGCGGTACAACCTCTCCGGCTACCAGTTCCGCGTGCCCGACGGGGCATACACGGTCACCCTCAAGTTCTGCGAACCGCACTACGGCGAGGCCGGCAAGCGTGTCTTCGCCGTGGAACTGGAGGGCGAGCGGGTCATCGACCGCCTCGACGTCTTCGAGAAGGTCGGCAGGAACAAGGCACTCGATTACACGTTCAAGGATGTCGAGGTGTCGGACGGATGGCTGGACGTCGGCTTCGTCCACCAGGTGGAGTTCCCGTGCGTGGCGGCGATCGAGGTCACGGGCGGCGGCCTGGAGAAGCCGATCCGCGTCAACTGCGGCGGTCCGGCGTGGCAGGGTTGGCGGGCCGACTGGACCGAGACCGTCGCCGGGCCGACCGGCACGGACCGGCACGCCCCCTCCGGCGACTTCTACCTCGACTGGTGCCGGAACCAGTTCGGGCCCGAGGTGGCCGAACCGGCCGCCCGCGTCTTCCAGTCCCAGGACGGCCGCCTGCCCGAGCCGTCCACGTGGGTCCACGGGCCCGGCGGTCTGAAGAAGAGCGACCGGACGGCCGAGCAGATTGCCGAACGATACGCCTTCGTCGACGCCTTCGCCGCCCTGGAACCGAAGGTCAAGGGCATCGGCAGCCGCAGCCGCTTCCGCTGGTGGCTGCACCAGTTCCGTTTCATGGAGGCCGTCGAACATCTGCGGAGCGCCTGGGGCCGCGGCGACAAGCCGGCCATGATGAAGGCGCTCGACGACGCCTACGCCCATCTCCTGCCGACCGTCACGACGACCGGCGGCCTGGGGACCGTCGCAAACATCGAGCAGCACATCCTGCCGATGCTCGAAATGACGCCGGAGGCCGAGGGCTACCGCGGCCCGACCCGGCTCATCGTGCCGACGGCCCGCACGCTGCTCGAAAAGGACGAGCCGCTGGACCTGACGGTCATCGTCCTCTCGGAGGCGAAGGAGGCGAGGCCCCTCCTCTACGTCCGCCCCATGGGGGGCGATGCGTTCCGCGCGGTCGCATGCACGCACGTGGCCCGCGGGGTGTACCGCGCGGCCGTCGAACCGCCGGACGCCGACGTCGAGTACTACGTGGAGGTCCTCTCCGACGGCGAGCCCGTCCGCTGGCCGCCGACCGCCCCGGACATCGGCCACACGGTCGTCGTCATGCCCAAGGCCAAGCAACAATGATGAACAAGGAATGATGAATGATCAATGATGAACGAACGGCCCGCGCAGCCGCCGTTGGCCGTTTCCGTTCATCTTTCGGCGTTCATCATTCTCTGTTCATGATTGTCGTTTGGCCTTGAGCGCGGCGGGTACGGAGACCCGCCGCGCACCCCTCGGTGTGCCCTTTCGCCTTGAGGCCGCCGCCGGCACGGCTATAATCGACGATGGGGCGTGATCCCGGGTCCCTCGCTCCCTTGATCCCTTATTCGAAGAAGAGGTACACGATGGCCCAGACGCTCACCTACAAAATCCTCGCCGACCATCTCGTCGAAGGCCGGCTCGAGCCCGGCGAGCCCATCGGCATCCGCATCGACCAGACGCTGACCCAGGACATCACCGGCACGATGGCGATGATGGAGTACGAGGCGATGGGCGCCCCGCCGCCCGCCACCGACGTCTCCGTCAACTATGTCGACCACAACATGATGCAACTCGGGTTCGAGAACGCCGACGACCACGCCTTCCTCCGCACGTTCTCGGCCAGGCACGGCATGGTCTTCTCGAAGCCGGGCAACGGCATCTGCCACCAGGTCCACCTCGAGCGGTTCAGCGCGGCGGGCAAGACGCTCCTCGGGGCCGACAGCCACACGCCCACGTGCGGCGGGGCGGGGATGATCGCCGTCGGCGCCGGCGGCCTGGACGTGGCCTGCGCCGTCGCCGGCCGCCCGTTCCGCCTGACGTGCCCCCGCGTCCTGGGCGTCCGCCTGACGGGCAAACTCGCCCCGTTCGTTACGGCGAAGGATGTGATTCTCTACATGCTCGAACTCCTCTCGACGAAGGGCAACGTGGGCTGGGTCGTCGAGTACACCGGGCCGGGCGCGGGGAGCCTCGGCGTGCCCGAGCGGGCCACCATCGCCAACATGGGCGCCGAGATGGGCGTGACGACGAGCGTCTTCCCGTCCGACGAGGTCACGCGCCGGTTCTTCCGCTGGCAGGGCCGGGAGGGCGACTGGCGGGCCCTCCGCCCCGACCGCGGCGCCCGTTACGACCGGACCATCGAGATCGACCTCGGCGGCCTGGAGCCGCGCGTCGCCTGCCCGCACTCGCCCGGCAACGTGAAGCGCGTGCGCGAGGTGGCGGGCCTCGGCGTCAACCAGGTGTGCATCGGCAGTTGCACGAACTCGAGCGTCCGCGACCTCCTCGCCGCCGCCGCCATGCTCAAGGGCCGCAAGGTCCATCCCGCGGTGGACGTGGTCGTGGCGCCCGGGTCGCGGCAGGTGCTCCAGACGCTGGCGAAGTCGGAGGCGATGGACGACCTGCTGGCGGCCGGCGTCCGCCTGGACGAGTGCGCCTGCGGGTTCTGCATCGGCGCCGCCCAGGCGCCGCAGACCGGTGCCGTCAGCGTCCGGACGAACAACCGCAACTTCGAGGGGCGAAGCGGCACCCGCTCCGCCCAGGTCTACCTGGCCAGCCCCGAGACGGCCGCCGCCTGCGCCCTGACGGGCGAGGTGACGGACCCGCGCGACGTGGGCCTGGAACCGCCGAAGGTCCGTCTGCCGCGGCGGCTCGTGATCGACGAGGCGATGATCCTGCCGCCCGCCGACGACCCGGACGCCGTGGAGGTGGTCCGCGGTCCGAACATCGTGCCGCCCCCGCCGTTCGACGCCCTGCCGGAGACGCTTGCCGGCCCCGTGGCACTGAAGGTGGGCGATAAGATCACCACCGACCACATCATGCCGGCCGGGCGGCTCGCCATCTACCGCAGCAACGTGCCGAAGTACGCCGAGTACGTCTTCAGCCGCGTCGACGAGACGTTCGCCGAGCGCTGCATCGAGGCCCGCGACGCCGGCCGGGCAAACGTGGTCGTGGCGGGGGAGAGTTACGGCCAGGGTTCCAGCCGGGAGCACGCCGCCCTCTGCCCGCGGTTCCTGGGCGTGCGGGCGGTCATCGCCAAGAGCATCGAACGCATCCACCAGGCCAACCTGGTCAACTTCGGCATCCTGCCGCTCGTCTTCGAGGACCCGGACGACTACGACGCCGTCGACCCGGGCGACGACCTGGAACTGGCGGACCTCCGCGCCGCCGTCGCCGACCGCGAGACCGTGACGGTCCGCAACGCGACGAAGGGAACGGAAATCGAGGTCCGACTGGAGGCGTCGCCCCGGCAGCGGACGAGTCTCCTGGCGGGAGGGGTGCTGAACCAGATGGCCGGAAAGGCAAAACAACAATCATGAATGACGAATGAGGAATGCCGAATGATGAAATGAACGGCACCTCGCCGCGGCGCGGCGGGGGCGTTGGGCCGTATCATTCATCATTCTGCATTAATCATTCCCTGTTCATCATTGCCGTTCAAGATTCCCCGCCGGCGGGGACCCCCGGCGCGCAAAAAAACCTCCCGGCTGCCGGAGCCGGGAGGGGTTCGTGGCTCGCACGTTCCACCGGCCGATTCGCTCCTCAGCATAAGGCCAGGTACGTGGCGAGCGTTAACACCAGGATCTTGATCCGTCGGAGCCGTTCGTCGCGTCTCATCCGTCCACCTCTTCATGCGTCCCTATGAGACTATACACGAAATCCGGGCGGAGGCAAATCCGGCCGACGAAATGTGACTCTGGGGAAACTGGGCGAGGTGCGCGCCCCCCGGTAGTGCTGCAACGCTAACTCGTGCGCGGCGGGTCTCCGTACCCGCCGCGCAGGCCGGAAAAAGGCGCTTCGAGCGCGGTGGGTGCGGAGACCCACCGCGCAGAATGCCAACTCAGCGTTGTAGTGTTAGGGCGGTCTAAACTCCGGTGGTAGGCCGGGGGTTCGGAGCCTGTCCCGAGCGGAGCCGAGTGGTAACCACCGCGCTTCATGGAGTCCTTGCTTGGCGCGCGGCGGGTACGGAGACCCGCCGCGCCAGACGCTGGCGGCACCTCGTCACGTTAGACGGTGGACTTTCCCGACGCCGGCCGTATAATCTACGCGAACTTGGGAGGCCCGCCCCAAGGCGGGATTCCCACGAATCCCGAGTAGGGAGTGTCACGATGCGCGAACAGGTCGAGAACGTCATCAACGAGATCCGCCCGATGCTCCAGGCGGACGGCGGCGACATCGAACTCGTCGACGTCGAGGACGGCGTCGTCAAGGTCCGGCTCCGCGGCGCCTGTGCCGGCTGCCCCGGCGCCCAGATGACCCTCAAGATGGCCGTCGAACGCAAACTCAAGGAACAGGTCCCCGAGGTCGAACGGGTCGAACCCGTCGCCGGCTGAGGGAACCGCAACCGTTTTCGGTCCATCCAGGAAAGGAGGCCAACGTGGCGTACAAGATTACCGATGAATGCACCTCGTGCGGAACGTGCGAACCGGAGTGCCCGGTCGACGCCATCAGCGAGGGCCAGGACAGGTACGTCATCGACCCGGAAACGTGCACAGACTGCGGAACGTGCGCCGAGGTGTGCCCCGTCGACGCCATCGTCGAGGGCTAGCCCCTGCGCCGCGGCCTTCGGAGACCGGCCGGCCGACGGGGCCGGGCGGTCTCTGGCTTTGCGACAGCCGCGTGGTGGCCTTCCCAGGCCACCCCGCATGAACGAGCGCGGAGAATGGCGGCGGCCTGCGATGGCCGCCCCGCCACGCACGCTTAGTACTACAAAACGCTAACTCGTGCGCGGCGGGTCTCCGTACCCGCCGCGCAGGCCGGATAATGGCGTTTCGAGCGCGGTGGGTGCGGAGACCCACCGCGCAGAATGCCAACGTAGCGTCGTCGTGTTAGGGAACCCTAGCCACGAGCCGTCCGTCACCGTGATTCCCGATTCGCTCTATCAAGAGGCCATCGAGCGCTTCCGGCAGGCGCCGTCCGTCGCGCTGACGACGCACGTCAACGGCGACGCCGACGGCCTGGGGTCCCTGGCGGCGCTGCGGCGGTGGCTGCTCGACCTCGGTACGCGGGTGGACGTGGTCCTCCCCACCGCCCCGGGCGAGACGTACGCCTTCCTCGACCCCGAGGGCGCGTTCCTCGTGGCCGGCCGCGACGTCGACCCCGCCGCGATGGACCCGCCCGCGCTGGTGTGCATCGTGGACACGTGCACGTGGCAGCAGTTGGAGGGCGTCGAGGGGCTCGTCCAGGCGGCCGGGGCCGAGGTCCTCGTCATCGACCATCACCGCACCCGCGACGCCGTCGCCGACCTGGAACTGGTGGACCCGGAGGCGGCGGCCGCCGTCGTCCTCGTCCATCGCCTCCTGACCCTGGCCGGGGCCGACATCGACGCCCGCACCGCCTCGGCCCTGTTCGTCGGCCTGGTGGGCGACACCGACGGCTTCCGCCTGCCGAACGTCGGGCCGGAGACGTTCCGCCTGGCCGGCGACCTGGTCGAGGCCGGCGCCGACCCGTGGGCCGTCCACGAGCGGCTCAACCTGTCGGACCGCCTCCAGAAACTGCACCTGTGGGGCCGGGCCGCCCAGACCCTCCACCTGGCCTGTGACGGGCGGGTGGCCGTCCTCCACGTGACCCGCGCCATGCTCGAGGCGGTGGACGCCGAGCGAAGCGACACGGAGGGCCTGATCAACACCTCGCTCCAGGTCCGCGGCGTGCGGGTCGGCGTGATGCTCCGCGAGACGGAGGACGGCGCCGTCCGCGTCTCGCTGCGGTCGGTGCCGGGCGTGGACGTGCTCCAGGTGGCGGAGCGGTTCGGGGGCGGGGGCCACACGCGGGCGGCCGGCGCCCGGACGGCGGGCCCGCTCCAGGAGGCCGAGGCCCGCGTCCTGGAGGCGGTCGGTGCGGCCGTCGGCGGCACGCCCCTGCCGGCCCCGGAAAAGGCTTGACACCTCCCGAACGGGCCGCTACCCTGATACGTTCACCGTAGGTCCGGAGAGGTGTGCGCGCACGGAAAGAGGAGAGCCTCATTTGCCACAGTTGCAGGTCAGCGATCTGATTGACGCCGGTATCCACTTCGGGCATCCCGCCAGCCGCTGGAATCCCAAGATGGAGCCGTACATCTACGGGCGTCGGAACTTCATCCACATCATCGACTTGCGCGAGACGGTCCGCGGCATCATCCGGGCCCAGAAGTTCCTGTCGCGCCTCGTGGCCGAAGGGCGGGACGTCCTCTTCGTCGGGACGAAGCGGCAGGCCCGCGCCTCGATCGAGCAGGAGGCCCAGCGGTGCCTCATGCCGTACGTCAGTTACCGCTGGCTGGGCGGCACGCTGACGAACTTCCGGACGATCCGCTCCCGCCTCGGGCGCCTGGAGGAACTGGAGGCCCTCGAGGAATCCGGCGCGATCAACCGCTACTCCAAGAAGATGATCGCCTCGCTCCAGCGCGAACTGCGGAAGATCAAACGCAACCTCGACGGCATCCGCAAAATGGAACGCCTGCCCGGCGCCCTGGTCGTCGTGGACCCGGTCCGCGAGAAGAACGCCGTCCGCGAGGCCAACAAACTCGATATCCCCGTCGTCGCCCTCGCCGACACCGAGGCCGACCCCGACAATCTGACCGTCGTCGTGCCCGGCAACGACGACGCGATGCGGTCGATCGAACTGGTCATCAAGCAGATGGCCGACGCCTGCATCGAGGGCCTGGCCAACCGGGCGGCCCGCGCCGCGACCGAAGGCGAGGGCCAGGTGCTGACCCGCGCCCCGAAGCGTCCCCGCGCCCGCCGCAAGGCCGGCGAACGCCCCAAGCCCGAAATGCCGATCCCCGAGCCGCACCCCGACCTTCAGGCCGGCGGCGAAAAGCCGGCCTCCCAGGCTCCGGAGAAGCCCGAGGACGAGGCCCCCGCCGAGGCCGACGCCGCGCCGGCCGGCGGCACCGACGACGCCTCCGGCGGCGGCGCGTAGCCGAGCCGTTTCCCCGCGCGGCACGCTGCGACGAACCGGTCCCGGCGGCCGACGCGTTTCACCCGTCCCGGTGCCCGGCCCGTTCCCACGCCGCGCCCGGACGCACGAGCGAACACCGCTACGCGAGGCAGGAGAACCCAATCGATGGCAATCAGTGCTGAGGAAGTCAAGAACCTCCGCGAACGCACCGGCCAGGGCATGATGGACTGCAAGCGGGCCCTGGAGGAAGCCGACGGCAACGTGGACACGGCCGTCGAGATCCTCCGAAAAAAGGGCCTCGCGACGGCCGAGAAGAAGGCCGCTCGCTCCACCGCCGAAGGCCGCATCCACGCCTACATCCACCACAACGGCAAGGTGGGCGTGCTGCTGGAGGTCAATTGCGAGACGGACTTCGTCGCCAAGAACGAACAGTTCCAGGCCCTGCTCGGCGACCTGTGCCTGCACATCTGCGCCGCGGCGCCCCTGGCGGTCACCTCCGAGGAGGTGCCCCCGGAACTCGTGGAAACCGAACGCCGCATCGCCCGCGAGCAGATGAAGGACGAGGGCAAGCCCGACGAGATCATCGACAAGATCGTTGAAGGCAAACTCAAGAAGTGGTACAGCCAGACCGTCCTCCTCGAACAGCCGTTCGTCAAGGACGAGGACCGGACGGTCCGCGACGTGCTCAACGACGCCATCGCCACCATCGGCGAGAACATCGTCATCAAACGGTTTGCCCGGTTCGAGCTCGGCGAGACCGGCGAGGCCGAGTAGCCCGCGCGGCACGGAACCCTCTATGGCCGGCTGTGCCTATCAACGCGTCCTCTTGAAGATCAGCGGCGAGGGGTTCTGCCGGCGCGGCCAGTTCGGCGTGGACCCCGAGGCCGTGGGTACCCTGGCCCGCCAGATTCAGGACGCGGCCGACACCGGCTGCCAACTGGCCGTCGTCGTGGGGGGCGGCAACTTCCTTCGCGGGGCCATGTTCTCGAAGGAGGCCAACGTCACCCGCGCCACCGCCGATTACATGGGCATGGTCGCGACCGTCCTGAACGGCCTGGCGCTGCAGGACAGCCTCGAATCGCTCGGCCTCGACACGCGCGTCCAGAGCGCCATCGAGATGCACGACGTGGCCGAGCCGTTCATCCGCCGCCGCTGCGTCCGCCACCTCGAAAAGGGCCGCATCGTCATTCTCTGCGCCGGCACGGGGAACCCGTTCTTCACCACGGACACCTCCGCCGCCCTGCGCGCGAGCGAACTCCAGGCCGACGTGCTCCTCAAGGCCACCAAGGTCGACGGCGTGTACTCGGCGGACCCCGAGACCCACCCGGACGCCGAGCGGTACGACTCCCTCGGCTACGACGACGTCCTGAGGCAGGACCTGAAGATCATCGACGTGGCCGCCATCTCGCTCTGCAAGGACAACCGCATCCCGATCATCGTCTTCAACTTGTGGCGCGACGGCAACGTCCGGAAGGTCGTCGCCGGAGAACCGATCGGAACCCGCATTGGGGGATAGCACCGTGCCCGTGGACGACATTCTCCTCGAAGCCGAAGACAAGATGCAGAAGGCCGTCGAGCACCTCCGCCACAACCTCCGGACCGTCCGCACCGGGCGGGCGTCGGCCGGCCTCGTCGAGCACATCAAGGTGGACTACTACGGGAGCCCGACGGAACTGCGGCAACTGGCCAGCATCACCGTGCCGGACCCGCTGCTGCTGGTCATCAAGCCGTACGATCCCGGCAGCGTGGGCGACATCGCGAAGGGCATCCAGGCCTCCGACCTGGGCGTGACGCCGGCGGTGGACGGCAAGGTGATCCGGCTCACGATTCCCGCCCTCTCCGAGGAACGCCGCCAGCAACTCGTCACGCAGGTGAAGGAACAGGGCGAGGAGACGAAAATCGCCCTGCGCAACATCCGCCGCGACGCCATCAAGCACATCGACGCCGAAGAGAAGGAGAAGAACGTCGGCGAAGACGGCGCCCACAAGGCCCGCGACGACGCCACCGAACTCGTCCACACCTACGAGAAGCAGGTCGACGACGCCGTCAAGCACAAGACGGACGAGATCATGGAAGTGTAACGAGCGTTTCCTCCGCGGCCGGATGGCACAACAACAATGATGAACGGTGAATGATGAATGCCGAATGATGACATGAACGGCACCGCGCGGCAGGCGCCGGGCCGTCTCCGTTCATCATTCCGCGTTCATCATTCCCTGTTCATCATTGCCGTTCCACCGTCCCCTTGCTTCACCGTGGGTTACTTTTCTTAAAGGCCCCCCGCTCATCGTCCGATAAGTCCTGAGAGCGAGGGGATACGCCGGCGCACCGTTTGTATCCGTTTTCCGGCTCCCCACCGACGAACGAGAGGCCTGTATGTCCACGCTGAGTTGGATGAGCCGGGTCCGCGCCTTCTTTGCCGGCAAGCACCCGCCGGCCCCCGCCGTGGCCGCCGAGACGGCGTGGTCCGGCGGAGGCGGCACGCTGGCGCTCGTCGGCACCGCCGTGGCCGACGAGGCACCGCCGACGGAGACCGCCCCGCCGGCCGCGGAGAATCGCAAGCCGCCGCCCGAACCCGCGCCGCCGCCGGAGCCTCCACCGGCGCGCCCGCGCCGCACGCCCTCGCCGCCGTCCCGCATCGATCCCCTCGATCCGCCGTGGCTCGAGCGGCTCGAAGCGCTCGGCGCCGTCGGCCGCGAACTCCAAGGCCATCGCGAGACCGGCGAGGCCCTGCTCCGCGCCGTCCGGCAACTGCCCGACCTGGCCTCCGACCAGACCGACCACATCGTCCAGACGAACCGCCTGCTCGAGCGCCAGAACGTCCTGCTCTCGTCCATGCTCGATGCCCTCGCCGGCGTCGGCGCGTCCATGCAGACGATGGAGGAAAGCGGGCGGCGGCACCTGACGGCCATCGGGCAACTCGAAGCCTCGCATCGGCAGGTGCTGTACGCGTACCAGGAGGTGCTCGAGCGGACGCACCGCCGCCTGGGACGCCTGGCGACCCTGGCCACCCTGCTGGCGGCCGTCGCCGTCGGCGGCGTGGCGTGGGTACTCTACCTCGTCCTTGCGGGGGGCTGAAAAAACAATCATGAACGAGGAATGATGGGTGCTCAATGATTAGCGAACGGCCGCCGCGCCGCGGTCGTCGTGGCGTCCCCGTTCATCATTCGGCGTTCATCATTCCCTGTTCGTCATTGCCGTTCCGGGGGGACACCCGGTTTACCCTGAGAGAGGAAAGCTCCAGTTCGGTGCTACGCCCGCTCGATGTATTCCCCCGTCCGGGTGTCGACCTTGATCGTCTCGCCCTTCTCGACGAACGGCGGGACCTTCACCTTGGCCCCGCCCTTGCAGTCGGCGTCCTTCAACTGGTTGGTGGCGGTGGCCCCTTTCAGTTGCGGCGGCGTGTCCTCCACCTCCAGCACGACCGTGAACGGCAGGTCCACGGTGATGGGATTGCCTTCCAGCCAGCCGAGGGTCACCTCCAGGCTCGGCGTCAGGTACACCCGCTGGTCGCCG
>JAWODB010000217.1:0-9007 GCA_046483505.1 Phycisphaerae bacterium
AGGACCCCCCTTCGCCCCGGCGCCCCAGGTCTCCCACGACCCCCCGGAGGCGGGGATCGCGGGTCTGCCGCGAAAGCTCCGCCAGCGCCTCCACGAGCGGCGTGCCGCAGGACACCAGCACGTGCAACTGGCTGGTCAGCAGGGCGAGGCTCTTGAGGCGTCGGGGTTGGCTCCGGCCGCCGGCGGAGGGAGCGGCGGCCGGGGCGGCCCCGTCCTCGCCGGCCTGGACCTTCGTGACGTAGAGACCCCGCCGCCGGAGCATCTCGCCGGCTTCGGCCTGGGTGCCGGCCTCGATGGTGTCGGTTACCGGGTGGCCGGCTTTGTCGAATGCCTGGTACGTCAGTTTCACGGTTCCGGTTCCGGTCTGTCCTGGGGCGGTTCAAGGTCGTCGTCGCTGTGGGTGACGGCGAGGGCCTCTTCGAGGCTGGTCTTGCCCTCGGTGGCGATGCGGACGCCTTCCTCGCGGAGCGACAGGCACCCCGACTGCCGCAGCCGCCCACGCAGTTCGTGGCTGGGCGCGGCCCGGTGGACGAGTTTGCGGAGGTCGGCGGTCAGTTCCATGACCTCGAAGATGCCGGTCCGTCCGCGGTAGCCGGAGTTGTGGCACTGCTCGCACCCGGCGCCCTTGCGGAAGACCTGGCCGGTCTTGCCGGCGAGGCCGGCGTCTTCGAGGACGTTCTCGGCGGGATAGTATTTCGTGACGCACCCCTGGCAGACGGTCCGGCCCAGCCGCTGCGCCACCACGCCGTTCAGGGCGCTGGAAAGGAGGTACGGCTCGACGTTCATGTCGATGAGCCTGGCGGCCGCCCCCGGCGCGTCGTTGGTGTGGAGGGTGGCCAGGACGAGGTGGCCGGTCAGGGCGGCCTGGACGGCGACGCGGGCGGTCTCCTCGTCGCGGATTTCGCCGACCATGATGACGTCCGGATCCTGCCGCAGCGTGCTCCGCAGCACACGGGCGAAGGTCATCCCGGTCGAGGCCTGGACCTGGACCTGGTTGACCAGGTCGAGTTGGTACTCGACGGGGTCCTCGACGGTCAGGATGTTCCGTTCGGGGCTCCGCAAGAGGTCCAGGGCGCTGTACAGCGTGGTCGTCTTGCCGCTGCCGGTCGGGCCCGTGACGAGCACGAGGCCGTACGGCTGGTGGAGCATGCGGAGGAAGGCGGCGAGGGTGTTCTCGCGGAAGCCGAGGTCCTCCAGGCGGACCTTGAGGTTCTCCTTGTCGAGGATGCGGATGACGAGTTTCTCGCCCAGGAGGGTGGGCATGCTGGAGACGCGAAGGTCGATTTCGCGTTTCTCGGCCACGATGCGGACCCGCCCCTCCTGGGGCAGCCGCCTCTCGGCGATGTCCATCTTGCCGATGACCTTGACGCGCGACGCAATGGCCGCGTGCATCCCGGGCGGCGGCTTCATCAGGTCCCGCAGCAGGCCGTCGATGCGGTACCGGATGCGCGTGCCGCGCTTGTTCGGCTCGATGTGGATGTCGCTGGCGCCGTCGCGGATGGCCGTCAGAAGCACCACGTTCACCAGGTTCACGACGGGGCTGCCGGCCACCATGTGGTCGAGGTCGGTGACGGGTCCGTCGTCGACGGACTCGTCCTCGACGACCGAGACGTGCGACTCGTCGAGCGAGGCGAGGAAGGCGTCGACGTCGGTCTCGCCGCCGGCGCACTTCTGGATGAACTCCAGGATGTTCGTCTCGAAGGCCAGGACGGGGCGGATCTCGCACCCCGTGAGCCGGCGGAGGCGGTCGATCTTCGGCAGCGACTGGGGCTCGGCCATCGCCACCGTCAGCGTGCCGTGCACCTTGAACATGGGCAGGCACTTCAGGCGCTCGGCCTCCTCCTGGCCGATGAGGTCCAGGCACGCCGGGTCGAACAGCCCGTGCCGCAGGCTGCACCCCGGCACGCCCAACTGCTGGGCGACGGCGCGGACGAGGACCTGGGGGCTGAGGATGCCCTGCTCGATGAGGACCTCGCCGAGGAGCCGGCCGCTGGCCCGCTGCTCCTGGAGCGCGGCGGTCAACTGCTCGCGCGAGATGGCGCCCGCCTGGACCAGGGTCTCGCCCAGCGGCGCCTTGGTGGCCGTGGCGGTGGTCACAGGAAACTCCTGACCGCGCTGTTGGCGTCGGCAAAGAATTCAAACTGGGCCGCCAGGCCCGTCAGTTCCAGGACCTGGCGCAGGGTCTCGTTCACGGCGCACAGTTTCAGCGGGTGGCCGGTGCGGGCGATCTGCTCGTTCACCTCCACCAGGACCTCCAGGCCGCGGCTGTCGGCGTACGGAATGGCGGAGGCGTCCACCGCGCACCGCCCCAGACCGCCCCCGAGCAGGCCGTCGATGCGGGACTTGAGGTCGTCGGCCCCCTGGCCGGTCAGGGGGCCGTCGGGCTTCAGGACCCGCACGGCGCCGCATTCCTGTTCGGCGATGTTCACGCGACCGGCACTCCCTCCGTGACGGGCAGGGTCAGCGTGAAGGTGCTGCCCTGGTCGATTTCGGATTCAACGGCAATGTCGCCGCCGTGCATGCGGATGACCTCGCGGGCGATGGCCAGCCCGAGGCCGGAGCCGGTGATCTCGGTCACCCGGCGGTCCGGGCTCCGGTAGAACTTCTCGAAGATGCGCTCGCAGTCCTCCTCGCTCATGCCGATGCCCGTATCGGTGACCTGGGCGACGAGTTGCCCGTCGTCGACGTCGACCTTGACGGTGACGGTCCCGCCTTCGGGCGTGTACTTGAGGGCGTTGCCGAGGAGGTTGTGGAACCCGAGGGCGATCTTCTCGCGGTCGCCCCGCAGGACGGGGAGTTTGGGCGGCAGGTCGAACGCCAGGTCGATCTGCTTCTCGCGGGCCTGGGCGGCGTAGTCTTCCTGGAGCGAGGCCATCAGGTCGTCGACCCGGACGTCGTCCAGGTTCAGCCGCAGCGACCCGGCCTCGATCTCCGAGGCCGACAGGATGTCGCCGACGATGCGTTCCAGGCGGCACGCCTCCTGGGTGATGGTGCTGAGGCAGCCCGCCTGGATGGCCGGGTTGTCCTTGCCGTCGTCCAGGCCCATCTCGGCGCAGGCCCGGATGTTCGTCAGGGGCGTCCGCAACTCGTGGGTGGCCTGGGCGAGGAAGGCGTTCCGGGCGTCCTGGGCCACCCGCTGCTGGGTGATGTCCTCGATGACGACCATGGCGACGGCCGAGTCCTCCCGCCGCACCGGCCGCACGATGAACCGGAGGAGGACGCGGCCGGCGGGGCCGGTGCGTTCGACCTCGAAGATCTGCCGCCGCTGCATCGGCCGCCGCGTCGACTGCCGGACGGCCTCCACCACCTGCTCCTCCTGGATGAGGTCGGCGATGTCGGCCTCGTCCGCCCGGTCGTGCGTCACCTGGAGCAGGACCGCCGCCGCGCTGTTCAGGTACTTGGCCCGGCAGTGGCTGTCGACGAGGATGAGCCCCTGGGCGAGGGCGTCGCACGCCGCCGACAGGTCGTTGGGCGCCTGACGCTGGAGCCGCAGCGATTCCTCCGTCTGCGCCAGGGCCGTCCGGCGCTTGGTCTGTTCCATCCGGTCCATCAGGCTGTTCCAGGCCTCGGCCTCGGTGCCCCAGCCGGCGTGCACTTTGAGCGCCTCCGGGGCGCATTGGCCGTCGCGGTGCGCCAGCAGCGCCCGCCGCACCGCCCAGATGCCCTGGAACGTCTTGCGGAAGCGGCGGTGCATCAGCACGAGGACCACGAGCGCCAGGACGCAGACGGCCCCGATGCCCGCCTGGGTCTGCCAGAAGAAGTCGGCGGCCGGGTCCGGTTCCGCCGCCACCTGGAGCAGCAGCGTGCCCCGGTCCGACACGGTCACGGGAAGCGTGTGGGACAGACGGTCCGCGCCGGGGTCGGGGGCGGGCGGGTCGCCCTCCCAGGAGGCGGGCAGGTCGCGCTGCGTAATCGCGGCGGGCTCGGCGTCCGCGACGATCTCGCCGCTCGGCAGGACGAGGCGGCACCGCGAGAGGTTGGCCTCCCGCGCCGTCTCGACCACCAGCCGCCGGACGCGGTTCAGGCGGCCGTGCGACAGCAGCACCTCCGCGCTCCGCGCCAGGGTCGACCCGACGGTCCGAACGCGGGCGGCGTGGGATTGGCGAAGCGACGTGTCCTGCGTGTGCCCGGCCCACCAGGTGGCCGCCGCCAGGGCCGTCAGCAGAATGGCCGTGAAGCCGAACCCGACGGACGTCAGATGCAGGTCGTCGCGCAGCACCTGTCGCAGGCGCTGCCCGAGACCGGGTGCCGGTTGCTGTTCGTCGGCCATATCGCCCCCTCAGATAATCGGGTCCACGCCGCGGTCGCCCCGGCCCCCGGACGGGAGGTCGGCGGCGTCGGCGCGCGCCCTACAGAATCCCACGCCACTTATCGGCGCAAGGGTTTGTGAAACGACACATTTTCCGGGATTCCGGGGAAGATAGAGAAGGTGGGGGCGGGCGGAAACCGGCAGATGGCGGCACGTGGAAGGTTATCGGACCGTTCGCGCGCCCCTGACGCCGCACGCTGCGGCCGCGCGGTGGCCGTGCCACGGCCGGTCTTGCCCGGCCGTGCGGCCGGCGGGTCCGGCCCGCGCTACTCCGCCCCGAAGCAAAGCACCCGGCCGGACGTCGTCGAAACGTACAGGCGGCCGTGGGCGGCGGCCAGGCCGTCCCAGACCACGGGATGGGGCAGGGCGATCTCGCCCGTCTTCGTGCCGTCCTCGGCCGAGACGAGCCACAGGCTGCCGCCGAGTCGGCCCTCGTAGGCGGCGTGGGGGTCGTCGTCGGGGATCTCGGTCGGCCAGACGCCCAGGACGAGCCGCTCGCCGGCCTTCAGCATGGCCCGCGTCCGGACGGGCAGGTCCTGCTTCCAGTCATAGGCCCGCATATCTCCCTTCTGGCCCTTGGGGCGCTCGCGGAAGTCCGGCAGGGACTCGCCGTCGGGCGAGAACGGTTCGTTCGGACCGCGGAAGAGGTGGTACCGGCCGTTGGCGTCGCCCTTGCGCTGGACGCCCCACACGGCCCGGTCCGTGAAGACCATCGTGATGCCCGTCGGGACGGCGATCGTCGGGCCCCGTCGCCCCGGATGGTTGACGATCCAGGAGTACGCCACGGGCACGCGGCTGAAGTCGCCCGTCCCCAGCACCCAGTGCGACCGGTGGTTCTCCGCCCCGTCGAGCAGGCTGGACGTGGAGAAGAGGTGCCGGCCCATCGCCTCCCGGCGCGCGAGGTCCGGGCCGAACCGCACGTGGTGCAGGAACACGTCCGTCCCGTTGCTGACAAGCACGTCGGAGATCGCGCCGCCGGCCATGGAGAACGAGTCGCTGCGGTCGCTCTGGAGGAACGTCTTGTAGTCGGTCGTGTTCTGGGCGATGCGCATCTGGTGCGAGTCGTCCGCCTTGTCCTTGCCGCGGCGGAACTCGGGGTGGTCCGTCCGGAACCGGGCCCGGTGCAGGATGTGGCCGGTCGCCGGGTCGAGGGCGTACAGGTGGATGCCGCCGTCGAGCCACGTGGACCGTCCCGCCGCGCAGTACGCGACGGCCTTGCGGCCGTCGCCCGCGCCGGGCAGGACGAGCACGCTGCCGTGGACGGGCCAGAGCGATTCCACCTGGTCCATCGCGACGGTGCGGAGGTCGGCGGGAGTGGCCATGAACCGCCACAGGCGCTGGCCGTCCGAGAGCCGCAGGCACGTGACCCGTCCGTCGGCCGAGCCGAAGAACGCACGGCCGCCGTGCAGGGTGGGCGGGGAATCGATCCGCCCGCCCGACGTATGCGTCCAGCGGACCTCGCCGGTGGCGGCGTCGAGGGCGACGACCCGGTGGGCGTCGGGCACGGCCACGACCGCCGTCCCTTCCGCGACGACCGGCTGGGTGGGGCGGCCGCCGACGTCCGCCTGCCAGGCCTGCTTCAGCGAAGCGGGGAGGTCCGTGCCGGCCACGCCGGAGCGGAGCGGATCGTGGCGGTAGGTCGGCCAGGCGTCATCATTTCGGATTTCGGGTTTCGGATTTCGGATGGGCTGCTCGTAGGCCGGACCGCGTGAGAGTCGCTGGCCGTCCGGCACGCGGCGCGAGGCGTCGGCGGCGGCGGGTGCCTCGGCCGCCAGCGCGTAGAAGCCCCACAGTTTCGATTCCATGTAGCACCCGCACGAGTGCGGCGGGGCGTACAACAGGCCGTTCGCCGGAAGGATGCCGTACTGGCACGTCCCGCGCACCCAGTTGTTCCGCGAGTGACGGGCGTCCGCCAGGTCCATCATCTCGATGCCGCGCTTGCCCGTGATGATGAACCGGACGGTGGCCTTCTCGCGGTAGCAGCGGTGATGGTGGCCGGAGGACTGGAGGTCCACGAGGACCTGGTTCTCGCGCGCCACCTTGCCGGTGGCGAGGTCGAGGGCCTGGTGGAAGTCCGTGACGGGGGGCGGGGCGACGGAGTCGCGCGGGTGGTCGCCCAGCCACACGAGGCCGTCGATGACGAAGACGTCGGGCGGGGCGTGGAACCCGCCGCCGGCCGGCCGCGCCCATCGCACCTCGCCCGTCTCGGCGTCGATGGCCGTCAGGTTCCCGCCCAGCACGCACAGGACGACGCCGTCGGCGACGACGAGTACGTCCTTGCCGTAGGTCAGTTTCTTGCGGGGCCCCCTGCCGGTCTCGCCGGTGGTCCACCGGGGCTTGCCGGTGGCGAGGTCCAGGCACAGGACCGCCTCGTCCACCTGGAGGTAGGCCCGTTTGCCGTCGGAGGCGAGGGTCTCCGGGCGGGGATGCACCTCGGGGTCCGACCAGGTCCACCGCGCCTGGCCGGTCTCCGTGCCGACGGCCACGAGCGACTTGCGGTTGGGTAGCGCCTTCAGGCCCTTGAAGGCCGCGTGCTGGACGGTGTGCTCGGCCACCGGCTCGCCCTTGAGGACGAGCAGGGTGCCGCCGGCGAGGACCATTTCCTCGGCCCCTTCGGTCTCGTCGTAGGTGGCGAGGGTCTCGCCGGTGGCGGCATCCATCGCCGAGACGGGCCGGTTCAGGCCGAGCGGCGCGTACACGCGGTCGCCGTCGGTGACCAGGAGCCGCGTGACCTGCGGCGGTCCGCGGCGGAAGCCGATCCGGTACCAGGCCCAGGAGTCGAGCGGTTTCCGCCAGAGGGTGACGCCGCTGAAGGCGTCGCGGGCGACGAGGGCCCACTTGCCGGGCACGTTCATGTTGGCGGCGGTCGCCTCGTCCACGATGGCGAAGAGGCGGCCGTCCGCCGTCACCACGGAACTGATGCTGTTGAGTTTGTGGTGGTTCCGCGTCCACCGCGGGCCGGCGAGCCAGTGCACGTGCTGCGGCGGCCCGACGGCGGTATCGCGCGCGACGGCGTTGTTCGTGGCGTCGTGCAGATAGTGTGTCCATTCGTCGATGCTCTCCGGCCGGGGCTTGACGGCCGTCTGCCACCCGTCGCCGCGCCGGATGCACGCCACGCCGCCGGGCGCCAGGACGCGGAGGACCTCGTCCTTCGGCACGTCGCCAAGACGATCGGCGACGAGGAGGCGGACGAGGTTCGTGACGTACGGCAGGTGCGGGCCGGCGAGGCGGTCGACGGCCACCTTGCCCGCCCGTCCCCTGGCGGCGACGTGGGCGCGGGCCGTGGCGACGTCGGCCGCATCGGCGTCCAGACCATGGACGAGGACGCCGTCGCGCGCCCCGAGCGCGGCGGTCAGGCGGCCGTCGCCGCAGCCGAGATGGACGACGAGGCCGCCGCCGACGCCGGTCGCTTCGAGGATGTCTGCGGCTTCCTTCTCCGGTGCGGCCGCGCCGACCGCGGGGGCGGACATGAGCGCGAGCAGCAGGACGGCTGCCCACGGTCCGACGGCATGGGGCAGGGGAGCGGGCGGGCAGCGTCTCATCCAAGACTCCTCCCTGGAAACGCGAACTTCCGTGCGGGCGGCGACGTGCCTCCCCACGGCGCACGCTCCATTATAGGTATGCGGCGGACGAAGCCAAGGGCGACCCGGCCCAGGCGGCGGTGTTCAGGACAGGCCGGCCACCTCCCAGCCCCTGCGGTAGTCTTCCTTGACGTAGGCCGTGGCCTTGGCGGAGCCCGTGAACTTGAGGGCTGCCGCGTCCCACTCCAGCGTCTGGCCCGGCACGCGGGAGGCCACCACGCCCATCAGGACGGTCTCGGTCATCGGCCCGGCGTAGGCGAAGGAGGAGGTCGTCTCGCCCTTGCCGCGAATCGCATCGATCCATTGGCCGCTGTGATTGATGGACTGGAGTTTCGGTTTCTCGTAATCGGCGTACTGCTCGCGCGGCAGGAGCATCGGCCCGCCGCCGGGGTGCGGTGTGACGACGGCCCCCTTCGTTCCGATGAAAAGGGTCCCCTGTTTCGGCAGGCCCTTCATGCCCTTCGGCAGCGTGACGAGGTCCTCCGGCGGCTTGCGGCCGCCGTCGTACCATTTCATCGTGACCTCGTTGCCGGCGGTGTACGTCGTCCCTTTGAAGCGGTAGGTGAGGATTTCCTCCTTGGGGAACGTCTCGGGCATCGCCTCGGGTCCCTCGTAGCGGACGCTGAGGGCGGGGCCGAGGTCCAGCGCCCAGACGACCGGGTCGATGATGTGGCAGCCCATGTCCCCCAGGGCCCCGGCGCCGAAGTCGTACCATCCCCGCCACTTGAACGGGTGGTAGACGTCCTTCTTGTACGGACGCTCGGGCGCTACGCCCAGCCAGAGGTCCCAGTGGAAACCGTCCGGCACGGGGTCCGAGCCTTCCGGCCGCTTGATGCCCTGCGGCCAGATGGGGCGGTTCGACCAGGCATGGGCCTCCTTCACTTTGCCGATGGCCCCCTCGCGGATGTAGTGGACCAGCAGCCGGTACCGTATGCTGTTATGGTGCTGATTGCCCATCTGGGTGGCGACCTCGGCCTCGGCGGCGGCCTGGGTCAGGCGGCGGGCCATGGGAAGATATCTTGGAAGGCGTGGGTATTGGAAGGGTTATGAAGAAGCAATTACAAAATATACTTAATTTTTTTTTATTTATATAATATAAAGAATAAATATTAGATTT
>JAWODB010000238.1:0-31522 GCA_046483505.1 Phycisphaerae bacterium
TGGGTCTGTGCGCGGTGCCCAGTCTTGGGCACCGCGCGGCGGGCAAGACTGCCCACCGCGCGGTCCACATCCCCCCGCCCGTGGCCACGCGGGGCGTGGCCATGCCACCCACGGCGAGATTCTTCGTCGGCCTGACGGCCTCCTCAGAATGACAGAATTCCCCCCCCACCACCCCACCCCTCGCCCGCCAGGGGAGAGGGCGATAGACACCGCGCGGGACTCGGCGCGGGCTACAGATTGTCCTGGAGTTCCCGCAGTTTGTTCAGCGCCTCGATGGGCGTCATGGCCTCGAGGTCGAGGCGGCGGAGTTCGTCGACGACCGCCCCGCCCTCCCCTTCGAACAGGGTCAGTTGCACCTGCCGCACGTGCGGCCCGGGCTGGGTCGGCGCGATGCGAGGGCGGCCGTCGGCATCGAGATGGGCCGATTCCAAATCGGAGAGAATCTGCCGGGCGCGGTCCACGACCTCGCGCGGCACGCCGGCCAGCCGGGCCACGTGCACGCCGTAACTCTTGTCCGTGCCGCCCTCCAGGATCTTGTGGAGGAAGACGACCTGGTCCTGCCATTCGCGGACGGCCACGTTGAAGTTCGCCACGCCGTCGAGTACGTCGGCCAGTTCCGTGAGTTCGTGGTAATGCGTGGCGAAGAGGGTGCGGCAGGCGAGGCGGGACGCGAGGTGCTCGGTCACCGCCCACGCCAGGGCCACGCCGTCGAACGTGCTCGTGCCGCGCCCGACCTCGTCCAGGATGATGAGGCTGCGCGGCGTGGCGTTGTTCAGGATGTTGGCGGTCTCGCTCATCTCGACCATGAAGGTGCTCCGGCCGCGCGCCAGTTCATCCGCCGCCCCGACCCGCGTGAAGATGCGGTCCACGAGGCCGACGGTCGCGCTGCGGGCGGGTACCCACGAGCCGACGTGCGCCATCAGGGCCACCAGCGCCACCTGCCGGATGTACGTCGACTTGCCCGCCATGTTCGGCCCCGTGATGATGGCGATGCGGGGCTGCTCCTCGCCGCCGAGCGCCACGTCGTTCGGCACAAACTCCGAGCCGAGGACCTGCTCCAGCACCGGGTGCCGCCCGTCGCGAATCTCCAGGACCGGTTCCTCCACGACCGCGGGCTTGACGTAGCCGCGCTCGACGGCCACGCGGGCCAGGCTGACGAGGGCGTCCACCCGTGCCAGCGCCTCGGCGGTGGCCTGGAGGCGGTCGGTCTCGGCCGCGACCTGCTCGCGGAGTTCCTCGAAGAGCCGGGCCTCCAGCGCCCGGGCCTTCTCCTCGGCGCCGAGGACCTCGACCTCGTGCTCCTTCAGGTCGGGCGTGATGTACCGTTCGGCGTTCTTCAGGGTCTGCTTGCGGACGTAGTCGTCCGGGACGCGGTCGGTGTGCGTGTGTGTAACCTCGATATAGTATCCGAATACCTTGTTGAAGCCGACCTTGAGTGTGGGGATGCCGGTCCGCTCGATTTCACGGGCCTGGAAACGGGCGAGCCAGTCGGCCCCGGTCGAGCCGACCTCGCGGAGGCGATCGAGTTCCTCGCTGTAACCGTCCCGGATGACGCCGCCGTCGCTGAGGCGCGCCGGGGCGTCGTCGCTGACGGCCCGTTCCACGAGGTCCCGCAGGTCGCCGAGGAGGTCGAGTTGGCCCTCCAGTCGCGCGAGCAGGCCGCTCTCGCGGGCCGAGAGGCGGGCCTTGACGGCGGGCAGGACGGCCAGCGTCCGCGCCAGGCCCAGCAAGTCGCGCGGCGTGGCCCGGCGGGTGGCCACGCGGCCGAGGATGCGCGCGATGTCGGCCGTCTCCGAGAGGCGCCCGGCGAGGTCGTCGCGCAGGTCGCCGCCCTGGACGAGTTCCTCGACGGCGTCGAGCCGCTCGCGGATGGGGTCGGCGTCGGCGAGCGGGAAGTTGATCCACCGCCTCAGCAGCCGCCCGCCCATCGCCGTCTCCGTCTTGTCGAGGACCCACAGGAGGCTGTGCTCGCGGCGGCGCTGGCGGAGCGTCTCGACGAGTTCCAGGCTGCGCTGGGTTGTCTCATCGAGATACATCCACCATCCGCCCTGGACCCGCTGGATGCGGCGGATGTGCCCGAGGTCCGTCCGCTGCGTCTCCTGGAGGTAATCGACGACCGCCCCGGCCGCCGAGAGACCCTCCGCCACCTCCGCCACGCCGAACCCCTCGAGCGTGCCGGTGCCGAAGTGCTGGGTGAGCACCCGCTCGGCCTCGCCGCGGTCGAAGACGAACGCCGACCGCTCCGTGACGGCCGCCCCGGTGGCCTCGCGGACGACGGTGAGGAGGCCGGCGGCGGCGTCCTGGGCCCCCTCCGGCACGAGGCACTCGCGGGGGCGGAGGCGGACGAGTTCGTCCGCGACGGCGCCGCGCGCGAGGTCCCGCACCCAGAACCCGCCGGTCGAGAGGTCCACCCATGCGAGGCCGGCCCGGTCGCCGTCCAGGTGCACCGCCGCGAGGAAATTGTTCTCCTTGTCCTCCAGCAGCGCATCGTCCGTGAGGGTGCCGGGTGTGACGACGCGGCTGATGTCGCGCTTCACGAGGCCCTTGGCCTGGGCGGGGTCCTCCATCTGCTCGCAGATGGCCACCCGGTACCCGGCCCGGATCATCTTCGCCAGGTACGAATCGACGGCGTGGTACGGCACGCCGCACATGGGGATGGCCCCCGCGCCCTTGGAGCGGCTCGTCAGGGCGATGCCCATGACGCGGGCGCCGATGCGGGCGTCCTCGTAAAAGAGTTCGTAGAAGTCGCCCATCCGGAAGAAGAGGATGGCGTCCGGGTACTGGGCCTTGAGTTGCCGGTATTGTTTCATCGCCGGCGTGGCCATGGGGCGTTCCTGACGATTCTTGCGCGGCGGGTCTGGAGTATCCGCCGCGCTCTTCCACCCTAAGCATCGTGCGCGCGGTGGGTGCGGAAACCCGCCGCGCTATTGCTCGCAACGCGCTCCGAGGCCGCGGCCTCGCGCTTTTCGAGCCCGCTGCGGCAGCAGCGGGTTATCCCCATCCGGCATGTCGCGTGCCACCGCGGATGAAGATGACCGGCCGCTTCCGCGGCCGGCTCGAACGGCAGCGGGCTCGGATAACGGCGCCCCGTAAGATACCCGAAACGCCGGGGCGTGAAAAGCGCGCACCGCGGCGGACTTGCCAAATGGCCCATCTCATGGTAGGATTTTAGATTCGGACCCGTTTGCGCCCCATCGCACGGAGCCCGCATTGGCGAAGCGAAAGGCGAATCGGCAACACCCGCCCCGGAAGCCGCCCCCGGCGGCCGAGGCGAACCGCGCGCCCGGTGAGGCGCCGGACGCACCGAATGCCCCGGCCGACGCCGGTCCCGACGCCCCTGCCGGCGCCGCCGCATCCGCCAACGCCCCTGACTCGCCGGACACTTCACCGCCTCACCCGGCACCACCGGACACATCCGCCGACACCCCCCCCGCGCCGTCGGCCCCCGGCGACGAGGCCATCGCCATTCATGGCGCCCGCCAGCACAACCTTAAGAACCTCGACCTGGCGATCCCGCGCGACAAACTCGTCGTCGTCACGGGCCTCTCGGGCAGCGGCAAATCGAGCCTGGCGTTCGACACGATCTACGCCGAGGGGCAGCGGCGGTACGTCGAGTCCCTGAGCGCCTACGCCCGCCAGTTCCTGGAGCAGATGGAGAAGCCGGACGTCGACGCCATCGAGGGCCTGCCGCCCACCATCGCCATTCACCAGCGGCGGGGCGGCTTCAGCCCGCGGTCCACCGTCGCCACGGCCACCGAGATTCACGATTACCTGCGGCTGCTCTACGCCCGGGTCGGCACGGCGTACTGCCCGTCGTGCGGGCGCCAGATCCGGCCGCAGCGGGCCGAGGAGATCGTCGACCGCGTCATGGATTTGCCGCAGGGCACGCGGCTGATGGTCCTGGCGCCGCTGGTGCGCGGCCAGCGGGGCGAGCACAAGGACGTCATCCGCACCATCGTGGCCGACGGCTTCGTCCGCGTCCGCATCGACCGCGAGATGTACGAGGTCCGCGAGGTGCCGGACCTGGACAAACGCCGCCGGCACACGGTGGAGGCGGTGATCGACCGGCTCATCGTGAAGCCGGCCGCCCGCGACCGCCTGGCCGACTCCATCGAGCAGGCCCTGCGGATGACCGACGGCCTCGTCGTCGTCTGCCACGAGACCGCCGACGGCGACTGGACGAACACCCTGTACAGCGAACGGTACGCGTGCACGACGTGCAACGTCAGTTTGGAGGAACTGACGCCGCGCCTCTTCAGTTTCAACAGCCCGTACGGGGCGTGCCCCGAGTGCCACGGCCTGGGCACGCTCCAGCGGCTGGACGAGGACCTCATCGTGCCGGACCCCGACCGCTCGCTGGCCGAGGGCGCGATCGCCCCGTGGCGGCAGGGGCCGAAACGGTACCGCGCGTTCTACGCCGAGGCGCTGGACCACTTCGTCCGCGAGTTCGGCGTCGACCGGACGGTCCCGTTCCGCAAGTTGCCGAAGCGCGTCCGCAAGGTCCTCCTGCACGGCGGGCAGTTGAAGCGGGCGGCCGGCAGCGGCGCGGCGCCGGAGGCGGAATGGGCAGGCGTCATCCCGAGCCTCGAGCGCCTCGGCGAGGAGACCCGCAGCGCCTCGGTCAAACGGTGGCTGGGCGCTTTTCTGACGCCCCAGCCCTGCCGCGCGTGCAACGGCGCGCGCCTCCGGCCGGAGGCCCGGGCCGTCCGCCTCGCCGACAAGCCCCTGCACGCGATCACGGCGATGAGCATCCAGGAGGCGGCCGCGTTCTTCGATACGCTGGAACTCGGCGGCACGAAGGAGACGATCGCCCGGCAGGTGCTGGCCGAAATCCGCAACCGCCTCCGGTTCCTCCTGAACGTGGGCGTCGAGTACCTGACGCTCGACCGGGCCAGCGACACGCTCTCGGGCGGCGAGGCCCAGCGCATCCGCCTGGCCACCCAGGTCGGCAGCGGCCTCGTGGGCGTCTGTTACGTCCTGGACGAGCCGACCATCGGCCTCCACGCCCGCGACAACCACCGCCTCCTCGACACCCTCTGCCGCCTGCGCGACCTCGGCAACACCGTCATGGTCGTCGAGCACGACGAGGACACGATCCGGACGGCCGACCACGTGGTGGACATGGGTCCCGGCGCGGGCGCCCGCGGCGGCCGGGTCGTGACCGAGGGCACGGTCGACGAGGTGGCGGCCTCGCCGGACTCGCTGACCGGCCATTACCTGGCCGGCGAGGAGGCGATCGCCGTCCCGGACGAGCGCCGCCCGGTGAAGAAGCGACACAGCGTCCGCCTGTACGGGGCGGCGGAGAACAACCTCCGGAAGATCAAGGTCACCGTCCCGCTCGGGTGCCTCGTGTGCGTGACGGGCGTCAGCGGTTCCGGCAAGAGCACGCTCGTGACGCAGACGCTCGTGCCGGCCCTCAGGCGGGCGCTGTACGGCTCGCGCGTGAAGCCGGGGGCACACCGGCGCCTGTCGGGCCTCGAAAGAATCGACCGGGTCATCGAGATCGATCAGAGCCCCATCGGGCGGACGCCGCGCTCCAACGCCGCCACGTACACGAAGGTGTTCGACCACATCCGCCGCGTCTTCGCCCGGACCCGCGAGGCGAAGGTGCGCGGCTACGGGCCGGGGCGGTTCAGTTTCAACACCAAGGGCGGGCGGTGCGAGGCGTGCCAGGGCCAGGGCGTCCGCAAGGTCGAAATGCACTTCCTGCCCGACGTGTACGTCACGTGCAAGGCGTGCAAGGGCACGCGGTTTGGCCGCGAGACGCTTGAGATCACCTACCGCGGCAAGACGATCGCCGACGTCCTGCGGATGCACGTGAGCGAGGCCGTCCGGTTCTTCGAGAACTTCCAGCGCATCGTCCACAAACTCGAAACGCTGGAGGCCGTCGGCCTCGGGTACATCGAACTCGGGCAGAACTCGACGACCCTCTCGGGGGGCGAAGCGCAGCGCGTGAAACTCTCGGCCGAACTCGGCAAGCGTGCGACCGGCCGGACGCTGTACGTCCTGGACGAGCCGACGACGGGCCTGCACTTCGCGGACATCCAGCGGCTGCTGGACGTGCTGAACCGCCTCGTGGACATGGGCAACACGGTCCTGGTGGTCGAACACAATTATGAAGTCATCAAGAGTGCGGACTGGATCATCGACCTCGGGCCTGAGGGCGGCCAGGACGGCGGCCGCATCGTCGCCGAGGGCACGCCCGAGGAGGTCGTCCAGTCCGAGGAGAGCCACACGGCCCGGTACCTGGCGCGGCATTTGAACGGGGCGGCGACGTAAGGCGTTTCGCCCTTTCAGGGCTTGGTATCGTGTGATCGCTATCTGTACCCCGGGCGGTGCCCTGGGCTGACGGCCGTTCGAGCCCTTCGGGCTCGCCGCCTACAGCGCCCACCCCTTCCGATACGGCGGGTTGAGGAGGGCGTTGGCGGCGTCGGAGTTGGTGAACCGGCGGGCCTTGCCGTCCCAGAGGAGTTTCTCGCCCGTCCGGATGGCGCAGTTGCCCAGGAGGACGATGCCGGCGAGGTGGGCGGCGTGGTCGACGAAGTCGCTCCCCGCGCGCTTGCCGCCCTTGGCGGCGATGAGCCATTCCTTGTGATGGCCGGGCGAGCGTTCCAGTTTCCGCGGCGGCCGGCCGTACTCCTGCTGCCGCTTCTCGGGAATGAGGCGGTGACCCAGGATGGTGCCCTCATCGCCGACGATCATCGTGCCGTCGCCCCGGCCGAAGTCGCGGCCGGGTTCGAGCACCTCCGGCCGCGGCGGCCGCATGGCCCCGTCGTACCACCTGAGGGTGATCGGCCCGTGGCCCTTGTGTTCGGGGAACTTGTACGTCGTGATCGAGGCGATGGGGGCGGTCTCATTGTGGACCTCCGGCGGCTCCTGTTCGTTCGTCGAGCACGCCTCCACGCTCGTCGGGTGCTGGAGGTCGAGGGCCTTGAAGACGGTGGAGAGTTGGTGGCAGCCGATGTCGCCCAGGACGCCGGTGCCGAAGTCCCACCATCCGCGCCAGGCGAACGGGTGGTAACACGGATGGTACGGCCGCAGCGGCGACGGGCCGACCCACAGGTCCCAATCCATCCAGTCCGGGACGGGCGGGGTGTCGGTCGGCCGGCGGATGCCGCGCGGCGAGATGCGGTGCGTGCGGTTCGACCAGGCGTGGATTTCGCGGACGCGGCCGATGGCGCCGTCCCAGATCATCTCGCAGACGAGGCGGGCGCCCTCGGAGGCCTGGCCCTGGTTGCCCATCTGGGTGGCCACGCCGTGCTTCTTGGCGGCCTCGCCGACGGCGAACGCCTCGTAAACGGAGTGTGTGAGCGGCTTCTGGCAGAAGACGTGCTTGCCGCGCTTCATCGCCGCCATCGTGATGACCGCGTGGTTGTGATCGGGGACGGCGATGCTGACGGCGTCGATGTTCTTCTGCTCGTCGAGCATCTTGCGGAAATCCTTGAAGCCCTTGGCCCTGGGCCACTCTTTCAGGCCGCGGGCCACCTGCCGGGCGTCCACGTCGCAGATGGCCACGATGGTCTCGCTGGAGACGCTCTTGACGTCGTGGAACCCCTTTCCGGCGATGCCCACGCCGGCGATGTTCAGCGTTTCGCTCGGCGGCTGCTGCCCTGCCCCGCCCAGGACGTGCCGCGGGACGACCGTGACGGCGGCGGCCGCCGCGGCCGCGCCGGTGACGAAGCGGCGGCGGGAGAGGGGATGGTCGGTGCGCTGCGACGTGTCGCGTGAGGCCATGACGGGTCTCCTGAATGGGGTAAGCGGAGCAGTGGTCATACTATGTCATTCCGAGCGAGCGCAGCGAGTCGAGGAATCTCGCCGTGTGCTCGTCCTTGGTCCCTGGTCATTTTTCCTTTGTGCCGCGCGGCCACAGGCGCTTACGCCTCCACGGGAAACACTTTGTGCAGGTGCAAAACCTCACTCGCGTAAGCCAGGCAGGCCTGGATGTCTTCCCGCGTCAGGCCGGGGTAATTCTCGAGAATATCCGCCTCGCTCCACCCTTGAGCCAGGAGGTCGATGACGAACTCCACCGCAAGGCGCGTTCCCTTGACAATCGGCTTGCCCGCGAGCACCTCCGGGTCCAGAACGATTCGCTCTTTCCACATGGGACGCGCCTCCTTGCAGGCCGTCAGCCTTTCGGTTTCGGTTGGCTGTCCTGATTATCGGCGTCGGTCCCTGCCTTTTCAAGACGCTCTGCCCGCATCCGCCGCTCTATGAACCCGATGGCCTTGTCGGCCTCGTACGCCTTGGCATGCTTCGGGAAGCGGCGGATGATCTCCTCGAAGTACCCCTTCGCCTCGGCCAGTTTACCGTCCTGGTACAGGATGGTGCCCTGGTACCATATGGCGACGGGGACCTCCGGGGCGTCGGGAAACGCCTCGAGCCACGCCTCCAGGTTCGCCAGGGCCTTCTGCGAATCGCCCTCCTCCAGGGGCACGACGGCCAGGATGAGGCGGGCCTGGCTGCGGCGGCCGGCCTCGTTCTCGGGATCGAGGTCGGCGGCCTTCTTCAGATAAGGGGCGGCCCGGCGGAGGTGATTCAGTTTGGCCAGGGCGTTACCGAGTTCGAAGTTCGCCTCCAGGCTCTCCGGGTGCGCGTGCTGCCGGTCCATCAGCCGGGGCAGGTCCTTCACCTGCTCCAGGATGCGGTAGAACGGTTCGGCTTCGCGGGGCCCCAGGACGAGGTGCAGCGGTTTGCCCCCCGGGTCCAGGAACAGGACCGACGGGTACACGCGGATCTCGTACCGCTTCGTCGCCTCGCTGCGTCCTTCGGAATCGTCGACCTTGACCGGTACGAAGTGCCGGTTGATGTACTGGGCGACGGCCGGCAGCGTGAAGGTGCCCTTGCCCATCAGGCGGCAGGGACTGCACCAGTCGGCGCGGAAGTAGATGAGGGTGCAGATGCCCCGCTTGGCGGCCTCGTTGCAGGCGGCGTCCAGGTGCGTGCGCCAGGCGATGGGGATGAGCGGCTTCTTGGCGGCCTTGGGTTGGGGCGGCGCACCGCCGGGGCCTTGAGGCGCCGTCGAGGGGGCGTCCGGTGCCGTGCGCCCAGCGGCGGCAGCGGCGGCTTCCTCGGCCGCACGCGACGCCGCCACAGCGTCCGCAGGACAAAACGCCGGCGCCAATGCCACCAGCAGCATCGCGAAGGCGACGGCGTGCCTGCTCGGACGCATGACTTCCCTTGACTGACGTCCCAAACGAACGGGGCGGCTGGGCCCCGAATTCCGGTTCCGCAGCACGCAGGCTGTAAGGCTGTCATCCTGAGGAGGCCGTCAGGCCGACGACGCGCTGTACCCCGAGCGCCGTGAGGAATCTCGCCGTGGTCGTTGCCGTTGTGGCGTTCGCACGGCGAGATTCCTCGGCCCCGCAAGCGAGGCCTCAGAATGACACGCTGCCGACCGTTGCCCTGCTCTCTGAGATTTCACGCGTCGGCGTCGGGCGAGCCGGCCGCCGCTTCCGTCACCACGCCCACCCGCCGCACCTTTTCGTACCGCTGCTGGAGCAGGTCGTCGACGGCCAACTGCCTCAGTTCCCGGAGGTGGCGGCCGATGCGGCGTTCGAGGGTGATGGCCATCTCGCGCGGGTTCCGGTGGGCGGCCCCGAGGGGCTCGGGCACGATCTCGTCGATGACGCCGAACTCCTTGAGGTCGCGGGCCGAGAGGCGAAGCCGCTCGGCGGCCTCGGCGGCCTTCTCGGCCGTCCGCCACAGAATGGCCGCGCACCCCTCCGGCGTAATCACGCTGCAATAGGCGTACTGGAGCATGAGGAGGCGGTCGGCCACGCCGATGCCGAGGTATCCGCCCGACGCCCCCTCGCCGATGACGGCGCCGACGATGGGCACCTTCAGGAGCGACATCTCGCGCAGGTTGACGGCGATGGAGTCGGCGATGCCGCGCTCCTCCGCCCCGATGCCGGGGTAGGCGCCCTGCGTGTCGATGAACGCCACGACCGGCAGGCCGAACTTCTCGGCCAGGCGCATCACCCGCAGGGCCTTGCGGTACCCTTCCGGATGGGCGCAGCCGAAGAAGCACTCGACCTTCTCGCGGGTGTCTCGCCCCTTGTGGTGGCCGACCACGACGACCTTCTGGCCGGCGATGCGTCCCAGGCCGCACACCACGGCCCGGTCGTCGCGGAAGAGGCGGTCGCCGTGCAGTTCGCGGAAGTCCTTGACGAAGGCCTGGATGTAATCGCGGGTCTGGGGCCGGTCGGGATGGCGGGCTACCTGGACGATGTCCCACGGGGAGAGGGCGTCGTAGGTCTTCCGGATCATCGCGACGAGGTTCTTGCGGATGTTCCGGATTTCGGCGCTGTGGTCGACGTGCTGGGCCCGCTGGTCCTCTTCGAGTTCGCGAATCTGCTGTTCGAGTTTCGCGAACGGCTTCTCGAACTCGAGGCACACGCGCGCCATGGGGCCCGTCCGATTGGAGTCGATTGCCGGCCGCCAGCCCTCAAGGCTACTCGATGAGGGGCTGTTCACCATTCGACCGTGCCACGGCCGGCCTTGTCCGGCCGTGCATCCTGCAGGCCAGAATCACGGCGGGGCGAGACCCGCCGTGGCACATCCCTTTCGAACACCGCGGCACGTCCGCGGACCGGCTCAACGTGGCAAGCCACGTCCTCAGCCGCGCGTGCGGCAGGCGGCGGCCGCGGTGTGCAACTTCGCACTGACATACTGCATCCCGGTGGGCCGGTCAAGGGGGTCTTTGGCCAGCATCGCGCGGATCAGGTCGTCCACCTCGCCGGGCACGTCCACGCCCTTCTGGTTGGCCGTCGGAATCAGACCGTACAGGTGCTGCTCCATCAGGCCCTGGGCCGTCTCCGCCGAGAACGGAAGTCGCCCGGTCACGGACTCGTACAGCGTGACGCCCAGGCTGTAGATGTCGGCGGCCCCGGTGAGGCGCTTGTTCCGGATCTGCTCGGGCGCCATGTACGACCACGTGCCGGGGCGGCGTCGCTCCGACAGCCGCCGCAGCAGCAGCCGGCCGAAGGAGTCGTCCTGCGGCCGGGCCAACGCGAAATCGATGACCTTCACGTCCGACCCGCCGTTGCCGATGACGATGTTCTGCGGCTTGATGTCGCGGTGAACGTACCCGGCCTCGTGCAGGTGTCCGAGGCCGTCGGCCACCTTGGCCAGCCATTCCAGGGCCGGGCCGAGCGGCGGTCGGCCCCGCTCCAGGTGCTGCCGCAGGCTTCGTGACTCGCGGACCACGTCCATCACCAGGAACGGCCGGCGCGTATCGGTGTGCAGGGCGTACGTCCGGATCAGGTTCGGGTGACGGAGCGACGAGCAGATGCCGTGCTCGGTCTCCAGGTGCTTGCGCTCGATTCGGTCGCGCGCGTACTCGTCGCGGAGCACCTTGACGGCGTACTCGTTGCCGCGCCCCTGCCCGACGAGACGCACGACGTGGAAGATCTCCGCCGTGTTCGACTGCCCGAGGCGCCGCAGTATCTGGAACCCGTTGAGGTCTTTGGCCATGGATCTTCCGGCGTCGGTGGGACCGTGGGAACGCGAGCCGCCCTGGCCCGTCCTTGAAGCCGGCCCTTCCCCCGGCTGACACCAGGATTCTAGCGGGCCGGGGCGAGCGCATCAATCCCAAAATGGGGCGGACCGGGCCGCCCGCGAACGGAAATCTGTTGACCGCCTTCGAGGCCGCTCCTAAAGTACACGCGGCTCGGCCACGCCACCGGACTCCATTCGCTCGCGGATCATGACGCCCTGGAACCAGGTAACCATCATCGGGACCGGCCTCATCGGTGGCAGCCTCGGGCTCGCCATGAAACGGGCCGGCCTGGCGCGAAAGGTCGTCGGCGTCGGCCACCGGCAGACCACCCTTGACCGGGCCGTGGCCTGTGGCGCCGCGGACGAGACCGCGCTGGAGGCGGCCGAGGGCGTGCGCGGCAGCGACCTGGTGGTGCTGGCGACGGCGGTCGGCCTCTTCGAGCCGCTCCTCCGCCGGGCCGCCCGTGACCTCGCCGACGGGGCCGTCGTCATCGACGTCGGCAGCACGAAGGCCGAGGTCGTCCGCATCGCCGAGACGGTCGTGCCCGAGGGGCGGGCGTTCGTCGGCTGCCATCCCATCGCCGGCAGCGAGAAGCGCGGCATCGATTACGCCGACGCCGATCTCTTCGGCGGGGCCGTGTGCGTCGTCACCCCCACGGACCGGACGCCGGCGGATGCCCTGGCCCGCGTGACCGACACGTGGGAAGCGCTGGGGATGCGGGTGGTTCGCCTCTCGGCCGCCGAACACGACCGGCTGCTGGCCGAGGTCAGCCATCTGCCGCACCTCGCCGCCGCCGCCCTCGTGCAGGCGGTGGGCCCGGAGGCGGAACGGCTCGTCGGCAGCGGGTGGACCGACAGCACCCGCATCGCGGGGGGCGATCCCGGCCTGTGGCGCGACATCCTCCTGACCAACGCCGCCGGCGTCGGCCGGGCCCTGGAGCAGTTTCGCGAAGCCCTGAAGGAACTGGAAGACGCCCTCGCCCGCGGCGACGGTGAGCGCATCGAGCATCTGCTCGCCGACGCCAAGGCCCGCCGCGACCGCATCGTCGGGGAGGCGTGACGCCTGCTGCGCCAACGGAAAGGCCCGACCCCATGGAGTGGCACATCGAAGTCCGGTTCCGGCCGGGCGCCTACGACGCCCACGGGCACGAGGTGCTGGAGGAGGTCCGCGGGCTGGGCCTCGCGCGCATCGAGGGCGTCGAGGCGTCGCGCCTCTTCACCCTCGATACCGGCGCCCCGGCCGAGGACGTCGAGCGCCTCGCCGCCGACCTCCTGACCGACCCCGTCGTCGAACGGTACGTCCTGGCGGACGGCGGCCCCGCCGGGACGGACCCCCGCCCCGCGGTCACCGTTCGCCGCAAGCCCGGCGTGATGGACCCGGTGGCCCTGTCGACCCTCCAGGCGGCCGAGGACATGGGCCTGGCCGTCGACCGCTGCGCCACGGCCCGGAAGTACTATTTCGCCGGCCGCCCCACCCGGGAGGACCTGGAGACCGCCGCCCGGGCCATCCTCGCCAACCCCGTCATCGAGGACGTGGCCTTCGACGGGCCGGAAGGCTCGGTCTTCCGCGACGCCCCGCCGTTCGCGTTCCGTCTGGTCCACGTGCCCGTCACGGAGGCGGACGACGAGGGTCTCGTGGCCATCAGCCGGCAGGGCGGGCTGTTCCTGAACCTCGTGGAGATGCAGGCCATTCGCGACCACTTCCGCGGCCTCGGGCGGGACCCGACGGACGTGGAACTCGAAACCCTCGCCCAGACGTGGTCGGAACACTGCGTCCACAAGACCCTGAAGGGCAAAATTACGTTCGAGGGCGAGACGATCGACAACCTCCTCGCCTCGACCATCGCGCGGGCCACGAAGGAACTCGACCGCCCGTGGTGCGTCTCCGTCTTCGAGGACAACGCCGGCGTCGTCGAGTTCGACGGCGAGGCGTGCGTCTGCTTCAAGGTCGAGACGCACAACCACCCGTCCGCCCTGGAACCGTACGGCGGGGCGGCGACGGGGATCGGCGGCGTCATCCGGGATCCCCTCGGGACGGGGCTCGGCTCCAAGCCCGTCCTGAACACCGACGTCTTCTGCTTCGCCCCGCCCACGTACCCGGCGGAGCAACTGCCGCCCGGCGTCCTGCACCCCAAGCGGATCATGCGCGGCGTCGTGAGCGGCGTGCGCGACTACGGCAACCGGATGGGCATCCCCACTGCGAGCGGCGCGCTCTACTTCGACGACCGGTACCTCGGCAACCCGCTCGTCTACTGCGGCAACGTCGGCCTCCTGCCGCGGGACAAGTGCTTCAAGCACCAGAAGGCGGGCGACCTCGTCGTCGTGGTCGGCGGCGGGACGGGCCGCGACGGCATACACGGGGCCACGTTCTCGAGCGGCGAACTCACCCACACGACCGGCGACGAGTTCAGCCACGCCGTCCAGATCGGCAACCCGATCGTCGAGAAGAAGATGACCGACGTCCTGCTCGTCGCGCGCGACCGCGGCCTCTATTCCGCGATTACGGACTGCGGCGCGGGCGGGCTCTCGTCCAGCGTCGGCGAGATGGGGGCCGAACTCGGGGCCGAGGTCGACCTGGAGAAGGTGCCCCTCAAGTACCAGGGCCTCTCGTACACCGAAATCTGGATCTCCGAGGCCCAGGAACGCATGACCCTGGCCGTCCCGCCGGACCGCGCGGACGAACTGCTCGCCCTGTTCGCGAGCGAAGACGTGATGGCCACCGTCATCGGCCGGTTCACCGACACCGGCCGCCTCGTCCTCCGGTACGAGGACCACGAGGTGGCCGACCTCGACATGGACTTCCTCCACAACGGCGTGCCGCGGCGGGAACTGACCGCCGAATGGACGCCGCCGCGATACGAGGAGCCGAACCTTCCTGCCCAGGACGATTACACGAACGACCTGCTCGCCGTCCTCGGCGCCTGGAACGTCTGCTCCAAGGAGTGGGTCGTCCGCCAGTACGACCACGAGGTGCAGGGACAGACGGTCGTCAAGCCGCTCGTCGGCACGAAGGAGGACGGCCCCGGCGACGCCTGCGTCATCACGCCCCTGCTCGGCAGCCGCAAGGGACTGGCGGTGGCCTGCGGCATGAATCCGAAGTACGGCGATATCGATCCGTACTGGATGGCGGCGGCGGGCATCGACGAGGCCGTCCGGAACCTCGTGGCGGTCGGCGGCCGGCCCGACCGCGTCGCCCTCCTCGACAACTTCTGCTGGGGCAACTGCGACAAGCCCGACCGCCTCGGCTCGCTCGTCCTGGCGTGCAAGGCGTGCTACGACGTGGCCACGGCGTACGGCGCCCCGTTCATCTCGGGCAAGGACAGCCTCAACAACGAATACGACACGGGCGAGGGGACGATTGTCATTCCGCCCACCCTGCTCATCAGCGCCATGACCCTCGTCGACGACGTGGCGCGGTGCGTCACGATGGACCTCAAGGCCCCGGGCAACCCGGTCTACGTGGTCGGCCGGACGCGGGACGAGTGCGGCGGGTCGCACTGGTTCGCCCTGAAGGGCGCCGTCGGCATGGATGTGCCGAAGGTGGACCTGGAGACGGCGCCGGCCGTCTTCGCGGCCGTCCACGCCGCCATCGCGGACGGGTGCGTCCGGGCGTGCCACGACCTCTCCGAAGGGGGCCTCGCGGTCGCTGCGGCCGAGATGGCCTTCGCCGCCGACCTGGGACTCCGACTGAACCTGGAAAACGTGCCGCGCGCCGGCGGCCTGCTCGACGACGGGCGCATCCTGTTCAGCGAATCGACCACGCGGTTCCTCATCGAGGTGGACCGCGAGCGGGCCGTCGACTTCGAGAAGCACGTGACCGGCGTGCCGTGGGGACGCGCCGGCGAGGTCACCGACACGGGCCGGCTCGTCGTCACGGGCGTCGGCGGCCGGACGGTCCTCGACGCGGCCTGCGAGGCGATGCGCGAGGCCTGGCAGGCGCCGCTCAAATGGTAGCAGCATGAACATTTAGCCGCCGGGCTTGCCCGGCGCGTGCCGTTAGAGCGAGGTCAACGATGCCCATCAAAGCCCTGGTCCTGCGAACCGCCGGCACCAACTGCGATTGGGAGACGTGCTTCGCCTGGCAGCAGGCGGGCGCGGAGGCCGACCGCATCCACATCAATAGGCTCATCGAGGAACCCGCGCGCCTCGCCGACTACCAGATCCTGACCGTGCCCGGCGGCTTCAGTTACGGCGACGACATCTCGGCCGGCAAGATCCTGGCCAACCAGGTCGTCCACCACCTGGCGGACGCCGTCGCCGACTTCCTCGCCAGGGACCGCCTCGTCCTCGGCATCTGCAACGGGTTCCAGGTGCTGGTGAAGGCGGGGCTCTTGCCGGGCGGCGAGGGCGGTCGGCCGTCGCTGGACCAGGACGCCACGGTCACGGCGAACGACCGGGGCCTGTTCGACGACCGCTGGGTCCGCCTGCGGGTGGACACCGACCGGTGCGTGTTCCTGGAGAAGGGCGAGGTGCTCCAGATGCCCATCGCCCACGCCGAGGGCAAGTTCGTCCCGGCCGAGGACGTGCCCGTCGACGCCCTCGACGCCGCCGGCCAGGTCGCCGTCCGTTACGTCGGCCCGGACGGCGAGGCCGACGCCGGCTTCCCGTGGAACCCGAACGGGTCGGTGGACGACGTGGCGGGCCTGTGCGACGCGAGCGGCCGCGTCTTCGGCCTCATGCCGCACCCGGAGCGGCACCTCCTGCCGTGGCACCATCCGCAATGGACCCGCCGGCCGGCCGTGGAGGAAGGCGACGGCCTGCGCGTCTTCCGGCGGGGGGTGGCGTACTTTCAGTAAGCGCGCGGCAAACCGGACCGTTCTGAGCGCGGCGGGTCTCCGCACCCGCCGCGCACGACAATGTCATTCTGAGCGAGCGAAGCGAGCGAAGAATCTCGCCGTGGCCTTTGCCTTTCCGGCTTTCGCACGGCGAGATGCTTCGCTCCGCTCAGCATGACCGGCGCGGTGTTCCGCGCACGCGCCGCGGACACACCGCCAACGCGACAACGACGCACCTCGCCCGCCTCCCCCTTTCCGACCGCCCCTCCACCTGCTACACTGTGGACGACCTTCGGGCCGAACCAGGGAAACGCAAGCGCATGGCTGTCATCTGCATCGCCGGCGTCGGACCGCGCATCGGCAAGACCGCCGTGGCCGAGATGCTGCTCGGTCACCTCGACGGCTGGCACGCGGCCCGGGTCCGCATGGCCGACGAGATCGCCGACGGCGAGAGCGTCGACCTCGGCGATGCCGGGTTCGCCCTGCGGTCGTATGCGGACCTGCGGGCGTCGGACCCGGAACTCGACCGCCTGCGGGCGGCCGGGGCCGCCTCCGTCCGCGTCCTCCTGGCCGAGCCGCGGGGCCTCGCGCCCGGTCTCGCCGCCCTGCACGAGGCGGTCCCCGACGGCACGAACCTCCTCGCCGAGGGCAACGCCTACCTCTGGGCGGCCGAGGCCGACCTGGCCGTCATGGTCGTCGGCCCGGGTCCGTCCGGCAAGGGCCTGGCGCGCGTGCGCCGGTCGGTGCGGGAACTCTTCGGCAAGGTCGACATGTGGGTCTGGAACACGCGGACGAACCCGACGGAAGAGGGTTTTTTCGACTTCCCGCTGGCCCTGGGGCGCCTGGGGTTCGGGCCGGCGATCTCGAACCGGGCGGATTTCCATCACGTGAACCCGACCCGGGCCGACGACCCCGCCGCCCGCCCGTTCCTCGACGCCGTCCGCCACCGCCTGGAGGAGGCCTGGGTCCAGCGCGGCAGTGAGGAGTTTCTGCGGCGAATAGGTTTCGAAGAATGATCAATGACCAGGCACCAATGACGGGGTGCATCGCGTTGCCCACAGCCGCCGCAGGCGGCTGACTTAGCATTTATCATTCGGCATTTGACATTGGCCAAGCACTGGACCATCCAGCCGCCGTTCACCGACACCGCCCGCCTGGCGGCGGGGCTCGGCGTCCATCCCGTCGTGGCGGGCATCCTCGGCCAGCGCGGGTACGACACCGTCGACGCCGGCCGCGCGTTCCTCAAGCCCGACCTCTCGCAACTCCATCCGCCGGAGGCCCTTCCTGGCCTGACGGACGCCGCCGACCGTCTCGTCGCCGCCGCCCGCGACCGCGAGCCGATCGTCATCTACGGCGATTACGACGTGGACGGCATCACCGCCGCCGCCATCCTCTGGAAGGCGCTGCGGCTGGCCGACGCCAACGTCCGCATCTACGTGCCACACCGCATCGAGGAGGGGTACGGCCTGAACCGCGAGGCCGTCGAGCACCTGGCTGCCGAGGGGGCGAAGGTCCTCGTCACGGTGGACTGCGGCATCAGCGGGCAGGCGGAGGTGGCGCGGGCCCGCGACCTCGGCCTCGACGTCATCGTGACGGACCATCACGAGCCGGACCCCGACCGGCTGCCGCCCGCCCTGGCCATCGTCAACCCGAAACTGCCGGACTCCGCGTACCCGTTCCGCGACCTCGCCGGGGCGGGCGTGGCGATGAAACTCGCCTGGGCCATCGGCAAGGCCCTGAGCGGCCGGGAGCGCGTCGACGAGCCGTTCCGCGAGTTCCTGATTGCCGCGACGGGCCTCGCGGCCCTCGGCACGATTGCCGACGTCGTGCCGCTGGTGGGCGAGAACCATGTCCTGGCCCGCTTCGGCCTCCAGGCGCTGAGCGCGAGCGGGCATCCCGGCATCGCGGCCTTGCGGGAGGTGGGGAGGCTCCAGGGCAAGGCCATCGACGCCCACCACATCGGGTACGTCATCGGGCCGCGGCTGAACGCGGCGGGGCGCCTGGGCCACGCCGGCGAGGCCGTCGAGTTGCTCACGACCGCCGGCGCGGAGACCGCCACGGAGATCGCCCAGGAACTGGACCGCCAGAACCGCCGCCGCCGCGAGGTGGAACGCGAAATCCTCGACGAGGCCGACGAACAGGTCGCGGCCACCTTCGCGCCCGAGCGCGACGCCGCCATCGTGGCGGCCGGGCGGGGTTGGCATACGGGCGTCATCGGCATCGTGGCCTCCCGCCTGGTCGAGAAGTACCACCGCCCGACCATCCTCATCGGGCTCGACGAGGAGCAGGCCCAGGGCTCCGGCCGGAGCATCCCGGGCTTTCACCTCTTCCAGGCGCTCGCCTCGTGCCGCCGGCACCTCACGACCTTCGGCGGGCACACGATGGCGGCGGGCCTGCGGCTGCCCGCCGAGGCCGTGGGACCGTTCCGGGAGGCGTTCCTCGCCCACGCCGCCGACACCCTGACGCCGGACGACCTCACGCCGCGGCTCAAGGTCGACGCCGAGGTCGACCCGACGCATCTCACCCTCGAGACGGCCCGCGTGCTGGACGACCTCGGACCGTTCGGCGCGGGAAACCCGCGGCCCGTGTTTGCGACGCGGCGGATTCGCGTGGTGGGTCGCCCGAAGCGCATCGGCCGCCGCGGGGCACACCTGGCGATGCACGTCACCAGCGGCGGGCGGGCCCGCCGGTGCGTCGGCTGGCGGATGGGCGAACTCGCCGACGCCGTCGGACGGGCCGAGACGTGCGGCATCGCGTTCACGTGCCGCGTCTCGGACTACCGGCCGAACCGGCCGGAGGTCGAACTCCACCTGAAGGACTTGTGGGTGGGCGCCTACGGCGACGAGGCGGCGGCGCGGGAGTACGCGTAGTCACTCAGGCAGGAGAAACGTCTGCGCGTTGTCATTCTGAGGCGCGGCGAAGCCGCGACGAAGAATCTCGCCTTGATGTCGCTCCCGCGGCGAGATTCTTCAGCCCCGCAAGCGGGGCGCCAGACTGACAGACTCACTGAATGCGATCTTCACACTTACCTGCCCCATCAATCGTCCCCGCCGGACGGCTTCTTCTTTTTCTTCTTCTTCTCGGCGTTGGTGTCCAGGACCTGCATCGCCGACCCCACCGCCGCCAGCACCAGGGCGGCCACCATCGGAATATAGGGCCGCGTATCCATGGCGCGGACCACGGTGGCGCCGACCGACGGCCACAAGAGCGTCAGCGCGATGGTCCCCTGCGTCAGCAGTGCGGCTCCCACCAGGGCCGTGATGACGATGATGAGCGGCTTCATGAGCAGCAGGGTGACGGCGGCGCCGGCCACGAACGCCACCACCCCGATAAGGAGCAGTTCGACCCGGCCCTCGATGCCCATGAATCCCGCCAGCCCCGCCAGGACGAGGGCGAAGACGACGCCCCCCACCAGTCCCCATCCGAGCCGGTGCGCCGGCCAGGCCAACACGCCCAGCAGGACCGCCCCGGCGATGATCCCGATCGATTGGTTGAACCCGAAATACATCGCCGTCTCGACGCCGGCGGCGATGCCGATGGCCACGAAGATCAGCACCACCAGCCATCGGTACAGGCGGAATCCCCATACGAGGAAAGCCACGCCCGCCAGCACCGAGAGGATGGCTGCGGCCACGCGCCACCCGTACGGGAGCGCCTCGCACGTCTCGACGAATTCCCGGATGGCCTCGTGCGGATTGAACCAGGGAGGCGGTCCGGCTTCCGGGTCGACGGCTGCTGCGAGCATGTCCGCACCTCCGTTACGCCCCCTCCTCATTCCCGGCGTCGTCGGCCTCGTCCCATTCGCCGCAGACCTCCTGGACGGACCGCTGAATGCGCACGCCGATGGCAAGCAGGCACACCCACCCCGCCGTCAGGGTGAGGGGATACTCGGTGGCCAGCGACGGCCGCCCCGGGGCCCGCCAGGCGGTGACCAGTTCCGTCACGCCGAGCAGGATAAGCGCCGCCCCCTGCGCGGCCGGCACCAGCCGCCGGCTCAGACGCCGCTGCGCCAGCGCAACGGCCGCACCCGCCAGCAGGCCCGTCACGACGGCCGCGAGGACGGCGTCGTGGGCCAGGTTCGGCGCGCTCCACTGCGTCGAGTAACTTGTGTCCGACAGGTTGACCGCCAGGTACGACGTGAAGCCCGCCTCGCCGACGATCAGGGCCACCAGCGTCGAGGCCACGGCGGCCAGCACCACCGAGGCCAGGACCGCGTGGGCCACGCTCCGGAAGACCGCGCTCAATCCGCCCAGCAGGACGCCGCCCCCGGCAATGACGAGCGGCTGGGCCAGCGGAACCCACTGCGACACGACCAGGCCGACGACGCATCCGAGGAACGTCATGCTCAGGACGTCGAACAACCTGGGCCAGCGGGCACCAAGCACCAGGTACACCGCGCCCGCGCCGATGAGGAGGAAGCATCCCCAGGGCGGAATGACCAGGCGCATGACCTCCGTGGCCGCTGCCAGCGGTAGAAGTCCCTGCACGGCACCTCCTCGGCCGATGGGCGCAGATGTGACCGGAACCGGCCCGGCAGGCGTGCGCCAGCCCCGTCGAACAGGCGACGCGGGCCTGCAACCGCGGGCTCCGACGTGCCTCTCGCTATCCACTATATCGGCCATCCGGCGCGTGGCTATAGGAATAATCCGCCGCCCCCGCACGCGCCGGCTTTGCTTGACACCCGGCGGGGCGCTGGTAAAATGCGTGCTCTTCCGCGCACCCGAACGGCCGTGCCACGGCCGCACCGAAGCGCCTTCTGAGGAGACATCCGCGATGGCGAAACAGCAGATGGGACTCGTCGGCCTCGCCGTCATGGGCGAGAACCTGGCCCTGAACATCGAGAGCCGCGGCTATTCGATGGCCGTCTGGAACCGCACCACGTCCAAGGTCACCCGGTTCATCGAGAACCGGTGCCAGGGCAAGGACGTCGTGGGCTGCTACAGCGCCCGGGAACTGTGCGATACCCTCCAGACGCCCCGCAAGATCTTCCTCATGGTCAAGGCGGGGGCGCCGGTGGACGCCATGATCGAGCAGATCCGCCCCCATCTGGACGCAGGCGACCTGCTCATCGACGGGGGCAACTCGCACTTCCGCGATACCGAACGGCGGCTGGCGGACCTGGCCGAGGACGGCATCCTGTACATCGGTACGGGCGTCTCGGGCGGCGAGGAAGGCGCCCTGCACGGGCCGTGCATCATGCCGGGCGGCTCGAAGAAGGCATACCAGTTGATCAAGGGCGCCTTGGAGAAGGCCGCCGCCCAGGTCGACGGGCCGTGCTGCACCTACATCGGCGACCGCGGCGCCGGGCACTTCGTCAAGATGGTCCACAACGGCATCGAGTACGGTATCATGCAGTCCATTGCGGAGGTGTACCACATCCTGGGCGAGTTCGCCCGCATGTCGCCCGACGAGGTGAGCGAAACGTTCGCCAACTGGAACCGCGGCGAACTGGGCGGGTACCTGATGGAGATCACCGTCGAGTGCCTGGCCCGGACCGACCCGGAGACCGGCAAGCCGCTCGTTGACGTCATCCTCGACAAGGCCGGCCAGAAAGGGACCGGCAAGTGGACGAGCCAGGCCGCCATGGACGTGGGCGTGGCCGTGCCGACCATCGACATGGCCGTCGAGGGGCGCATCCTCTCGGCCTTCAAGGGCGAGCGCGAGGCCGCCTCCCACATCCTCAAGGGGCCGCGCATTTACCGGCCGTCCAACCGGACGCAGTTCATCAACCGCTGCCGGGACGCCCTGTACTGCGCCGTCGTCTGCTCGTACGCCCAGGGCATGGCGATGCTGCTGGAGGCCAGCAGGGAATACGACTACAACCTCCGCTTGCCGGAGATCGCCCGCATCTGGAAGGGCGGGTGTATCATCCGCTCGCAGATGCTCGACCCGATTGCCGACGCCTACCGCGCCGACCCTGCCCTGCCGAACCTGCTGGTCGCGCCGCACTTTGCGTCAAACGTCAACCGGCGGGCCCGCGCAATGCGGCACGTGGTCGCGGAGGCCGTGGCCGCGGGCCTCCCCATGCTGGCGCTCTCGTCCGCTCTCGGGTACATCGATTCGTACCGGACGGCGCGGCTGCCCCAGAACCTGACCCAGGCCCAGCGCGACTACTTCGGCGCCCATACGTACGAGCGCGTCGACAAGGAAGGCTCGTTCCACACCCAGTGGACGGAGTAGCCGACGCCCGGGACGCCGCGGGAGACGGGGCGGTGAAGATCGTCGCCGACGCGAACATCCCGCTGCTGGAGCAGGCGTTCGGCCCCGTGGCCGACGTCCACGCCCTGCCCGCCGGCGCCATCACGCCCGAGACCGTTGCCGACGCCGACGCCTTGCTCGTCCGCAGCGTGACCCGCGTCGATGCCGCCCTGCTTGACGAGAGCCGCGTCCGCTTTGTCGCCACCGCGACCATCGGCCTGGACCACGTTGACACGGCGTACCTGGACCACCGGAACATCGGCTTCGCCAGCGCCCAGGGCTCCAACGCCCGGAGCGTGGCGGAGTACGTGCTGGCGGCCCTGTGCGTGCTGGCCCGGCGGACGGGCCGCGACCTCTTCGCCCTTACCGTCGGCGTCGTCGGCGTGGGGAACGTGGGCGGCCGGCTGGCCGGGATGCTGGAGGCCCTCGGCCTCCAGGTACTGCGGAACGACCCGCCGCTGGCGCGCCAGACGGGCGACCCGAAGTACGTCCCACTCGACGCCCTCGCCGAGGCCGACGTCGTCACGTTCCACGTGCCCCTCGCGCGCACCGGCCGCGACGCCACCCATCATATGGTCAACCGGGACCTGCTGGGGCGGCTCAAAGCAGGCGTGTGGCTGGTGAACACGTCCCGCGGGGCCGTGGCCGAGACGGACGCCCTGGCCGGGGCCGCCGAGGCCGGGCGCCTGGGCGCGCTCGTCTCGGACGTGTGGGAGAACGAACCGGACATCCCCGCCCGACTGCTGGAGCGGGCGGCCCTCGGCACGCCGCACGTGGCCGGGTACTCCTACGACGGCAAGGTGAACGGGACGCGGATGGTCCTGGAGGCGCTGTGCGAGCATTTCGGCATCGAGCGCGCGTGGGACCCCTCGCCGCTCATGCCGCCGCCGGCGAACCCCCGGGTGGACGTGCCCGCGGGCGCCGGCGTCCAGGAAGCCCTTGGACGGGCCGTCCGCGCCGCGTATGATATCGAAGCGGACGACGCCCGGCTGCGGGCGATGCTGGAGCGGCCGGGGGAGGAGCGCGCGGCGTACTTCACGGCGCTCCGCCGCGACTATCCGGTCCGCCGCGAGTTTCCCGAGACGACCGCCGTTCTGGCCGAGGCCGACCCGGCGGTCGCAGAGACGCTGAAGGCCGTCGGGTTCGGCGTGGAGTCGTAGGCCGCGGCGCGCCGCGGCCTACATGGTCGGGGTGAGCAACAGCGTAGGCGCGCTGCCCAGTCTTGGGCACCGCACACACAGACGGCAAAGCCGAGCCGGCCGCGGAAGCGGCCGGACATCACCATCGGCCGTGGCCTGCACGGGTCGCACGCCGGCGCGGCGGCCAAGACTGGCCGCCGCGCAATCGGAAAGGAACGCCATGACTCGTGATGCCGGCCTGACCCGCCGCTCGGCCCTGCTGCGTCTGCTCGCCGCGGGGGCGGGGGCGGCCGCCCTCCCCGCCTGCACGCCGACGGCCATGCGTGGAGTGGTGAAGGGCGCACGCAAACCGCCCAACATCCTCTTCATCCTCGCCGACGACCTCGGCTGGGCCGACCTCGGCTGTTACGGCAACACGTTCATCGAAACGCCGGTCATCGACCGCCTGGCGACCCAGGGCATGCGGTTCACGGACGCCTACGCCGCCCCCGTCTGCTCGCCGACGCGGTCCAGCATCCAGACGGGGCAGTACACGGCCCGGACGGGCATCTACGATTTCATTCCGGGGCACTGGCGGCCGTTCGAGAAACTCATCCCGCCGCCCAACCGCCTGGCCCTGCCGCTGGAATCGACGACGCTGGCCGAGGCGCTCGCGCCCGGCGGGTACGTGTCGGCGAGCCTCGGCAAGTGGCACCTCGGGCACAGCCCGCTCCAGCAGGGGTACGTCCGCCCGCCGCGGGGGGACGAGGGGCTCGACGCCCTGCCCGCCGACTTTGCCGCCAAGGTCAAGGCGTTCGCCAAGGCGAACCCCGGCAAGCGCGTCGGGCCGCTCACGAAACAGGCCGTCCAGTTCATGGCCGCCCATCGCGACGAGCCGTTCTTCTGCTTCCTCTCGCACCACGCGGTGCACATCGTCTGCCAGGCCCGCGACGAACTCATCAAGAAGTACGAGGCGAAGGCGAAGCGGCAGGAGACGCCCATCTACCCCGTCTACGCCGCCATGTGCGAGGCGATGGACGAGTCGGTCGGCCTCTGCCTGGAGGCGCTGGAGCACCTCGGCCTGGCGGAGCACACGGTCGTCGTCTTCTACTCCGACAACGGCGGCCTCGACCAGATCTTCACCGGCAACGGGCCGCGCATCACCACGAACGCCCCGCTCCGCGGCTTCAAGGGGAGCCTGTACGAGGGCGGCATCCGCGTGCCGCTCATCGTCCGATGGCCGGGCGTGACCGGGGCGGGCTCGACCTGCCGCCGGCCGGTCATCTCGAACGATTTCCTGCCGACCCTGCTCGATGCGGCGGGCATCGCCGAGCGGCCGGACCAGCCGATCGACGGCGTTTCCCTCGTGCCGCTGCTTCACGGCCGCGACCGCCTCGAGCGCGATACGCTGTACTGGTACTATCCGACGTATCACCACTCGGTGCCGGCGCTGGCCATCCGGGAGGGGGACTTCAAACTCATCCACTTCCTCCAGGACGACCATCTGGAACTGTACAACCTGGCCGAAGACATCGGCGAGAAGCACAACCTGGCCGCCAAGATGCCCGACAAGGCCGCGGCCATGAAGGCGAAACTCCACCGGTGGCGGAAGGAACTCGGGGCGCCGCTGCCGGAGCCGAACCCGGACCACGACCCGGCCAAGGCCGGCGAGTGGGGCAAGAACCCCCGCTGGGAAGCGCATCGCAAGAAACAGCGGCAGAAGAAATGACGCACGCGCCTCCCACACCGCCCGTTGAGCCGCCGACGGCACGTCGGCGGTCGTTCGAAGAACGGAAACGTCGGCCTTCGGCCGACGGCTCAACCGGGTAGCGAAATGTTCCCCACGAGGCAGTGACGGAAAGGACCCCCGTGCTCATCGGACGCGGACACAAGGAAGGACGCCTGGCCGATACCGAAGTGCTCGCCTTCTCGGAAGAAGCGCTGGCCGGTCTCCGCCTGGAGGGCAAGCGCATCCTCGCGCTCATTCCGGACGGCACCCGCACCGCCCCGGTGGGCCTGATGTTCCGCACCCTGGCGGACCTGCTCGCGGACCGCGCCGACGGGCTCGACTTCCTCATCGCCCTCGGCACGCACCAGCCGATGCCGGAGCCGAAGGTCCTCGCCATGCTCGACATGGACGCCGACGAGCGGCACGGAGCGTATGGCCATATCGGCATCTTCAACCACGAATGGGACAACCCCGACGCCCTGCGCACCATCGCGACGCTCACGGCCGAGGAGATGGACGCCCTGACCGAGGGCCGCTACGCCCGCGACGTGCCGGTCGAGGTCAGCCGCCGCCTCTTCGATTACGATCGCCTGCTCATCGTCGGGCCCACCTTCCCGCACGAGGTGGTCGGGTTCTCCGGCGGCCACAAGTACCTCTTCCCCGGCGTGGCCGGACCGGAGATCATCCACTTCTTCCACTGGCTGGGCGCGCTGGTGACGAACTGGAAGATCAACGGCGTCAAGGACACGGTCGTGCGGCGGGTCATCGACCGGGCCGTCGAGGAAATCGACGTGCCCGTCACGAACTTCGACATGGTCGTCACGCGCGAGGGCCTGAAGGGCCTCTTCATCGGCTCTCCCGTAGAGGCGTACGAGGCGGCGGCCGACCTCTCCGCCCAGGTCCACATCCGTTACGTCGATCACCCGTACGAGAAGGTCCTCGGCATCGCCCCGGAGATGTACGACGATCTCTGGGTGGCCGGCAAAGTCATGTACAAACTCGAACCCGTGGTGGCCGACGGCGGCGAACTCATCATCTACGCCCCCCACATCACGGAGGTCTCCTACACCCACGGGCACATCCTCGACAAGATCGGGTACCACTGCCTCGACTACTTCCGCGAGCAGATGGACAAGTTCGCCGACGTGCCGGGCGGCGTCATGGCCCACTCCACGCACGTCAAGGGCCTCGGCACGTACTGCAACGGCACGGAGGTGCCCCGCATCCGCGTGACCCTGGCCACCGGCATCCCCAAGGAGCGGTGCGAGCAGATCCGTCTCGGCTACCTGGACCCTGCGACGATCCGCGCCGCCGACTGGATCAACCGCGAGGACGAAGGGATCCTCCTGGTCGACCACGCCGGCGAGACGCTGTACCGTTTGAAGAGTGAACGCCACGCAGACGCGCCAACGTGAGCCGTCCGGAACCGTTCTCCAAGCAGGCCCGATGAACGCGATCGCCCCCCTGGTCCTGTCCGCCGCCGTCGTTGCGGTCGCAGTGCCGGCGCGCGGAGCCGAAGGTGAGCCGGCCGGCGCCGCGCAGCGCGATGAAGCGCGCACCGAACAGATCCGAATCACGAACGACCCCATGCGCGGCATGCGGCTGCACTGGCTCGAGCGCGTCGCGAAGGCCGACCGCGTCGAATTCGACCTGTATCCCGAATCGAACCTGGACGTCCTGAAGCAACTCATCGCCGGCTACGCCGAGACGCACGGCCACTGGCAGCGGGTGACCGTCGAGCGGCGCGACCCGGCGGCCTTCTGGGTCGGGCAGTTCACGCCCGTGCTGCGAATGGAGCAGAGCGAGTTCCGCGCGGGCGAACCGATTCCGCTGACCATCGAGTCGCACCGGCCGCCCGGCGCCGGCGAGCAGACGCCCGAGCATCCCCTCGTCCCGTACGCGCGGCTCAGCGTGCTCTTCCTCCGCATCCTGGACGAGGCGGGAAACGAGGTCAACCCGTTCCTCTACCCCGTGAGCGGCCCGGACGGCGTCATCCGCTCGAAGGTCATCTACGGCATCGAGAAGCAGACGATCGATCTCACCTCGTTCCGCGAACCGTATTACGGGACGGAGTTCGTGTACCCGTTCGAGCCGGGCACCTACCGCGTCACGTACTACATGCACGCGTTTCTCCATCAGACCATGCCCGACCTGTTCGAGAAGCGCCGCCTCGGCAGCAGGACGAGCAACACCGTCACCTTCACCGTGAAGCCGGCCGACCCCGACGAGGCCGCCGACCCGGACGCCCTGCAGGGCGAGGCCGAGCGCTTCCTGGACCAGGGGAAACCCAACGAGGCCGTCCGTGCCTGGAAGCGGGTCGTCCTCCACGCGGACGACCAGGAGACGATCGCCGAGGCGATCCGGCACGTCCTGATCATCCGCCGGTTGGTCTCGTACGACGACCTCAAAGGAACGTTCGACGACAAGCCGCTGGCCGAGCGCCTGGCGCACCTGAAGCAGGACGAGGAGGCGATGAAGCGCCTGGCCCGTCACGCGCGCCGCCTCTCCCTGCTCCACCTGCCGCCGAAGGAGCGGGAAGCCTGGCTCGGGCGGTGGCTCGAGTACCAACGCGTCGCGTTCCTCTGGCGAACCAGGCGGCCCGGGCCGTCCGACGAGATCATCCGACGGATGCAGCAAGAGGAGGCGTACTGGAACGGGCTGCGGTTCGACCATCTGTTTCGCTATCCGCAGTTTCGACCGTTCCTGGATCGGGCCGTTCAGCAGCCGGACGACTGCCCCCTCGGTTATCTCAAACCGTACCTGGCGGTCGTCGACGAGAAGGACCCGTGGGTCGTGCGGGCGTTCCTCGGGCGCGACACCCGCACCGTCCTGATGCATTACCGTCACCGGTCGCGGACGCCGCCCATGGCGTTGGCGCCGTTTCTGCCCGCCCATTTCGACGACAAGCACGTCGGCCGCTGGGCGGTCGACGCCTTCATGCAGGCCGCGGGGCTGGATTTGCGGGTCGACCCGACACACGAGAGTGTTACGCGGCCCCACCTTCCGTACAAGACGGTGCGGCAGTTCGTGGACGAATGGTGGCAGGCCCATGCGTTGGACTTCGGCGTCACACCCGGCGCCGACGACGACACGATCCTCCGCCGCCTGGCGGCGCTTCGCGCAGCCGACGAGGTGATCCTCGGCCGCCCGACCAAAGCCGACCGAGACGATCAAGGCCCCTATGTCAGGTTCCATGCGCGCGGCACCATTCACACGCCATCTCCCAGCAGTGGGCCGAAAGTCGTGATGCCCGAGGGCGCGGAACTCACCGACGAGGCGTTTACCGAGGAGCGGCTTTACATCCTCTGCGTAAAGCGCCCGACAAACGGATGGCACTTCACTTTGATCGGCCCGGATGGTATATGGGCGGTGCCGCGGGAACCCTCCGCGGAAGAAACGAATTGAATTCCGGTCGAGAAGGAGATTTCCGCCGTGGCCGAACCGCGTAACGTCATCGTCGCCCAGTCCGGCGGGCCGAGCCCCGTCATCAACAACTCGATCCGCGGCGTCGTGGAGACGTGCCTCCAGATGCCCGAGACGTTCGGCACCGTCTACGCCGCGTGGCACGGCATCGAGGGGGTGCTGAAGGAGGAACTGCTGGACCTCTCCGCCCAGCCGCGCGAGGAAATCGCCCTCCTCCGCACCACCCCCGCCGCCGGCGCCATCGGCACGTGCCGGTACAAACTGAAAGCGGGCCAGGACGAGGACTTCGCGCGCGTCGTCGACGTGATGAAGGCCCACGACGTGGGGTACTTCTTCTACACGGGCGGCAACGATTCGATGGACACCGCCCACAAGATCGCCCTCCTGGCCAGGGACCGCGGCCTGGACCTCGTCTCGACCGGCGTGCCCAAGACCATCGACAACGACGTGGGCGACAGCGAATTCCAACTCATCGACCACACGCCCGGCTACGGCAGCGTGGCCCGGTACTGGGCCCTCGCGGTCCAGGGGGCCAGCGAAGAGAACGCCGGCTCGTGCCCGGCCGACCCCGTCCTGGTGCTCCAGGCCATGGGCCGCAAGATCGGGTTCATCCCGGCGGCGGCGCGCCTCGCCGATCCCGGCCGTGACCTGCCCCTGCACATCTACATGGCCGAGGCGGGGGTGAGCCTCGCGGAACTCGCCGACGGCGTCGCCGACGAACTCCGCGAGAGCGGCCGGTGCGTCGTCGTCGTCAGCGAGGGGTTCGACGTGGGCGACCTCGGCGAGCGGCGGGATTCGTTCGGCCACGTCCAGTTCTCCGCCTCGAAGGCCACCGCCGCCGGCGTCGTGACGGCCTACCTGAACGAGCAGGGGCTGCCCGTCTCCGGCTCCGCCCGCTGCAACGTGGCCGGGACGGACCAGCGGCACAACATGATCTACGCGTCCACGGTGGACCTCGACGAGGCGTACAAGGTGGGGGCGAAGGCGGCCCATCTCGCCGCCGAGGAAGGCTCCGGCTGGATGGCCACCATCCTGCGCGAGCCCGGCACCGTGTACCGCGCCCGGTACGACAAGGTGCCGCTGGAGAAGGTCGCGAATTCCGAGCGGGCGTTCCCCGCCGACTGGATCGCCGAGAATCGCCGCGACGTGACCGACGGCTTCGTCGACTACGCCCGGCCGCTTATCGGCGACGACTGGCCCAGCGTGCCGCTCGTGGACGGCCGGCAGCGGTTCACGCGGTTCGATCCCATCTTCGCTGAGAAGCAGTGCAAAGCGTACGTGCCGCAGACCTATCGCAAATAGCTATGTGCATTTACCTGCCCCGCTTGCCCGGCGCATTCGTGACGGCACGCGCCGAGTAAACTCGGCGGCTAAATGTGAACAACACCGCCTACAATTAGCCGCCGGGCTTGCCCGGCGTGTCCGTGCAACACGAACCCAGGACCCGAGCGACGAAAGGCCCGACGATGCCCCAGGAGATTCCGCTGCGTTACGGCATGAACCCGCACCAGAAGCACGCCCGCGTGTTCGCGGCCGAGGGCGACCTGCCCCTGGAGGTCCTCTCCGGCGCGCCCGGATTCATCAACATGTGCGACGCCATGAACGCGTGGGCCCTCGTGAAGGAGTTGCGGCAGGCGCTCGACCTGCCGGCCGCCGCCTCGTTCAAGCACGTGAGCCCGGCGGGGGCGGCCGTCACCTCGCCCCTCTCAGGCGCCGAGGCCCGAGCGTTCTTCGTCGACGACATGCCGGACCTCTCGCCGCTGGCCGTCGCGTACGCCCGGGCCCGCGGGGCGGACCGGATGTCGAGTTTCGGCGACTTTGCGGCCTTCTCCGACCGCGTGGACAAGAGCGCGGCCGAACTGCTGGCCCGCGAGGTCTCCGACGGCTGCATCGCCCCCGCCTACGACGACGATGCCCTGGAGATCCTCCGCGAAAAGCGCAGCGGCAAGTACCTCGTCCTGGCCGTCCACCCGGCCTTCGAACCGCCCCAGAACGAGCAGCGGATGGTCTACGGCGTGTGGCTGGAGCAGACCCGCAACGCCGCCGTCCCCGGGCCGGAGATATGCAAGAACGTCGTGACGCAGAAGAAGGAGATGCCCGACGAGGCCGTGCGCGACCTGGTCGTGGGGAGCATCGCCCTCAAGTACACGCAGTCAAACTCGGTGGCGTTCGCCGCCAGCGGCCAGGCCATCGGCATCGGCGCCGGCCAGCAGTCGCGGGTGCACTGCACGCGGCTCGCCGGCGCGAAGGCCGACACGTGGTGGCTCCGCCAGCATCCGAAGGTCCTGGAGGCCACGTTCCGGGCCGACCTGAACCGGGCCGAGATGAACAACGCCATCGACCAGTATCTATTAGAGCATCCCACGCCGCAGGAAGAGCGCCAGTGGCAGGAGGCGTTCGACCCCGCGCCCGACCCGCTCACCCCGCAGGAGCGCGCGGACTGGATCGCGAAGATGGACGGCGTGGCGCTGGCGTCCGACGCGTTTTTCCCGTTCCGCGACTCGATCGACCGGGCCGCACAGTCGGGCGTGAGGTACGTGGTCCAGCCGGGCAACTCGGCGCGGGACGATATCGTCATCCAGGCCTGCGACGAGCACGGAATGGTGATGGCGTTCTCGGGGCTGAGGCTGTTTCACCATTAGCGCGCCGGGGCGTGTGCGCAACGGCGCGCGCCGAGTAAACTCGTCGGCTAAGTGTGAACAACCTTTCATAATTAGCCGCCCTGCTTGCAGGGCGCGTTTGCAACGGTACGCGCCGAGTAAACTCGTCGGCTAAGTGTGAAC
>JAWODB010000256.1:0-5013 GCA_046483505.1 Phycisphaerae bacterium
GGGGTCTGGGGGAGATGGCATCTCCCCCAGGATGTGCCTCGCCGGAAAACGCTGGCCGGGCCATGGACCGCTCGCCCCCCACTTCTGGGACGATACTAATTCTTTGGATTCTTCGTGTCACGTTTTGGGGGTTGCGGCCCACTAACATAGTAGCGGGGGCCGATTGCGCGGTCCGGGTGAACTTGGTTGTCCCGGCGTCCCACGGCCGTAGACGACGGAGAGGAGTTCTGGCAAGCGGGAACCGTTCCACGTATCCTGGGAAGACGCTGGAAAAGGGGAAACCTATGAGTAGCGCGACCACCAGCCATTCGGCATTTCGCCGCACGACCGTCGCGGTCCTCCTGGCCGCAGTCGCCCTGGCCTGCATCTTCACCGCCGATGCCCAAGCCGTCTACCACCCCCGCCTCGGCCGCTTTCTGCAGCGCGATCCGATTGGGTACGAGGACGGTATGGGGTTGTATGAGTATGTTGCATCAGACCCGACAGTTGGTCGCGACCCTACGGGCCAAGCCATGATCGAAGGAAGCAACCTCAACGACCCTGGCCGGACCTACGACGGCCGCTGGCCCAAGCCAAAGGTGCGACTGACAGTAAAGCCGGTCACTACCGGGGGTAGTATCGAAGTCGGAAGGAGCAAGCGCCAAGTTGCCAACACGGACGCAGGCTCCCTGTTGGCTCTGGGTATGGCATTCAACCGCACGCGGGAAGGAGTGAACGCCACTATAGAGTTCTCTGAGTTCACGTCGAATACCACCTTTGGGGCGGAACTGCGGGTTTCTGTTTCCGCTGACCGGCCCAGAACCTGGCAGATATGTCCCGCTTATACTTGGAATTTAAAGGTTGAGAATCTGTGTTGCATGTCCGAGCAGGTCCGCGTGCAAACCGTGAGCATGGCGGACCCAAGTGCAACCGCTGTTGTTCCTGCCGAGGGCGTTTTCCCGCTGCCGTTTGGGGGAGCACCCTTGACCCTAAGCCCTGACACGAAGGTGAATATCATTCAAATATTTACTACGAGAAAGGGAGGGTTAAGAAGCAAATTCAAGTCATCCGCCTCTGTTGTTGTGGCTGTCGAATGTGTGGAGTGATTTTGTCGGCGTAAAGCTTTTGTCCCCTAACGGGAGGATACGACGCATGTCTGCTAAACAGAACTGCGTGTCGGAGGGGACCTCGCGCTTCAAGGTATATACAGCCGTCCTTTTTGCCGGGTTTGCCCTCGGGGTGGCCGTGGGGGTTCTCGGAGCCTTGGTGTGGGACACGCTCGGCGAGATGGAGCGGACCACCCGTCTCTCGTCTCTGAAGATCCTGCGGGAGCACCTGAGAACACGTGCGGAGCGCCAGGGCAGATACCCCGCCAATCTCGCCATGATTATTGAGGAAGCCGGATTGGATAGTGATCTTGATGCAGGCACTCTGCAATACTGGGCTGCCGGCAAGCCTTACGACGCTGACTCGGGTGACCTGACCGTCTTCTTTGAACGGCGACCGCGTCGGTACGGCTTTGTCGTTGGCCGATTCGAGCTGCGCCAGGACTACCACATCTTCTGGTTGGGGCGGCACGTTTCGGAAGGGGCATCCATTCCGTGAACGGCCTCGCCGCCGAAGTGCCGGAGTTACGGCGGAGTTCCGGGAACGGGATGCGCAAAGGCACGGACTCGGCCAGCGGGCCGGCTAGGAAGAAAGGGCATGGCATACGAATGGGCGCAGCGCGGCGCAGACAGGCGGGCAAACTGTCGAATCTTGGCGAACGAAGACGCTGGCTGTCGGGTTACGCCGTGGCCTTCCTCGTCGGCGCGGCGGTAGCGGCCGGTGCAATCACGCTGCTCTTCGGCGACAACGCGGACACAGAGAAGACGGGAACACCCGCTGCCTCTCGGTCGCTGGCGCAACTCCTCAGCAATAGCCCCGAGGAACTCCAGGGCATCGACATCGGCGAGATGAACCTCTTGTGCGCAGAGGGGTTGCCGGGGGCCGAGGACCTGGACGTTGACCGCTGCCTCGCCACGCTCGACCGGTGGGCCGACCGCGTCCGCCGGGAGACCGAGCGTCATCTCTATCGTGTGCAGGACCCGCAATACGCCGCGCACTATCGGAACTCCGAAGCGTATTTCCGGGCCTCGATGCTCCTGCAGGTGCTTCAGGAAGACTGCGGTGTGCACTACAACAAGGAGCGGGTGCGGGACATCGACTTCACCAACTCCCGCGACCTGTTCCTGCACGGCATGGTGGGCAGCCACGGCGGCGGGACCTGCGTTTCCATGTCCCGTGAGAGCGCCCCCCTCGATACCCGTCACCGTCATGATGCCGCCGGAGGCCCGGCTGCCGGGCACGGTCGGGAAGATGATCTTCTGGCTGGACCAGAGGATGCGCGTGGGCTGGCCGTAGAGCTTCTGGTCCACGAGTTGGACGTGGGCGTAGCGGCCAAGCGTCAGCGTCGGCGGGGGAGAGCCTGTCCGGATAACCCTCCGGCTTCAGCCGGCTGCGGCGACCGCACGCGGCGTCGGCCTGGATCGGAAGCCCGGAGACGGGCTGCCTGCTTCGTCTTCCTTGCCTGCGGCCGCCTCGCTCGGCCTCGGGCCGACGAGCGGTTATCCGGAAAGGCTCTTCGTGCCGGGCGAGTTCCTGGGCGACCTTGATGTTCGTCCCGCTCCTCACGAGCCGGCTGATGGTCGTGTGCCGGAGGGCGTGGACGTCCGGCCTTCGCCGGCATGACGGGAGCGGCTCAGGCGAGGGAATGACTGGATTTTCCGCTTGATACGTAGCCGAAGGATAGATATAATCTGGAAGTGAAGCGGCCGCTGCTTGTGATGGTGCCGAGTCTTACGGGCAGTTTCCAGGCGCGGCCCAAGGTCGCCGAGTGGCGGCCACCAGTCAGGCTCTGAGGCACTTCCCGGCTCAGGACCTCCGAAAAATCATGCCGGGAAGCGTGTTAGGAGCCGTACCAGTGGCTACAGGTACCGTGAAGTGGTTCAATGACCAGAAAGGCTTCGGGTTCATTGAACAGGATGGCGGGTCGGATGCGTTCGTGCATCACACGTCCATCCAGGGCGAAGGGTACAAGTCCCTCGCCGAAGGCGATCAGGTCGAGTTCGACGTGACCCAGGGTCCCAAGGGCCCGAAGGCGGAGAATGTCCGCCGCGTCTGAGACCACGCCAACGAGGCATCGCGGCCCCCGGCTCCAACGAGTCGGGGGCCTTCTTCTCTGGCTCTCATCCCAAAACCGTGGTTGATGACGTACCGGGCCCGGCTACTTCAGGACGTGCCGCCGGCAGACCTCGCGGCAATGGTAGCCGGTGATGGCGAGGGTGACGGCCAGCGGCAGCAGTTCCGGCCGGCAGAAGTGCGTCCACGCCAGCAGCCGCCAGTAATGCAACCGGCCTTTGCCCAGGATGCCAAGCCGGATCGCCGATCGCAGAAACGCCAGGACGTCCTGAAACCGTATCGGGGCCGTCGTCGAGGGCGCCCGGTATTCCCGCAGGAACGTCCGGACCCGCTCGTAGTACTGCTTCGGGGAGTAGATATGTTGGAGGATGCTTCGGTACCCTTCGCGGAGCCGTTCGGCGCTCATCCGTGGGATGAGGTTGGTCGTCCCGTCGACGTTGTCGCCGGAGGTGAGGCCGAGCAATCGGCCCTCGCGCCGCAGACGCTCGTACAGCCCCGTGCCGGGGATGGCCTGGAGCAGCCCCACCATGGCGGTCGCGATGCCGCTCTGCTGAATGAAATCGATCTGCCGCTGGAAGATGGAGGGCCCGTCGCTGTCGAAGCCCACGATGAACCCGCCCTGCACCTGGAGCCCGGCCCGCTGGATGCGTTTGACGTCGGCCACGAGGTCGCGGCCCTGGTTCTGCCGCTTGCTGCACTCGGCCAGGCCGGCCTCGTCGGGCGTCTCGACGCCGATGAAGACCATGTAGAACCCCGCCTCGACCATGAGGCGCATCAGGTCCGGGTCATCGGCGAGGTTCATGGAGACCTCGGTCTGGAAGGGGATGCCGGGATGCGTCCGTTTCCACTCGATGAGGGTGGGCAGGAGGTCGGTCTTCAGCGTCCGCGTCTTACCGATGAAGTTGTCGTCGACGAAGAAGACGCCGTCGCGCCACCCGGCGGCGTAGAGACCGTCGAGTTCCTCCAGGATCTGCCCCGAGGTCTTCGTGCGCGGCCGGCGGCCGAAGAGCGACGTCACGTTGCAGAAGTCGCAGGCGAACGGGCAGCCGCGGCTGTACTGGAGGCTCATCCAGGCGTAGCGTTTCATGTCGGCCAGGTGCCAGAGCGGGGTCGGCGTCTCGCGGATGTCCGGGAACGCGGTGCTCGTGTACAGGCGCTTGGCGCGGCCGCGGGCCAGGTCCGCCAGGAACGGCGGAAGGGTGACCTCGGCCTCGTTCAGGACGAAGTGGTCGACCTCCGGAAACCGCTCGTGTTCGATGGTGAACAGGGGCCCGCCGGCCACGACCGTCAGGCCGGCGTCCTTGCATCGCCGGATGACGCGCCGGGCGGAGTCCCGCTGCACCACCATGCTGCTCACCATCACCAGGTCCGCCCAGGCCAGGTCCTTCGCGCGCAGACGGGTGACGTTCATATCCACCAGCCGCTTCGACCAGGCTTCGGGCAGCATGGCCGCCACCGTCAGAAGACCCAGCGGAGGCGAACCGGCTCGCTTGCGGATGAACTTCAGGGCGTGCTTGAACGACCAGAAGGTGTCCGGGCACTCCGGATAAATCAGCAGAAGGTTAATGGGGTGCGTCTCCTATCTATCCCGCTGCGAGATCGCGGGGTGAGCAGGTCATTATACGCACGCCGGCTCGTAAGAACACACAATTTATAAGGCTCCCTTTCACTTTTGCGGAAGCCAATCCAGTGATTCTTGCCGCAGTTTCAGGAACAGGTAGTCGAGGTTGGTCACGCCGCAGGCGCGGTGCATGATGCGGCTGATGAGGTTGTTGAAGCCTTCCAGCGGGCCGAGGGTGATGCGATGTTTGCAGAAGTTCAGGATCTCGTCTTCGGCCCGCTCCAGCGACCGGC
>JAWODB010000336.1:0-29977 GCA_046483505.1 Phycisphaerae bacterium
CTGGCCGAGGCGGCCGCCCGCGCCGGCCATCGCGTCGCGCTCGTGCTCGGCCCGGCCGAGATGGTGCCGCCCCCCGTCGACGACCTGGTCCGCGTCACGAGCGCCCGCGAGATGTTCGACGCCGTCGCCGTCCGCTTCGAGGCGTGCGACGTGCTCGTGGCTGCGGCCGCCGTGGCCGACTACCGTCCCGCGTCGCCGGCGGCCGAGAAGATCAGGAAGGGCGAGGCGCCGCTCACGCTCACCCTGGAGCCGACGCCGGACATCCTGGCGGCGATGGCCCGCCGCCGTCGGCCGGGGCAGGTGCTCGTCGGCTTCTGCCTGGAATCGGAGGACCTGGAGGCCCGCGCCCGGGCCAAGCGCGAGGCCAAGGACCTGGACCTGGTGGTGGCGAACCCGCCGGCCGCCGTCGGCGCCGACCGCCAGGACGCCCTCCTTATCCGCCGCGACGGCACGGTCGAGCGCCTCGCGCAGGTGACCAAGGGGGATGTTGCCGCGCGCATCCTGGCCGCCGCCGCAGAATTGGCGTCGGCGTGAGGCCGGCGGCGGCACGCAGTGTGCGAGCCGTCCCTGCAGGCCGACCTGCGCGGCGCGGCCCGTGTTCGCCGGCCCGCTTGCGGGCCGCGCGCCGTTTCGTGACGCACGGCCGCACAAGGCATGCCCTGAGCGAAGTCGAATGGGCCGGCCGTGGCACATCCGTGATCGGCGCGGCGGGTGGCAGGGCCACGCTTGCCGTGGCCATGGGCACGGCGAAACGCATGGTCACCCCACGCCGGGTGACCCTGCCACCCGGCGGACCCTCACCCCGACCCTCTCCCATCGAGGGAAAGGGGGAATTACTCCGCCTCGCCGGGCCCGCCGGGCTGGGCCAGCGGTTCCGGCTCGACCTCGACGCGGCGGGCCTCGGCGGCCGCGCCGGTCTCGCCCTCGCACGGCTCGCCGCCCTCGCGCTTCCGCGTGGCGCGGTCGTACAGGTTGATCTCGGCGTCGACGGCCGAGCGCAGGGCGAGCAGCATCTCGCGGCCGGCCGAGACGGCGTGGCCGGAGGCCGGCTCGAACTCCTTCATCACGTCCTTGACGACCTGCCGGGCACGTTTGACGTAATCGGCCATGGGGTCCCTTTCGTTTGGCACGCGTTCCTGGTAGCCTTCCCCTGACAGCATACCGCGGCCGGGGCGCGGAGGCAATGACGGCCTGAAGCTTCTGCCGACGGAGGCGCCGCCGGCCGTCCTCTCCGGGCCGGCCGGGCGAAGGGCGGTCTTGACGATGCGCATGAGGCGGCTCGAAACGTGGGTCATGCGGTCGCCGGTCCGCCGCTGGATGCTGCGTCATATCGAGGTGCCTCGCGTCCTCGACGGCCCGGCCCTGCCGGCCGGGGCCCGTGTGCTGGAGATCGGCTGCGGCGACGGATACGGGGCGCTGCTCGTCCGCCGGGCGCTGGACGGCGCGGCCGTCGTGGGCCTGGACATCGACCCGGCGATGCTGCGGGCCGCCCGCCGTCGGCTCGCCAGCCCGCCGCGCTCCCTCCGCCGCGCCGGCGGACCGCCCGTCTCGCTCGTCTGCGGCGACGCGACGGCGCTGGCGTTTCCCGACGCCGCCTTCGACGCCGTCGTCCTCTTCGGCATGCTGCACCATGTGACGGCGTGGCGGACGGCGGTGGCGGAGGTGCACCGCGTGCTGCGGACGGGCGGCGTCTTCGCCTTCGAGGAGGCGCTGCTCTCGGACCGGCCGCTCTGGCTGAACCGCTGGTGGGGCCACGTGCCGTTCGGGCCGGACGCCCTCCGCCGGACGCTCACCTCGGCCGGATTCCGCGTTGAACGGATGGACACGGGCGGTTGGCTGCCGATGTGCACCGTGCGTGCGGTCAAGCCCGAGGCGGAGTGACTCGCCGCGCGGGCGCCACCCTGGCACGGGGTTGGAAGCGGATGTGCCACGGCGGGTCTTGCCCCGCCGTGTTCCTGGCCCGTGACACGCACGGCCGGACAAGACCGGCCGTGGCACCTGCGTGACCGGGGATCACTCCGGCGCCTCGACGCGCTCCATCGTGGCCGGGGAGGGGCGGATGCCTTTCGGCAGCCGGCGGCCGAGCAGGACGGTGCCGACGGTCAGAATCACCCCGCCCACCGCCACGACCACCGGTGCGCCGAGGCCCGCGTACGCGGGTCCCCACACGGCGAGGCGCGCATCGAGCACCTCCGCCAGCCAGCCCGTCAGGATGGCCCCGAACGGGATGACCCCCATGAACGCCATCGTGTAGAGGCTCATCACGCGTCCCCGCTTGTTCTCGTCCGACGTGGTCTGGAGCAGCGTGTTGCAGGCGTACATCTGGGCGGTCATCGCCAGGCCCACCCACACGAGGACGGGCAGCGCCAGCCACAGGCTGCTCTCGTAGCGGGCCAGGAGGGCGAAGGCGATGAGTCCCAGGCCGAACAGGACGGCCGAGCCGAGCAGGATCCGCCGCAGCGGGATGGCCTCGCGCCGGTAGGCCAGGAGGACGCCCGCCAGGAGCGAGCCGACGCCGGCGGCCCCCATCAGGTAGCCGAGCGTATCGGGCCCGCCCGCCAGCAGGTGCGTGTCCTTGGCGAACGCGGGCAGGAGGTTCGAGTACGGCACGGCCACGAGGCTCGAGAGGGCGAGCAGCCCCAGGACCGTCCGGATGGTCGGCGTCCGCCAGGCGTAGGCGAGCCCCTCCTTCAGGCCGGCCAGGACGTCACCGGCGGGTTCCCGGTGCCGCGGGGCGATCCGCATCGCCACCAGGGCCACGATGATCGTCGCGTAACTGATGCCGTTGATGAGGAAGACGACGCCCTCGCCGTGCTCGGCCACGGCCGCGATGATGCCCCCCGCGATGAGCGGCCCGACGAGCCGGGCCGTGTTCACCAGAAAGGAGTTCAGGGCGATGGCGTTCGGCAGGTCCGCCCGCTCGTCCAGCATCTGGACGATGAACGACTGGCGGGTCGGCACCTCGAAGCCGCGCACCAGGCCCGTGAAGATGCTCAGCGCCACCACGTGCCACCACTGGACGACGCCCGTCAGCGTGACCGAGGCCAGGGCCAGGGCCTGGGCCATGGCCAGCACCTGGGCGGCGATGATGGTCCGCCGGCGGTTCCAGCGGTCGGCCAGGACCCCCGCAAACGGCGCCACGGCGAACGTCAGAATCTGCGAGGCGAACCCGGCCAGCCCGAGCAGCGCCTTCGACCCCGTCAGCCGGTACACCAGCCACCCCATCGCCACGCTCTGCATCCACGTGCCGGTGACCGACAATCCCTGGCCGAAGAAGTACAGCCGGAAGTTCCGGTGCCGCAGCGATCGGATGATGGACTTCATGGGGCGCGTCCGGGTTCGCGGATGGCATCCGTTCTGCATCCCTCTCCCCCGGCGGGAGAGGGCAGGGTGAGGGGGACCCGTGCCTGGAGTCGAAGCATGCACCCTCACCGCATCCCTCTCCCGTCAAGGGAGAGGGAGTCACTGAGCCGGTGGGATCGGCGCCGGCCGGCGTTACGGCTCTATTAAACCGTCTGCGGCCGGATGCGCCATGGGAATTCCCGGCACGGTAACCGCAAAGGCGAGGGGGATGGCCGGCGCGTTGAATGCACGCCCGGGCAAGGCATGCCCTGAGCGAAGTCGAATGGGCCGGCCGCAGCACGTGGCCTGTCCCGTTCAGCCGCCGCCCGGCGCGGGGAAATGCGCGGCCGTCACGGTGGTCGGCTCGGGGGTGTGTTGCTCGGCCTCGTAGGCGTCGAGGATGGCCGCCTCAACCCGGAAGTAGGCGTCCACGACCGCCGGGTCGAACTGCTTGCCTCGCTCCGACCGCAGAATGTCGCGCACCGTCTCGATGCTGTAGGCGCTCTTGTAGCACCGCTCGGAGAGGAGGGCGTCGAAGACGTCGGCCAGGCAGACGATGCGGCCCGAGAGCGGAATCTCCCGCCCCGCCAGGCCGTGCGGGTACCCCCGGCCGTCCCACCGCTCGTGGTGACTGATGGCGATGTCGTGGGCCATGGCGATGAGTTCGTTTTGCGGGTGGCCCAGGATGTCCGCCCCCATCAGCGTGTGCTGCTGCACGCTCTGGCGTTCCTCGGCCGTCAGCGACGAGGGTTTGTGCAGGATGCAGTCGGGGATGCCCACCTTGCCGATGTCGTGCATGGGGGCGGCGCACTCGATGAGTTCCACCTGGCGCCGGTCCAGGCCCATCGCCTCGGCGACGAGTCGGGCCGTCCGGCTGATCCGCCGGATGTGCTGGGCCGTCGCGTTGTCGCGGTGTTCCACCACCACCGAGAGGCGGATGATGGTGTCGAGATGGGCGGCCTTCAGGTCCTCCTGGAGCAGGGCGTTGTGGATCGTCACGGCGGCCATCGACGCCAGCGACAGGATGCCGCTGCCCTCGGCGTTCGGAAACGGCACGACCCGCCCGTCCTCGTCCAGGCGGTTCAGCAGTTGCAGGACGCCCACGCAGGAGCCGTCCGGACGGTTCAGCGGAATGGCCAGGACGCTCCTGGTGTGGTATCCGCTGGCGTGGTCGAAGTCGCGGTTCAGGTGGAACGGGGCGTCCGGGTCGACGGCGTCGGCGTCGGGGATGTTGACGACCTGGCCGGTCGAGGCCACGAACCCGGCCAGGGAGTTGCTGGTGGCCGGGATCTCGCGGTCCAGGAAGACCTTCGCGAGGGCCCCGTCGCCGAGGCGGTCGTTCTGGGCCGCCACGAACCGCAGCCGCTGCTGCCGCTGGACGAACAGGCTGCCCGCCTCGGCCCGGGCGAGCGACCGGGCCTCGTGCAGAATCATGTCCAGCATCTTCCGACGGTCGGGCATCGAGGAGAGGTGGATGCCGACCTGCATCAGGCCCTTGAGGATGTCGGCCGCGTCGTGCAGCATCTGGACGTGGAAATCGGTGTCCATGGGCTCAGGCTCGGCCTTTCCGGCAGGCAGAGGGCGCGTTCGGGCTCCGGCAGGGGCAGCGTGCGACCCTGGTTTCTTCGGCAAAAGGGGGGAGGGGGGTTCAGTTCTTTGTGGCCCGGCCGGCCCATGGCCCGGTCAGCGCCTTCCGGCGAGGCACACCCTGGGGGAGACCCCTTCTCCCCCAGACCCCCTCTCCCCAAGCCCAACGCAAGCAGGGGGCCAGGCGCGGCGGGTGTCCGCAGGCGCCGCGCTCTCCCGCAAAGGGGGGAAATCCCCCATCGTGGCCCCCTTACGCCCCTGGAGCCCCGTCGCGTCGGCGTCGGCCTCATCCGACGCCCGAAGGGCTCCGGGCCGGCGCCGACGCGACGGGGCGACAGGGGCGCCCCCCGGCAGCCTCGGAGCCGAGGCCGAGGCCAACCGGCCACCAACTTTTTTGGAGGAGAGCGCTTTTAATTCATATGGCCTCTCGTTGATGCTCGGAAAAAAGCGAGAATTTCCGGGGCAAAAAGCGCGCGTTTTCGCGCGTTTCGATCAAAAACCACAAAAAAGGGGTGCGTTTTGCCTTACCCATTTTAACATTCGACCCCCGAATCGTCCCTCAGGCGACAAAATCGACGATCGCCGGGGCAAAAAGGGCCGATTTCGGGGGGTGCGCGAAAACGCGTTTTCCCAGAATATCGAAAATGTGGCCTCACGCGGAGGCGCAAAACGGCTATAGCATCTTAAGTTCGGATGGTAGCGCGGCGGGTCTCCGCACCCGCCGGGCGCCGAACGTGGCCTGCATGAAGCGCGGTGGTTGCGGAGAACCACCGCGCTACCGCCCGAGGTTAAACCGCTCTAGCCGGCGACCGAAGGTCGCCGCGTCCTCATCCGCGGAGCGTGGCACCCACGTCGCGGGCCAGGGCATCAAGGACGGTCTGCTGAACCGCGTCGGCCGCCTCGCCGGTCAGCGTCGCGTCCGGCCGGCGGAGCGTCAGCCGCAGGGCCACGCTTTTCTTGCCGGCCGGCACCTGCTCGCCGCGGTAGACCTCCAGCGGCTCGACGGACTCCAGTTCGGCCGTCCCGGTCCCCTGAATGGCCCGCAGGAGGTCCGCCCAGGAGACCTGCTCGTCCACGACGACCGCCAGGTCCCTCCGGACAGCCGGGTACTGGGGCAGGGGATGGACCGTCGGCTCCAGGTCGGCCGCCGCGACCAGCCGCTCCAGCGACACCTCCGCCACGGTGGGCGGTTCGTCCAGGTCGAAGCCGCGTGCGGCCTCCTCGGCGGCCCGGCCGATCATGCCGATCGCCTCGCCGTCCAGCCGAATCTCGGCGGCCGCACCGGCCTCCAGGTCGGGCCACGCGTCGGTCGGCTCCATCGTGACGCGGTCGGCGAGGCGCACGGCCGCCAGCAGCGCCTCCAGCACGCCGCGGACCGTCCGGAAATCGTCCGGGGCGGCCAGGGCGAGCATCGTCTCCTCGTGCGGCAGGTCCTGCCCGTCGACGGGCACGAACCGCTTGGCCACCTCGAACAGTCGCACGTCGTGCTCGCCCACGTTCTGGTTCACGAGGAGCGACTCGACGACGCCCGAGACGAGCGCCTCGCGCAGCGCCAGGGCCGTCCCCCGGCAGAGGAGCGGGGCCGCCGCCACGTCGCCCCGGCGGAACCGGACCGCCCGCTCCGGCGAGGTGAAACTGAACGTCGTCGCCTCGAAGTACCCGGCGGCCGTCAGGACGTGCCCCACGACGGCCCGGACGCGCTCGTTGCGGCTGGGGGGCGAGACGGTGATGGGCAGCGTCCGGCTCTCGGGGATGCGGTCGTAGCCGTAGTGGCGGGCGACTTCCTCGACGAGGTCGATCTCGCGAGCCAGGTCCGGCCGCCACGACGGCACGCGGACGCGGATGCGGTCGGCGCCGGCCTCCAGGACCTCCAGTTCCAGGCGGCGGAGGATGTCGGCGGCGGCGTCCGCCGGGATCGCCAGGCCCAGGACCGTTTCGATGCGGCCCGCGCGGAGGACGAGTTCCGTCGGCTCGGCCGGCGCCTCGCCGACCGCGACCACGCCTCGGAGGATGCGGCCGCCGGCCACCTCGCGGATGAGGCGGCACGCCCGTCGGCCGGCCCGGTCGGTGCCGGCCGCGTCCACGCCCCGCTCGAAGCGGTAACTGGAATCGCTCGCCAGGCCCAGGGCCCGGCTCGTGGTCCGGATGTTCAGCGGGTCGAAGACGGCCGCCTCCACGAGCACGTCGGCCGTGGCGTCGCCGATCTCGGTGTCGGCCCCGCCCATGACGCCCGCCAGGGCCACCGGCCGCTTCGCGTCGGCGATGACCTGGTGCTCCGGCGTCAGCGCGTGGCGGGTGTGGTCGATGGCGTAGAACTGCTCGCCGTCGGCGGCCCGGCGGACGATGATCGTGTCGCCCTCCAGCCGGGCCCAGTCGAACGCGTGCAGCGGCTGGCTGCACTCCATGAGCACATAGTTCGTGACGTCGACGATGTTGTTGACGGGCCTCAGGCCCACCGCCTGGAGCCGCCGGACGAGCCACGCCGGGCTGGGCCCCACCGTTACGCCGCGCACCAGCCGGGCCGTGTACAGGGGGCAGAGGTCCGGGCAGTCGACGCGGACGGCGACGGCGTCGGCGACCGGCTCGTCGGATTCCTCGACCTCGGCGGGCGGCAGGGAGACGCGGGCGCCGACGGCGGCGGCGAGTTCGCGGGCCACGCCCAGGTGGCCGAGGCAGTCCGGCCGGTTGCTCGTGACCTCCACGTCGAGCATCCCGTCGCCGCCGGGCAGGTCCTCGATCTCCTCCACGTTCAGGCCGATGCGCGTAAGGACCCTGGCGGCCTCGACGTACCCGAGGTCGGTCTCGACGTAATCGCGGAGCCAATGGTAACTGACGTTCATGGCGTTCTCGAAAGGCGGCACGACGCGGGTTGAAACCGCGATTATAGGCGGCCGGCGGAGACGGTCAAGTGCGGAGTGAGGCGAAACCGGAAAGCGGAAATCGGAAATCGGAAGTAACAACAAACGGCAACGGCGCGCCCTCTTGGCCGCGACGCGCAGCGGAGCGCGCCTGCGCGCCGCGTGGAACAAGAAGCAGCCGGCAACGTCCAAAGCGAAGGGAGACGGAGGGATCACGCGAGCGCGTCGACCGCCAACGATCCGCCGCCGGGGCTCAGGCGGGGGGAGACGTGGGCCGTGTACGTCCGGCTGACCATTCGTTGGGCCAGGCGGACGAGGCGGCCGGCGTCGTGTGTGCGTCGAGGCGAGCGGGGGAGGAGTTCGCCTCGAAGGGGTGCGGCCCGGCGGCCAGAGGGCCCGGACCGTGCATAGGCGACCACGGCGGTTTGCGATGTTTCGGCCATGATGCCGTCGCCCCGACACAAGGCGGCCCTTGCGCCGAGCGCAAACGGCGTATCGGCGGTCCCGGCGTGCGAGAAGCGCCGGGGCAGGCCCGCGAGGACCTGCCCCGATCCCAGCGCTTGGGCCTCTGAACGTCCCATCCATCCATGAGGATTATCGGTCCTATGGCCGTCTTGTCGTATCGGTGACACTACTGATTTCCTCGCGCCTTTCTGCCCATAGGCATCGGCGCGTGGCAGGTGTCGCAAAGCGACCGATTCGGTGCGAACCGCCACGAGAACGGATTTGACACGGCCGGGGGGTGAACGATAATCAACGTGCGTATCGGAACCTGTTGAGGGAATGGCATGCAACCGACTCGCATTGCACGTTTCCCGTGGCTCGCCGGTGTCGCCGGCGTGCTTCTCGGCGCTGCGGCGCTCGCGGCGGCCGCGCCGCCGGAAGCCGAGGCGGACGCCGAAGCCCGAGCCGAAGCCGAGAAGGCAGCCAAGGTCTTCGAGGCGCTGTACGGTCAGGACGTGGCGCGGGCGCGCGGGACGGCCGACGTGGCCGACGACGTCGCGCTTGCCAAACGGCTCGTCGCTGCCGCCGTCAAGGCGAAGGATCAACCCGCGCTGCTGGCGGTCCTGTGCGATAGGGCGTATGCCCTGGCGTCTCCGCACGCGGACGGGTACGCCACGGCTGTCGAGGCGGTGGTGCTGCTCCGCGACGAGGCCCCGTCCGAGGCGGCCGCGTGCACGGAGCGGCTCGTCGAGGTCCGGCAAAGGCAGTACGCCGCTGCCGGTGGGAAGGAGAAGGCCGCCGCGGGCGCCGCCCTCGTCGACGCGATGCTCGCCCTGACTCAGTACCGGGAAGAGGCCGGGGCGTTGCCGCAGGCCGTATCGCTCCTGAAGCGGGCGGCCCGCATCGCCAAGGCCGCCGGCGGCGACCGCCTGGCAGAGATCGAGATCCGGCAGGAACGGGCCGAACACCTCGTGCGGACGCATCGCGATATCCGCGACATGAAGGCTCTGCTGGACCGCGATCCCGACAACGCCGCCGCCCGCGGGAAACTCGTCCGGCTGTGCCTCGTGCACCTGGACGATCCCAGCCGCGCCGCCGAGCACCTGAAAGGCGTCGAGGACGAGGCGCTCGCGAAATACGTGCCTGCGGCCGCCAAGGGTATCGAGGCCGCCCCGGAACTGGCCTGCCTCCAACTTGGCGACTGGTACAGGACACTGGGCGAAACGGCACCGGCCCCGTTCCGTCGGGCGATGTTCGACCGGTCGAAGGCCTATTACGCGCGGTTCCTCTCGCTGCACGCGGCCGAGGACCTGGACCGGACGTCGGCGGAACTGGCCCTGCGGAAGATCGACGCTGCCATCGCCGCCCTCGACCGGTCCGCGACGTCGGGCACGACGGCGGGAGGCGGCGAGACGAAGGAGGACCCGGAGGAGATCGGCCCGCCGTTCGGCGCCGTCGGCGACGCCGTCACACACAAGGCCCAACTCGGCCACCGGTGCCAGGTGTGGCCGATCCTGCCGACCCACGCCGTCGCCACGCGGTATCGCGTCAGCGTGCGGCACGCCGCCCCCGGCCCGGCCGGGGCGTTCCACATCATGGCTGTGGCCGACGTGAGCGGCGACGGCGTCCCGGACACGGCCGTCGGCGTCTCGCCGCTGTGCGTGGCCAAACAGGCGGGGGAGTGGAGTTCGTGGGAGTTCCGGACGCGGCACAAGCGGCTCTTCGTCGGCAACTGTTGGCGCGGCCGGCCCTACCTGTATTACCGCAGCGCGGCCGGGCTGGGCGGATACGTCGGCCTGGGCAGCGAGATTTACTACGCCCGGACGTTCGGCAGCGTGCCGACGAGCCGGACGGCGCCGCGATACACGAACATCCGCGTCCAGGCGCTGCGGGAGAAGCGGTGAGGCAAAACCACAAATCGGAAGTAACGGCGAACGGCAGGCAACAGGGAAAGGCAGGCAACAGGGAACAGGGAAGAGGGAACGGGCAACAAGCGAAAGGCGACAGCGAACAGCAAACGGCAAAGCGGCGGCAGGCCGCCGCACTCGATAAACGGCAACGGCAATGGCCACGGCGAGATGCTTCGTCGGCCTGGCGGCCTCCTCAGCATGCCAGTGCGCCGCTTCCAGCGCACGGCCGGGCGAGGCCGGCCGTGGCCCATCCGCGGGGCAAGGCGCCCGCGCCGCTGCACTCGATAAATGACAACGGCGTTGGCGGCGCCCGGCGCTCACTCGGCCGGCAGGTGTTCCTTGCGGACCGCCCGGGCCCGGTCGAGGTAGGCGTCGAGTGTCTCGATCTCGAACGCCTCGATCATCCGGTCGACGGACACCTCGGGGTGCAGCGACGTCAGGAGGTACACGGCCTCCGGGCTGGCCGTTTCGATCCGCACCAACTCGCCGTACTTCTTCTTCAGGTCCGGGATGCGCCGGTGGTTGTAGTCGATGTGGACAACCCGGGCATCCAGTTCGATGCGGGCGAAGATGATGCGGCCGTACTGGCTGGACTCGGCCAGCGTGCGTCCGAGCGGGTCGACGATGACGCCGTTCTCGCCGGGCACGCTGCTCGCGACGAAGCACTGGTTGTGGAACGCCAGGGCGGGCACCCGCAGGCCGCCGCGAAACGCGGACAGGAAGCACAGCAGTTCCACGCCCTCGCGTTTGTAGGTGTCGAGCAGTTCCTCGAAGTTCAGGTCGAAGCAGATGAGGGCGCCGATGCGGCCGAAGTCGGTGTCGAAGACCTTGGCGCCGCGGCCGGGCAGGATGCCGCTCTCCATTTCCCCGATCGTCGGGAATGTCTTGTCGTAGTGCCACACGACCTTGCCGGTGCGGTCCACGAGGAAGGCGGTGTTGTACCGGCCGGCCCTCTTGGGGTTTTTCCGCCACGTGCTGCCCATGATGTAAGTCTTGTGCTCGCGGGCCTTGCGGCCGAGGAGCGAGAGGATGGGCCCCTTGCCGGAGAGGGGTTCGGCCCCGGCGTTCTTTTCGGCCTCCGTGGCGGACCGGTCGGTGTTGTGCATGAAGCCTTCGGTGAGCAGGATGATGTCGGGTTTGTCGAGGACGGCGGTGTCGATCCATCGCTCGACGTTCTCGGCGCTGGAACGTGCGGGCCGGCAGATGCAGGAGACGCCGACGGACCGCCGGCCGGCGGGGCGCCCGGCCCCGGCGGTTTCGGCGCGGCTGGCTTCGTTCCCCTCGGCGGCGAGGGACGGGCTGGCGAGCACGGCCGCCATGCAGACGGCGGCGACGCCGTAAACGGTGCGGCGGGACGCGGTCATGGCGTGGGGTCCTCCCGTAAGACGGTGCGCGGCCCGCGAGCGGGCCGGCGAACACGAGCCGCGCCGCGCGGGTCGGGATGCGGCCGACGCGCGGTTCTTCGGTGGGTGCAAGCACCCCCCTCCGCTTGCTGCGCCTCTCAGCCCGGCCCCTCCAGTTGCTCCTCCAGGTGCGCCGGGCGCTGGAGGGGCCACCGCGCGAACGCCTCGATGGCGTGGTACTCCGGCAGGCCGAGGGCATCGTACAGCCGGGCGGTCGTGATGTTCCGGTCCTCGGCCCGCTGCCAGAACTCGCGCGTGTCGGACGGTCCGGGGAACATGGCCCGGTCCTTCTGGCTCTCGTGACGGAAGATGGCGTACCGCTTCTGCCGGAGTTCGTCGGGCGAAAGGGGTACGGCCATGTCGATCCGGTGGACGGGCCACTCCTGCCACGCCCCGCGGTACAGCCACACCTCGGGCGGGGCGTGGCCGGCCGCCTCGTATTCCGAGAGCGCCTCCAGCGCCGCCTCCAGGCACAGCCGGTGGGTGCCGTGCGGGTCGGAGAGGTCGCCGGCGGCGAAGACCATCTCCGGCCGGACCTCTTCCAGCAAGGCGCGGACGCGCGCCACGTCGTCCGGGCCGACGGCGCGGCCCTCGACGCGCTCGGCCTCGTAGAACGGCAGTTCCAGGAAGTGGACGCCGGTCTCCGGCAGGCCGCAGAAGCGGGCGGCGTCGAGGGCCTCGCTGCGGCGGATGAGGCGCTTGACGGCCCGGACCTCGTCGGTGTCGGCGTCGCCCGGCTGCTTGTGCCGCAGGAACTGGTCGATGTGCGACTCGATGTCCGCCGTCTGGTCGGGCGTCAGGCCGAAGATGCGGTTGAACTCGCCCACGAAGTCGGCGTGGCGGGCGGCGTTGTGGTCGAAGACCGCCAGGTAGCCCGTCACCATGTGGGCGACGTGGACCGCGTGCCCCTGCTGGACGAACCGGATGAGCGTGCCGCCCATCGAGATGACGTCGTCGTCCGGGTGCGGGCTGAGGACGAGGACGCGTCGCCGGCCCTCCTTGCCGCCGGGCCAGCCGGTGATCGTGTCCATCAGGTGTCGGAAGACGGCGATGTTGATATGATACGCGCCGCCGCGGGCGCGGAGGAGGTCCGCCAGGCCGTTCTCGGTGTAGTCCTCGTCGGTGAGTTTGAGGATCGGCTTCTGGAGGCGGCGGGCGAGCCACGCCACGGCCTGCCGCTGGAGGCCGTCGTCCCACTCGCACGGGCCCAGGAGCCACGGGGTGGCCAGACGCGCCAGGTGCGCCGCCGACGCCTCGTCCAGGTGGAACGTGACGTTCGGGTGCTCGTGCAGGTACGAGGCGGCGACGGCGGGGGTGACGGGGTCCTCGACGGCTCGCCGCACGATCGCCGCCTTGTGTTCCCCGAAGGCCAGCAGCGCGATGCGCCGGGCCTCCATGATGGTGGCGACGCCCATGGTGATGGCCATCTGCGGGACGTTCTCCCGGCCGAAGAAGTCGGAGGCGGCGGCCCGGCGGGTCAGGCGGTCGAGGCGGACGCGGCGTGTGCGGGTGTCGCGCTCCGCCCCCGGTTCGTTGAAGCCGATGTGCCCGGTGTTGCCGATGCCGAGGATCTGGTAATCGATGCCGCCGGCGTCGCGGATGGCCTGCTCGTAGGCGGCGCAGTGGGCCTCGATCGCGTCCTCGTCCACCGTGCCGGACGGGATGTGGATCTGCCCGGCCGGGATGTTGACGTGGCGGAAGAGGTTCTCGTGCATCCACGCGTGGTACGACTGGCGGGCCGACGGGTCGATGGGCCAGTACTCGTCCAGGTTGAACGTGACGACGCGGGAGAAGTCGAGGCCGCCCTCGGCGCGGGCCCGCGCCAGGTCGCGGTAGACGTGGAGCGGCGTGTGGCCGGTGGCGAGGCCCAGGACGGTGGCCCGGCCCTCGGCGTTGCGGCCGGCGATGAGGTCGGCGATCTCGCGGGCGACGACGGCGCTGGCCGCCTCGGCCGTGGCGTAGATGCGGACGGGGACGTGTTCGTGGGTCATGCGCGCCTCGTTTGCGTGCGCCGGGTTCGCGTTGGCGGAAGATGTAGTATACCCCGCCGGCCGACCGGCCGCCAGCGCGGCCGGACAAGGCCGGCCGTGGCACGGGATTGGGAGTGGAAGTGCCACGGCGGGTCTTGCCCCGCCGTGATCGCACCTCCGCAGGATGCACGGCCGGACAAGGCCGGCCGTGGCACGGGCTACATGTGGCGTCGTTGTGGTGGCCGTTGCTGTTACTCAGGTGCTCAGCCATTCAGGCACCGCCGTAGCCTGTCCAAGGCCCTTTACATCCCCTCGCACAGCGTCTATCCTGACCCGACCGGCGTCGCCCGGTGTGGCGGCGGCGTGCCTGTGGGAGGGAGGACCGGCCATGGTCGACCTGGCGAAACTGGAGCAAGCCACGCGCCTGCTGCTGGAGGGCATCGGCGAGGACCCCGAGCGCGAGGGCCTGAAGGAGACGCCCCGCCGCGTGGCCCGCATGTGGCAGGAACTGACCGCCGGAATGGACCAGCGGGCGGAGGACTTCGCCAAGGCCATCCCGGTGGAGGAGTACGACGAAATCGTCCTCCTCCGCGACATCCCGTTCGTCAGCGTCTGCGAGCATCACCTGGTGCCGTTCATCGGCCGGGCCCACGTGGCGTACGTGCCCGTTGAGGGCAAGGTCACGGGCCTCTCGAAATTGGCGCGGATGGTGGAGATTCACGCCCGGCGGCTCCAGGTGCAGGAACGCATGAGCCAGGCCATCGCCGACGACATCATGCGGACGCTGCATCCGCGCGGCGTGATGGTCGTCCTGGAGGCCGAGCACCTGTGCATGACGATCCGCGGGGCGGAGAAGCCCGGCACCATCACGACGACGAGCGTGGTGCGGGGCCTGTTCCGGGAGAACCCGGCCACGCGGGCCGAGGCCGTCTCGCTCCTGACCGCCGGCCGCCGGCCGACGTGAGGACGTAACCCGCGGCGCCTCGCGTGTGGCCCGGCCGGCTTGGCCGGCCGGGAGCCGCTTGGCAGATTCTTCCCGGCCGGGCCACACGACACGGCGGTCGGGGCGCACCGATGGACAAGCAATCGGTGGCACCTGGCGCATCGTCCCGGCCGGACAAGCCGGCCGGGCCACACAGGATTGTGACATCTTTCCTCTGAAACCGTTGTCCTGAAAGGAACCCCATGACCGACCCGCGCACCAGCCGCCTGGCCCACCTGCTCGTCAACTATTCCCGCCACGTCAAACGGGGGCACGCGGTGCTGATCGGCGGGCCGTCGGCGGCCGAGCCGCTGCTGCTGGAACTCGGCCGCGAGGTCCTCCGCCGCGGCGGCCATCCGATGTACCGGATGGCGCCGGACCGGGCCTCGGAGGTCTTCTATGCCGAGGCCAAGCCCTCGCAACTGAAGTTCCTGCCCGACTCGGCCCTGGCGGCCGCCAAGGAGGCCGACCATATCATCCGCATCATGGCCGAGGTGAACACGCAGGCCCTGGCGGGGGTGGCCCCGAAGAAGCAGACGACCGTCCAGGCGGCCCGCCGGCCGCTCCAGGATGCCATCCTCTCGAAGGGCGAGTGGACGCTGGCACTCTTCCCGACGGAGGCGTACGCCCAGGACGCCGGCATGAGCCTGGAGGCGTTCGAGGACTTCGTCTACGCCGCCTGCCGCGTCGATGCCAAGGACCCCGTGGCCGAGTGGAAGAAGGCCAAGGCCTTCCAGGCGAAGATCCTGCGGCGGCTCCGCGGGGCCGACGAGATCCACATCGTGGCCCCCGACACGGACCTGACCCTGAGCGTCAAGGGGCGGCGGTGGGTCAGTTCGTACGGCTCGCACAACATGCCGGACGGCGAGGTCTTCACCGGGCCCGTCGAGACGAGCGCCGAGGGCGAAATCCGGTACTCCTACCCCGTGTGCTATCACGGCAAGGAGGTGGTGGACGTGCGCCTTGCGTTCGAGGGCGGGCGGGTCGTCCACGCCTCCGCCGCCAAGAACGAGGGGTTCCTGAAGGCGATGCTCGCCACCGACGACGGGGCCACGCGCCTGGGCGAACTGGGCATCGGCACGAACTACGGCATCCAGCGGCACGTCAAGAACATCCTGTTCGACGAGAAGATCGGCGGCTCGGTCCACCTGGCCGTCGGACGCAGTTACGAGGAAACGGGCGGCCGGAACCAGTCGGCCGTCCACTGGGACATGATCTGCGACCTCCGCCACGGCGGGTACCTGGAGGTGGATGGGAAGATGCTTCAGGCGGATGGGGAATTCCGGCTGTAATGGCGAAACAACAATGATGAACGAGGAATGATGAATGGTGAATGATGAACGGTCGCGGGAGCGGTCCGGGAAGGGGGGAGGCGCGTGACGGTATCGAGATCGGATCGGAAATACGACATCGAGGACCGGCTTCTTGCATTTACCGAGCAGCTGCTCGGTGTGGTGGAAGCCTTGCCGCCGACGCGAATCGGGAACCACATTGCCGGACAACTCACGCGATGCGGCACATCGCCGCTTGCCAACTGCGCGGAGGCCCAGGGCGGGGAGTCGCGTGCCGACTTCCTTCACAAACTAAAGGTCGCGCTGAAGGAACTCCGCGAAACTCGCGTGTGGCTCTTGCTCATTCAGCGCAAGGGGATGGTGGAGGCGGAAGGGGCCGTGCAGGCGCTCGTCGGGGAGTGCAACGAGTTGATCTCGATCCTGTTCGCAAGTGTGCGGACGGCACAGGATCAGAAGGGCGGTGCCGGTTCCGCACGCCGGTCGTGATTTCGGCGTTCATCATTCATCATTCCTCGTTCATCATTGTTGTTTGAAGGTGTTGGGTGTTCCTTGTTCATGATTGTTGTTGTTCCCTCTGTAAGGGTCGGGCCCATGGATCGCGCCGGCGGTGACGCATCGGCATCGCCCCTCCGCGCCATGATCGCCCCGTGCCATTTGTGCCCGCGCGACTGCGGCGTCGATCGCCCGGCCGGCGAGCGGGGCCTCTGCGGCGTGGGCGAGCGGGCGACCGTCGCCAGTTCCGGGCCCCACTTCGGCGAGGAGGCGTGCCTGGTGGGCCGGGGCGGGTCCGGCACCCTCTTCCTCGGCGGATGCAACCTGCGGTGCGTCTTCTGTCAGAATGTCGACATCAGCCATTACCCGCTGGGCACCGAGCGGTCGCCGGACGAGATCGCCTCGCTCATGCTCCGCCTCCAGGCCGCCGGGTGCGAGAACGTCAACCTCGTGACGCCCTCGCACGTGGCCCACGCCCTGGCCGAGGCGATCGTGGCGGCCCGCGACCGGGGCCTCTCGGTGCCCGTCGTGTGGAACTCGAACGCCTACGAGAAACCTGAGACGCTGCGGCTCCTGGAGGGCCTGGTGGACATCTACATGCCCGACATGAAGTTCAGCCGGTCCGAGACGGCCGAGGCGTACTGCGCGGCCCCGGCTTACCCGGAGGTGTCGCGGGCGGCCCTTCGGGAGATGCATCGCCAGGTGGGCGACCTGGCCGTCGAGGACGGCCTCGCCCGCCGGGGCGTGCTCGTCCGGCACCTCGTCATGCCGGGCGGCGGGGAGGAGAGCCGGGCCGTCCTCGATTTCCTGGCCGGCCTGTCGGCCCGGACGTTCGTCAACGTGATGGGGCAGTACCGGCCGGCGGGGCGCGTGCGGCCGGGGGGCGACTGGCCGGACCTGGAGCGCCGGCCCGACCCGGCCGAGGTCGCAGCCGCCCGCCGCCACGCCCGCGACCTGGGCCTGAGGCTGGACCGGTGACCGTAGCCGCGCCGGGTAAACGCCCGGCCATGAGCGAAGCGAATGGCCGGGAATCGCCGACAGAAGCACTGGCTGACAAGCCGCCAGTGGCCCCCGGGGCGGTGAACCCATGCTTTCGCCGAAGCGCGAAGGCATGCCACCCGCCAGGCCGTGCGTGAAGGGCTCCTGGCGAATCGCAACAGGTTCTTCATGCGATGGGGTTTGACCCGCACGCGGCGGGGCAGTATAGTTCCCTGGAGACGGGTGTGAGGGGGCGAGACGCACGGGGGAAGGCAGCCGGGCCGGCGAGGCCGCCCATCGGGCTTCGAGTGTAATCCGGTGAAGAAATCGATACCTCGGTGCCGATACAACAGCGGTCATCGCCGGACGCTCCATCCCTCTGCGCCCACCCACAGACGGTTGCCCTGACCGGGGGCAGACGGGGCGCATGACCACAGACCAGGACACCCCGAGTTTCTCGAGACGGTACGGGCCGGCCCTGCGGCACCTGTACGTGGGGGGCGTCCACGTCCTGCTGTTCGTCGCCTCGCTTTGGATGGCGTACGGGCTGCGGTACGAGTTCCAGATTCCCCCCGTGGCCGACCCCATCGTGGACAAGCAGGACGTCGATCGCGAGCCCGTCGGCAATTTCCCCGGCCCCGAGGACGTCGACCACAACGGCAACGGCCGGTTCGACGAGGTCGAACTGCTCCCGCCGGGGGCCGTCGGCGTCCCGGAGAGCACCTGGCGCGACTTCTGGGAACTCCTTCTCTTCGTCGTCGTCGTGAAACTGATGGTCTTCGGCTACTTCCGCATGTACGCGGGGTGGTGGCAGTACGTCAGCATCCAGGACCTGGTGGAGACGTTCAAGGCGAGCCACATTTCGACGGCCATCATTTTAGCCGGTGTCTACATTCTGCGGTATCTTGGTCCCGCGGGGCAGGAGTTCATCCAGGCCACCGTCCAGGTGCCGGACACCGTGCTGATCATCGACTGGGCGGGCACGATCGCGCTGGTGGGCGGCCTGCGGTTCCTCGTGCGGATCATCCGGGAGGGCTCCCGCCCGGTCAGCCCGGCCGGCCTGACGCGCGTCCTCATCATCGGGGCCGGCGACGCCGGCGAGGGCGTCCTCCGCGAACTCTACCGCCTGCCCGTCGAGAAATACCACGCCGTCGGCTTCATCGACGACGACCCGCGGAAGCGCGGCATCCGGATTCACGGCGTGCCGGTGCTCGGCGGCGTGGACGACCTGGCCGAGATCGCCGAGAAGCAGAACGCCGACGAGGTCGTCATCGCCCTGCCCAGGCCCAGCCGCGACGACCTCCGCCGCATCATCGAGGTCTGCAAGGGCCAGCGGCTCACGTTCCGCATCGTGCCGGGCGTGGCCGACCTCATCGAGGGGCACCTCGACGTCCGCCGCCTCCGCGAGGTCGACATCAACGACCTCCTCGGCCGCGAGCCCGTCCAGCTCGACACCGAGACCATCGGCCGTTTCCTCACCGGCAAGGTCGTTCTCATCACCGGCGCCGGGGGCTCCATCGGGTCGGAACTGTGCCGGCAGGTGGCGGCGTTCCGGCCCAAGCGCCTCGTCCTGCTGGAACAGGCCGAGAACAACCTCTTCCACATCGAGCGGGAACTCCGCGCGAGCGCCCCGGACCGGCCGGTCGTGCCGGTCATCGCCGACATCTGCGACCGCCCGCGCCTGGCCGCCGTCTTCCAGCAGCACCGGCCCGACGTCATCTTCCACGCCGCCGCCCACAAGCACGTGCCGATGATGGAACTCAACCCCGGCGAGGCCATCAAGAACAACGTCTTCGGCTCCCGCAACGTCGTGGACCTGGCCCGCGAGACCGGCGCCGACGCCCTCGTCCTCATCTCCACCGACAAGGCCGTCAACCCCACCAGCGTCATGGGGTGCACCAAGCGGATTACCGAGATGTACTGCCAGGCGGTCTCCTCCGAGGCCGGCGCCGACGAAACGAAGTTCGTCATCGTCCGGTTCGGCAACGTGCTCGGCTCGGCCGGCAGCGTGGTGCCGATCTTCCGCGAGCAGATCGCCCGCGGCGGGCCGGTCACCGTCACCCACCCCGAGATGCGCCGCTACTTCATGACGATCCCGGAGGCCACCCAACTCGTCATCCAGGCCGGCCAGATGGGCAAGACGGGGCAGATCATGCTCCTGGACATGGGCGAGCCCGTCAAGATCGTCGACCTGGCCCGCGACATGATCACCCTCTCGGGCTTCCGGCCCGACGTGGACATCCGGATCGATTTCCTGGGGGTCCGGCCGGGCGAGAAACTCTTCGAGGAACTCCGCACCAGCGGCGAGGACGTCCTGCCCACCCACCACCACAAGATCTTCGTCTGGCAGAACCGCGGGTGCACCCGCCAGGAGATCGAGCGGGCCCTGGAGCGCCTCGAGGCCGTCGCCGACGGCGCCTCGTTCGAGGAGGTCCAGGACGCCCTCAAGGACGTCGTGCCCGAGTACGAGCCGCGCAACCACCTCGACCGCCCCAGCCATCCCCCCGCCGCCGCCCAGCCGAAGTCGAACTGACTTCCCCTCTCACCGCGGGTCCGTTGAGCCGCCGACGGAACGTCGGCGGTCGTTGCCGGGTGCCACGGAGTGCCTGCCAATCCGTGTTCTGCGATCCCGGTGCACCGATTGACAGGCAATCGGTGGCACAAGGCGCGCCGCCCCTTTTCCTTGCAGCCGCGATTGACGCGCCTATAATCGCCGTTCCACGCACCCGGCAAACAAGGCGCGCCGGCCGGACGCGCGCCCTTCGCCGCGCCCGACCCGCCCGACCGGGGGACGTTCGTATGCGGATACTCGTCACCGGCGCCGCCGGCTTTCTCGGCTCGCACCTGGCCGAGCGTCTGGTCGCCGACGGCCACGAGGTCGTCGGCCTGGACGACTTCTCCTCCGGCCGGTGGGAGAACGTGGCGGCCCTGGTCGGCGCGGACCGATTCCACCTCGTCAAGGCCGACGTGGTCGAGCCGCTCTCCGTCTCGCCGCCGCTCGACCGCATCTTCCACCTGGCCTCGCCCGTGTCGGGGCACGTCGAGCGTCCGATTGCCACGCTGCGGACGGGGGCCGAGGGCACCCGCCGCCTCCTCGACCTCGCCGAGGCCGCCGGCGCGGTGTTCGTCCTCGCCTCCTCCAGCGAGGTGTACGGCGAGCCGGAGGTCCATCCCCAGGTGGAGACCGACCCCGGCCGCGTCAGCGCCGTCGGGCCGCGGGGCTCCTACGCCGAGGCCAAACGGGTCGCCGAGGCCCTCGTCACCGCCTACGCCGGGGAGCGGGGCGTTGCGGTCCGCATCGCCCGCATCTTCAACACGTACGGGCCGCGCATGCGGCCGGACGACGGCCGCGTCATCCCGACGTTCATCACGCGGGCGCTCTCGGGCGAGCCGCTGCCCGTCTTCGGCACGGGCCAGCAGACCCGGAGTTTCTGCTACGTCTCCGACATGGTCGAGGCGCTCGTCGCCCTGGCCGGGAGCGATTACACGGGCCCCGTCAACCTGGGGAACCCGGACGAGATTCGCGTGCTGGACCTCGCGCGCGAGATTCTGCGGCTGACCGGGTCGCGGTCGCCGCTGGAGGCGGCCCCGCTGCCGTCCGGCGACCCGGCGCGCCGCCGGCCGGACGTGACCCTGGTCCTCAGGACGCTGGGCTGGCGGCCGGCGGTCTCCCGCCGCGACGGCCTGGAGCGGACCATCGACTGGTTCCGCGAGCACGAGATGAATGGCGGGAGCGCTTAGCGCTACTTTGTCAACTCTCGTCAACCGCCTACGACTATAGCGCGGTGGGCAGTCTTGCCCACCGCGCGGTGCCCAGGACTGGGCACCGCGCCACCGCCTTCTTGTACGAGGGCGAAGTTGACAAAGTAGCCTTAGTCGTGCGTTTGTATCCCTCTCCCCGCGGAGAGAGGGGAGGGTGAGGGGGCGGAATCTCGCCGTGCGAAAGGCGGCAAGGCGAGATTCTTCGTCGCGGCTTCGCCGCTCCTCAGAATGACAGTCGTGCGCCAAACGCCCGGCCATGAGCGGAGCCAGTGGCCGGGACGCATTTGCAGAAGCACTGGCGGACGAGCCGCCAGTGGCACCCCGGAAGGGGAGGCCTTGCCCATGAACGTCTTCGTCACCGGCGGCGCCGGGTACATCGGCAGCCACGTCGTCCGGCGGCTCCTCGAGGCCGGCCACGAGGTCCGCGTCTGGGACAACCTCTCCGAGGGCCATCGCCCCGCCGTCCCGGCCGACGCCCTCATCGAGGGCGACCTGATGGACGAGGCCCGCCTCACGGAGGCCCTCACGGGCGCCGGCTGCGACTGCGTCATGCACTTTGCCGCCCACTGCTACGTCGGCGAGAGCATGGAGGACCCCGAGAAGTACTACCGCAACAACGTGGTGGGGAGTCTGCGGCTGCTCGCGGCGATGCGCAAGGCGGGCGTGGAGCGCCTCGTCTTCTCCTCCACCGCCGCCACCTACGGCGAGCCGGACGAGGTGCCCATCCCGGAGGACCATCCCACCCGGCCGATCAACGCCTACGGCCAGACGAAACTCGACATCGAGCACGCCCTCGCGTACTACGCCGGCGCCTACGGCCTGGGGTACGGCGCCCTGCGGTACTTCAACGCGGCGGGGGCGGCGCCGGATGCGGCCATCGGCGAGGACCACGACCCAGAGACCCACCTCGTGCCGATCGTTCTCCAGGTTGCCCTGGGCCGGCGGGATGAAGTGAAGATCTTCGGCTCCGACTACCCGACGCCCGACGGCACGTGCGTCCGCGATTACATCCACGTCTACGACCTGGCCCAGGCCCACATCCTGGCGATGGAGGCCGTCGAGCCCGGCAAGGGGTTGACGTACAACCTCGGCAACGGGAGCGGGTACTCCGTGCGGGAGGTCATCGAGACGGCCCGGCAGGTGACCGGCCGGGCAATTCCCGCCGCCGACGCGCCCCGCCGGCCGGGCGACCCGCCGGAACTCGTCGCCTCCAGCCGCCGCATCGCCGCCGACCTCGGCTGGCGGCCGGAGTACCCGGACCTCGCCACGATCATCGAGACGGCCTGGCGGTGGCACGAGGCCCATCCGGACGGTTACGGCGAGTAGCAGGGTTTGTGCGCGGCGGGTCTCCGCACCCGCCGCGCCATGCTGTGTGGCCCGGCCGGTCGTGGCACGCAGTGCGCGAGCGGTCCATGCGGGCTCACCTGTGCGGCGCGGCCCGTGTTCGCCGGCCCGCTTGCGGGCCGCGCGCCTTTTCGCAGCGCACGGCCGGACAAGGCCGGCCGTGGCACGGTGTTGGAAAGGCGCACGGCCGGACAAGGCCGGTCGTGGCACGGTGTTGGAAAGGCGCACGGCCGGACAAGGCCGGCCGTGGCACGGTTCATTTCACTGTGGCCAGAACCGCCCCGTTCGCTGGTGGTAGGCCCGCCACGCCTCGCCGAAGCGCGCTTCCATCGCCCGTTCCTCGCGCCCGACGAGCAGCCGGGTGCCGGCGTACATCGCGAGAGGCGTCGTCAGGACGAGCCACGAGCCGATGAGCAGGCACACCCCCGGCGTGATGAGAAGAATCCACGTCGCGTAGATGGGGTGCCGGCACCGCGCGTACGGGCCGGTCGTGGCGAGTTTCCCTTGCCGCCACGCCCGCCGGAACACCCGCAGGCTCCACACGTAAAGCGGCACGCCAGCCAGGACGAGCACCCCGCCCCACGCCGCGAGGACGTACCGCAGCGTCCCCTCGATGGCAAACGTGGGATACCACAGGAAGTGCGCGGCCCATGCCGCGCCGCCCCACGCCAGCGTCAGGAGCGAAACGGGCAGGCCCACGCCCCAGCGGGGGAGGCGGGCCGGTCTGCCCTCGCGTTCATCGCGGGGCGCGGTCATGGGAATGCGGGCATCATTTCGACGTGATCTCCGTCGCGAGGCGGCGGGCCAGGGCGCCGACCAGGCCGGCCTGGCCGGCGGCGTCGAGGCGCGGCACGATCCGCACGTAGTACGGGCCGGCGGCGAACTCGCACAGCGTCTCGGCCCGGTACGCCTGCACGCCGGGGGCGAGGTCGACGGCATCGTCCGGCGGGGGCGGCGTCATGACGGTCCGGGCGGCCTCCGCCGACGCCATCCGGTACAGGTCCACCTCGACGAAGGCGTCGCCCGCCGCGTCCTTCGCCCGGTACTCGGCGTGGGCGAGGGCGACGAAGCCGGCGTCGCGGAACTGCTCCGCCTGCCCGTTGATGTAGTCGTAGAGATTCTCCGGCGAGTACCAGGTGACCTCGCCGGCGGGCCGGGCGTCGGCGGCGTCGGCGGCGGCCTGAAGGAGGGTGCGCATCTCGGCCTTCGGGCCGCCGGCGTCCTCGGACGGTTCGGTCTCCGGTTCCTCCGCCGGTGCGCATCCCGCGGGCAGGCAGGGCAGGGCGACGGCCGGAACGGCCAGGGCGAGCAGGGTAAGCAGGATACCTCTCATCGTTTGCCTCCAACGGGGGACGGGTCGCGGCCGGCCGTCGGTCGCCGCGGAGACCAGTGTAGTCGGCCCGCGCGGGCGGTGTCAACGGTGCGCCCGGGGGGGGCGGTACACCTACGGAGCTGAGGCAAAGTGATCTCCTCATCGCGCCAGGCTGTCATTCTGAGGCCTCGCTTGCGAGGCCGAAGAATCTCGCCGTGCGAACGGCATCAAGGCGAGATTCCTCACTGCGCTCGGGGTACAGCGCTTCGTCGCGGCCCGCCTCCGGCGGGTGAACTTCGCCGCTCCTCAGAATGACAACCACGGACACCGCTTTTGCCGGGCTCAGTAGATGGGCGCGAAGAAGCCTCTTCCGATTCGGGAAGGCGCGCGTATAATGCACGTCCCGCGCCCGGCGGTTTCCACGAAGGATGGATGGCCCGAAGGAGTCCGAACCCCCATGCACACCGGTCTGCGTGTTCTCGTCCCCGGCCTGCTGGCCGCCGTCCTCGCGGCGACCGGCTGCGAACCCCGCCAGGACGCCGCCCCCCGCGCCGCGCCCTCGTACGAGATGCTTCGCCGCACCGCCGTCGTCGAGGTGTTCCAGGCGTGCAAGGAGTCGGTCGTCAACATCGGGTGCACGCGGCAGGACCCGTCGGACCCGGACGTGAAGCATACCGAGTACGCGAGCGGCGTGGTCGTCCACCCGGCGGGGTTCGTCCTGACGAACGCCCATCTGCTGCGGCACGAGGGCGACCTGGCCGTCGGCTTCGACGGCGGCCGCGAATACACCGCCCGCGTCGTGGCGTTCGACGAGCAACTCGACCTGGCCGTCCTCCGCGTCGACGCCCAGCGCCGCCTGAAGCCGATCACCCTCGGCCGGAGCCAGGGCCTCATGGTCGGCGAACGCGTCGTCACCATGGGGAACCCCTTCGGCATGGGCATGACCGTGGCCGAGGGCATCGTCAGCGCCATCGGGCGGAGCACCAAGTCCGAGTACACGTTCTACGCGGAGATGATCCAGACGGACGCGACGACGAACCCCGGCTCCAGCGGCGGCCCGCTGCTGAACGTCTCGGGCGAGATGGTCGGCCTGAACACGACCAAGAAGTTACAGGCGGACAACATCGCGTTCGCCATTCCGGCGGACCGCATCCGCGAATCGCTGCCCGAGGTCCTGGCCGTCGAGGAACGCCGCGGGTTCACCGTGGGCCTGGAGGTGGCCACGCTGGGGCCGGCCGAGGTGACGAAAGTCCGCCAGGGCTCGCCGGCGGAGGCGGCGGGGGTCCGTCCCGGCGACGTGGTCACGCGTCTGGCCGGCGAGGACGTGCCCAGCGGCCTGTCCTATCACCTGGCCCTGCTGGACGCCGAGGGCGGCCAGCCGCTGCTCCTCCGCGTGCTGCGGGGCGGCCGGTTCCTCGCCCTGACGCTGACGCCGAAGGCCGAGCCGCTGCGGCCGCCGGAACTCGCCGCCGACGTCGAGCCGGGCCTGGAGCGCCTCGCCTTCGAGGGCACGTGGGAGCGGCTGCCGGACTTCGATACGCTCGAGCCCGCCGCCACCGACCGCGTCGAAACGTTCGACCTGGGGCCGTACGCCGGCAAGGACGGGTTTGCCCTCCTCTTCCGCGGGTACGTCGGCGTGCCGGCGGACGGCGTGTACGCGTTCTACACCGAGTCCGACGACGGGAGCCGCCTCTGCATCGGCGACCGCGAGGTGGTCTCGAACGACGGGACGCACCCCGCGCGGCGGCGTCGCGGATTCATTCCGCTCCGCAAGGGCAAGCACCCCATTGCGGTGGCGTACGTCGAGACGGGCGGCGACGAGGTGCTGGAGGTTTCCTGGCACGGGCCGGGCGAGGCGCGGCGTCCGATACCGGCGTCGGCCCTGTTCCGCGACGCGCCGTAGGACAGGCATGGGCAGAAGAACGTCGCGCGGTGGGTCTCCGGATGGCGCGAGCGGTCCATGCCGGCTGACCTGCGCGGCGCGGCCCGTGTTCGCCGGCCCGCTTGCGGGCCGCGCGCCGTTTTGCCACGCGCGGGGGGCGACAGGGGAGGCAACTGATGGCTCGCACAGGCGTGTTGACATGTGTTCTCCTGCTCCTCGCGACGACGGTCTGCCTCGCCGGTGCAGGCGCCGGCGAGCGCGGCCCGTCGTGGGGCCCGCACCTCGAGATGCACCCGCCCGCGCCGGGCGAGGTGCGGTGGACCGACGGCTTCTGGGCCCAGCGGTTCCGCCTGCTCCGCGACGTGTCCCTGTGGGAAGTCCGGCGGGCCCTGGAGAACCCGAAGAACGCCGCCGTCCTCGCGAACTTTCGCGTGGCCGCCGGCCTCGACGAGGGCACGTACCTCGGCAAGAACTGGGGCGACGGCGACTGCTACAAGTGGCTGGAGGCCGTGGCCCGCGTCTACGGCATGACGCGCGACGAGCGCCTCGACCGCCTGCTCGACGAGTGGATCGCCGTCATCGCCAAGGCCCAGGCGCCGGACGGGTACATCTCGATGAACGTCCAGTTGACGGACATGGAGCGCTTCGCCGACCCGCACCACCACGAGATGTACAACATGGGGCACCTGCTGACGGCCGCCGCCGTCCATCACCGGATGACCGGCAAGGACACGTTCCTGGCGGCGGCGCGGAGACTCGGCGACTTCCTGTGCAAGACGTTCGGCCCCCGGCCGCCGGAACTGGCCCACTTCGGCTGGAACCCGTCGAACATCATGGGCCTCGTGGACCTGTACCGCGCCACGGGCGACCGCCGCTACCTCGACCTGGCGGACACGTTCGTGTCGATGCGCGGCAGCGCGGCGGGCGGGTCGGACCTGACGCAGGACCACGTGCCCCTGCGGGAGGAGACCCAGGCCGTCGGCCATGCCGTCTGCGCGTGTTACCTGTACGCCGGGGCCGCCGACGTGGCGGCCGAGACGGGCGAGCAGGCGCTCGCCGGCGCCCTGGAGCGCATCTGGCAGAGCGCGTGCCGGCGGCGGATGTACATCACCGGGGCCGTCGGCTCGTTCTGGAAAGGCACCTCGCCGCGCGGCGACCCGGTGCACGAGGCGTTCGGCCATGATTACCAACTTCCGCCCCGCACCGCCTACGCCGAAACGTGCGCCAACATCGGCAATGCCATGTGGAACCGCCGCATGCTCGCCCTCAGCGGCGACGCCCGGTACGCCGACGTGATGGAACGCGTCCTCTACAACGCGGGGCTCTCGCCCATCGGCGCCGGCGGCAAAGGGTTCTTCTACTGCAACCCGCTGGAGCGGACGGACCGGACCGATGATCTCTCGCCCCACCACACGGCCGAGCGGTGGGCGATCCATCGCTGCTTCTGCTGCCCGCCGCAGGTCGTCCGGACCCTCGGCAAGGTGCACGAGTGGGCGTACGGCCTGGCGGACGACGGCGTGTGGCTGAACGTGTACGCCGGCAGCGTGCTGGACGCGCACCTGGCCGCCGGCCCCCTCCGCATCGAGCAGCGGACGGACTACCCGTGGGACGGCCGCGTGCGGCTCACCGTGCACAAGGCGCCGTCGCGGGACCTCGCCCTCCGGCTTCGTATCCCCGGCTGGGCCGAGGGCGCCACGCTGAAGATCAACGGCCGCGAGCCCGACGGGGTCGAGGCGGCTCCCGGCACGTACGTCTCGCTTCGCCGCCGGTGGAAGGAGGGCGACGCGGTGGACCTGCATCTGCCGATGCCGGTCCGCCTGATGGCCGCCCACCCGGAGGCCAAGCGCCTCGTCGGCAAGGTGGCGGTCGCCCGGGGCCCGGTGGTTTATTGCCTGGAGTCGCACGATGCGCCGGACGGCGTGCCGCCGACGGAGGTGGCCCTGCCGGCGGGCGCGCCCCTGGAGCCGGAGTGGAGAGAGGACTACCTCGGCGGCGTGGTCGTGTTGAAAGGGAAGGGCGTCCGGGCGCAGGCTTCCGCGGAGCCGGTTCTCCCCGCCGGGCCGCCGTGGAAGGGCCGGCTATACCGCCCGGTGCCGCGCGGCTCCGCGACGGTGCCGGCGGACGGGGCGCTGGACGTGACGTTCATCCCGTACTACGCGTGGGCGAACCGCGGGCCGTCGCAGATGGCCGTCTGGCTGCCGCTGGCGCGATAGTGGGCGCCTCGAAACGCAGCGCATGCTTTCGCAACGGCGCGAAAGCATGCCACCCGGCGCTGCGCACAGCGCACGGCCGGACAAGGCCGGCCGTGGCACGGCGCGCGAGCGGTCCATGCAGGCTGACGTGCGCGGCGCGGTCCGTGTTCGCCGGCCCGCTTGCGGGCCGCGCGCCGTTTGGCACGGCGCGGCGGGCAAGACTGCCCGCCGCGCACAACGCAGCGCATGCTTTCGCAACGGCGCGAAAGCATGCCACCCCGCGCTGCGCACAGCGCACGGCCGGACAAGGCCGGCCGTGGCACGGGGCGCGAGCGGCGTCTGGCCCGGCCCGCTTCGACGGTTTCGTGAGATCGGCAGAGAGAAGGGATCCCATGCGCTGTCGCCTTGCGCTTGCGGTTGCAGGACTCCTGGCCTACCTGGTGCCGGTCGTCTGCGCCCCGGCCGCCGTCACGGCGGCCGAGGCGGCCGACGCCCGGAAGGCGGCGGGCGACGCGGAAGAGGCGAAGGCCAAGGCATCGAAGCCGCCGCCCCCGCCGCTGAAGATCACGGAGGTTTCCCTTCGGCCGCCCGTCGGCCGGGTGCTCGAGCGGCTGGAGGTGGCGATCGCCGTTGACGGCGGCCCGTTCGAGAACCCGGACGATCCGGCCGAGATCGACGTCCGGGCGGTCGTCGAGCCGCCCGGCGGCGAGCCGGTCTCCGTCCCCGCGTTCTGGTACCGGGACCACCGCGTGGACGAGGGGGCGAAGCGCATCGTGCCGGAGGGCGAGCCGGGGTTCCGCGTCCGCTACACGCCGCTCGTGCCCGGCAACCACACGTGGACGGTCCGGGCGACGGCCGGCAAACGGAAGGCCGAGGCCGCGCCGGTCACGTTCCAGGTGCTGAAGGCCGAGGAGACCGCCCGCGGGTTCCTCCGCCTGCACGAGACGAACCCCACGTATTACCAGGAGCCGCGCACCGCCCGCACCGTCTTCCTGATGGGCTGCCGCCTGGACGGGCACCAGTTCGGCACCAGGAAGGTCGAGAAGGCGTACGGCGCGGCGGGGTTCTGCGACCGCGAGAACGGCATCGACCCGGCGGGCCTTTATGCCACCTGGGACTGGTACGTGACGACCGTCGACGCGCTCGCCGACGCCGGGGCCACGTGCGTCCGCCTGCCGCTGCACTCGTGGTACCTTCCCCTGGAGGCGCAGGGCGAGAAGACCTGGATTCCCGGCCTTTCGCCGGGCCGGTACCATGCCGGCAACGCCTGGGTGGCCGACCGGATCATCGAGCGGTGCGCGGCGCGCGGCCTGGCGGTGATTCCCGTCACGTGGAACTACGATCCCGTGACGCTGAGGGGCGACGACACCCGCCCGTACGCCGTCTACGGCAAGCACAAAGCGCTGACCCTGCGCCGGCTGCGGTACCAGGTGGCCCGATGGTCGTACAGCCCGGCCGTCCTGGGGTGGACGCTGTTCGACAACGCGCACTTCCGTCCGACGGGCAGCGATTACTGGACGGCGGTGGTCCGCACCATTCGCGAGATGGACCCGAACCCGCACTTCGTCTTCAACACCCCATATGGGGTGGATATGAAAGAGTATCTGTACCCGAATCCGTACGGCTACCCGCTGGCCGACTTCTACGAGGGCGAGGAGCGGCCGTACGTGGTCACCGGCTACGGCACGCCGGAGCACGCCGAGCGCCTGGCGCGGGCGGGGCTGTGGGCGGCCGTCGCCGGGCACCGGGCGGGGGCGATTTACCTGCACGCCTGGCATCTGCGCCAGGCGCAGGCCATCGAGCAGGTGTACCGTCCCACCGCCGCCATGCTCGATGGCGTGGACTTCGGCGCCCACGCCTGGCGCAAGGCCTACTTCGACAAGGTGACCGGCCCGTCCGTCCATCACTACGGGATGGTGGGCGACAAGGAGCGGGCGCTGCTGTTCTTCATGCGGACCTCCGCCCATCACGACGAGGCGTACGGGCCGCTGCGCGGCGTCGTGATGCGGATGGGCGACTTCCGGCCCGGGCCGTACGCCATCGAGTGGTGGAAGGCCGGCGACACGAAGCCGTTCGAGCGCGCCACGGTGCGCTGCGCCGACGAGACGGTCCTCCTCTCCGTGCCGGACGGCCTCCGGTGGCACTGGGCGGCGACGATCGTGCCGGCGGAGGAGTAGGGGGGGTGGTCGAGCGGTCCGTGCAGGCTGACCTGCGCGGGGTGGCCCGG
>JAWODB010000086.1:0-6320 GCA_046483505.1 Phycisphaerae bacterium
GACGCGCTCGATACGGCCGTCCGCGACATCCTCGGCCAGCGGCTGTACGACACCATCCACGCCCAAGCCGCCCTCCAGGAACCCGCGGGCATTGATGAGCAGGACCTCTTCGACGCCTTGAAGGACAACCTCAGCCCGCAGGCGGTGGCGGCCATCGTCGCCTACCTGCAACCCGCCCGCACCAGCAACCCCGAAGTCGACCGCCAGTTGCGTTGGCTGGCGGACCGGCTCACCGGCCTCGTCGGGGGGCCCGAGCAACTGGGCCGGCTCTGCGACGGGCTCGGCCTGTAGCGAACCGTCCCCATGGGACACCAGCACAAGGAGCAGGTCATGAAGAAGGCCGATGTGAAGGTTGGCAATGTGTACGGCGCGAAGGTGAGCGGCAAGGTCGTGCCCGTCCGCATCGACGCCGAGAACCCGCGTGGCGGCTGGGACGCGACGAACACTGCCACGAACAAAAAGGTCCGCATCAAGAGCGCCCGGCGCCTCCGCGGGCCGTGGCCCAAGAAGGGCGGCAAGGGCAAGGCCTCCGCCAAGGCCAAGGCGGCGGCCAAAGACGCCACACGGGCCAACGTCGGCGGCGAGGGGGCCGCCGAGGGCGACGCCAAGGCGGCGAAGAAGGCCAAGGTCGATGCGTGGCGGAAGGACGTCGCCGCCAAGGTCGCCAAGCCCGACCCCGAACTCGACAAGGCCGTCGCCGCGGCGGAGAAGGACCGCAAGGCGAAGGCGAAGAAGGCCAAGGCGCCGCGCGAGAAGAAGCCGAGCCTCCTGGACCTCGCCGCCGAGGTCCTCGCCAAGGCCAAGGAGCCGATGGACTGCAAGACCATCGTCGAGAAGGTCCTCGCCACCGGCCGCTGGCAGACGAAGGGCGCGACGCCCGAGGCAACATTGTACTCTGCCATCATCCGAGAGATATCGAAGAAGGGCGATGAATCCCGCTTCGAGAAGGTCGGCCGCGGCCAGTTCGCCCTCGCCACCACGAAGGAGAAGTGACCCATGGCACGCACCGCGATACGCCCGCCGCGGCTGCCCGACGGCACCCGCGTTCACGTCCGAAGCGACCACTTCCCCCAGGAGTGCGACGCCGTCATCCGCGACGCCCAGCGCGATATCGGCCACGGCGAGGCCGGCTGGTGGCTCTACCGCATCGAGGTAACCGCCGGCCAGACACCCCAGGACGCCCAGCACAAGGACGGCACCGTGTGGGTATGGGACTTTGAGGTCACGCCACTGGAGTAGCATCACACCTCCCCTTGCGCCCCGGCACCCACCGGGGCGCCTCTCCGGGCCGAGAAAATGACCGCCGGCCGCGTCCACCGCCGTACCAGCCGGCTCCACGCCCGCGGGACGCGTCGCCGCCGGTCCTCCGGCGGGCGGAAATACATGGCGAACGGCGTGCCGCCCGTCTCGAACACCCACTCGAGCCGCGCCTCGGCATCCCGGCGCGTGTCGCCCTCGTAGCCGACGAGCACGTAGCAACCCACCTGCCGCTGCGTCAGGTCCGCTTCCCGGAGCATCGTCACCGTCCGCTCGACGGCCGATTGCTGGTCCGGCTGGTCGTAGGCCGTGTAGAGAATCTGCACCCGCATGCGGCCCAGCCGCCTCGCAAACCACGGCTCGCACAGCCGGGCGTCGATGCCGCCGGTGAACCGGGCCGCCTTGGGCTGAGCCTGGAGCATGTCCAGCACGGCCTCCACGTGCGCCCGGGGGCACGCCAGGAGGTTGTTGTCGAGGATGTCCCAGCCGGGCTGGATGGGCAGGAGCCGCAGCCGGCCCTCGCGCCGCGGCACGAAACAGAACGGGCACCGCCGGATACAACCCCGGCTCGTGATCGTCATGCCCCGCTTGACGTACAGGCCCGGCTCGAACTCGCCGGCGGGCGAATCGAACGCGGGACCGCCCAGGCGGACGCGGTAGCCCTGGGCCGTCCATGCCCGGGCCAGGCGCCGGGCCTCGGTCCGGTCCCACGTGAACGCGCACGAGACGTGCACCTCGTCCGCCTCGGGCAGGAACAGCGGCGGGTCGCCGACGAACGCGAGGTCGTCGTCGGGCGTAGCGCTCGTACGACGCGGGAAGACGCGGGCGATCCTCATGATGCTCCCTTTGCCACGGTGCGTGCCTCAGCGGAGTTCTTCTCTTTGGCGCTCAGCGAATCTACGGTAGACTTTCGTTTACCGACAGAAGAGGAGACGCCGTTATGCCGAAACGCATCTCGAAGGCTGCACTGGCGGCAATGGTTCAGCAATACGAGGCGGTTTCCGCTGTGGGCACGAGCGCGGTTCGCGGTCAGCCCCGCGGCACCGCCGATGCCGTGCGCACATTCCTCGGCGAGACGATGACCCTGAGCGACGTGCCCCGCCGCAATCGGGCGCTGTTCGACAAGTGGCTGAACAACCAGACGAGACGCATACAACGCCGCCTTCCCAATCCCGATAGGCCATGGGGTATTGCACGTAAGACGCTGAACCTCTTCCTGCGTTCGTGTTTCTACAATCGCCTCCTGTGCGAGAGGTACGGCCTTGAGAAAGTCGGGCCGTGGCTGGAGGTTCCGCTGGACAGCGTCGTCGCCAAAGGCCTGAGAAGGCACGCCAGGAAGCACGACAAGCCGAAGGCCCTGCCCAAATGGCTCGGACTGGGCGGACTCACCCCGGCAGCCAGCCGCGCTTTCCAGGAGTACGCTCTCGAGTACGCGGACAGCCTGGGGCTTCCTGCCCGCGTCTTCCTGGACAACTACCTGTGGCTTCGCGGTCGCGGCTCGCTGCCCGATGCGCTCGACATGGATAGTTGACACAGGCCTCATGCTTCCACCAGTTCTGACGCTTCCAGGGCGATCCGCTCGGCCTTGCCGCCCGTGAACTCTTCCCACCGCTGGACGATGACGTCCGAGTACAGCGGGTCCATTTCCATGAGGTACGCCTTCCGCCCCGTCTGCTCGCAGCCGATGAGCGTCGAGCCGGAGCCGCCGAAGAGGTCCAGGACGTTCTCGCCGGGCTTGGACGAATGCTGGATGGCGCGGACGGCGAGTTCGACGGGCTTCTCCGTCAAGTGCACCATCGCCTGCGGGTTGACCTTCTTCACGTGCCAGAGGTCCGTGGCGTTGTTCGGCCCGTAGAAGTGATGGCCGGCGCCCTCCCGCCAACCATAGAACGCGATTTCGAACGCGCCCATGTAATCTTTACGTGTTAATACCGGGTGCTGCTTGTCCCACACGATGCCCTGGCTGAAGTAGAGGCCCGAGGCCTTGAGCGCCGGCGGGTAGTTGCCGAGGTTGGCGTAGCCGCCCCAGATGTAGAAGGCGCCGCCGGGCACCAGGACGCGGGCCATCTGGCCGAACCACGCCAGGAGCAGTTTGTCGAAGTCCTCGCCGGAGAGGAAATCGTTCTCGAGCGGCCGGTCCTTCGCGCGCATCTTCTTCCGGGCCTTGGCGGGGTCACTCACGCCGCGGGCCGTATCGAACCCCTGGTGGTGCATCTTCCTGGCCTGCTCGGGGAAGGAACTCTTGCCGGCGGCGATGGCCGTGGCCGACCTGGGCTCGACCTTCACGTTGTACGGCGGGTCGGTGTTGACGAGATGGATGGCGGCGCCGTCCAGCAGCCGGTCCACGTCCTCGGTGCTGGCAGAGTCGCCACACAGCAACCGATGGTCACCGAGAATCCACAGGTCGCCGGGCTGGGTCGTTGCCTCGTCCGGCGGCTCGGGCACATCGTCCGGGTCCGTCTCGCCTTCCTTGACGCCGGCGCCCTCGGTGATGAGCCGGGCGAGTTCCTCGTCGTCGAACGCCAGGAGGTCCATGTCGAACCCGCCCTCGCGCAGTTCGGCGAGTTCGATGGGCAGGATCTCGAAGTCCCACTCGGCGAGCGTGCCCGTCTGGTTGTCCGCGATGCGGTAGGCCCGAATCTGCTCCGGCGTCAGGTCCTCGGCCACGTGGACGGGCACCTTGGCGAGGCCGAGCTTCTTGGCGGCCTTCCACCGCGTGTGGCCGCAGACGATAACGCCCTCGGCATCGACGACGATGGGCTGGCGGAAGCCGAATTCCTCCAGGCTGCGGGCCACAGCGTCGACGGCCTGGTCGTTGATGCGCGGGTTCCGCTCGTACGGGCGGATGTCGTCGATCCCGCGGAGCTGCACGTCGTAGGTCTTCGTGGTCACGTTCGTTCCTCCGTGCTGCGTCAGGGGTTCACCGGAAAAACCGGACACGCCAAAGCAACTCTGTCTAGGACCGCGACTGTTCCCGCGGCCCTCGACTGTCAGAATGACAGGTAGGACCCATCGCTCGCCCGCGCGCGATATGCGCGCGGCCGCGAAATACGCGCTCGCGCGGGGGTGGGGGTGTAATAGGACAATAGGTTCTTCTTCTCTCTCTTTTCATACTGTAAAGGCCGATTTCGCCCGAAACCTATTGCGCGCCGGGGGGCGCAACAGGTGGTCAACAGGTGCAACAGGTCCGCCCGCGCGACAACCCATTGCGCGCAACAGGTGCAACAGGTTGACAACAGGTCAGCGAAGCCTGTAAAGCCGTTTCGGGGTGCCACGGGTCGGTTGCTCCACGTACTCGATGCGTTTCATGTTCTCCAGCGCCGTCCGCACATCTTCGTGCTCGCGTTCGCTCCACGGCAGTTTGCGGTTGAGCCGCCAGAAGGGCATCCACACACCGCCCTTGGTCTGCCGCCACCGGGTCAGGACGTCGATGAGGCGGTTGCACTTGGCCTGGAACTCGCTCTCGGCCACGTGGCGCGCGGCACGGGCCAGCATCTGTCGGGTGAGGACGAGGACGAACTCGTTGGCCCACAGGGCGGCGGGCAAGGTGACTTTCGGCGCCTGCGGGTTCTCGCTGGCGGCGTAGATGAGGGCCAGTTTGCGTGCCTTCTCGTAAGCCCTGGCCCACACGGCCATCGCGGCCAGGTCGTCGGCCTGCTCGGCCGCGGCGTACGCCTCGTCGGCGTGGTCCCTCAGGGCCTCCAGCGCCTCCTCCGCTTCCGGCGTGGCGTCGACCCATGCCGGTTCGGGGTGCCAGGTCTGAAGATTCCCGCCTGAACGGCCGGGCTGAAAATCCACCCACCACCTGGCCGTTTCGACGACCCGCTCGGGCAGCGGCAACCGGGCGTTGCCGCCACCGCGCAGGCGCTCCCCGGCTTCCAGGACGAGCATGCGTGCGAAGAAGCCGTTCGAGAGCATCCGCGGCGACATCGACTCGTAGTAGTGCTTCGGGATGGCCGTGCCCAGGAGACACAGCGACGGCTGGTCGATGATGCCCGGACTCTGCCCGGCTTTGACGCGCATCGGGTAGATGGCCGAGGCGCTCGTGAAGAAGCGGAGGAGAACGCTCATGATGTTCTCCCAGCGCGGATCGCTTCCCTTCGCGATGGCCAGGACGAGGGCATCGATCTCGTCGGTCTGAAAGAGCATCGACGGCGTGGTGAACATCCGGTCCTCGATGCCCTCGCCGCTGGCGAAGTGTTCCCCGAAACAATCGTTGCGGCCGGCCGCGACCAGGACGCGCTGGTTGATGCGCCGCGGGTGGTCCTTGCCGACGCCGGAGTTCGCCAGGGCCAGCAGGTACAGGTTCGTCCGCATATCGGACGTGTCGCGGATCTTGCGGCCGGCGAGGAACGCCTGGAGCATGAGCGATCCCCCGAAGGCCATCACGGGCTGCCCGTACCGCGCCGTGGCGAGCATGTGGTCCATGACCTCGTCCACGAACCCGGGCACGTACAGGAGCCGGTCCGGCAACGGCTCGGGGTCGGGAATGTCCGTGTTCTCCGGCGGGGGTTCGTCATTGTCGGCGGACATGGCCACGAGGTGCGAAATGTCCACGCCGTCGTCGGGCGGGTCCGACCCATATCCGAGTTCTCGGAGTTCTCTGGCGGCTTGTGCGAAATCTCCGCCATGGTGGAGCATGGTGTAGACCGCGAACGGCGAATAGGGCCGGTTCGGCTCCAGCGGCGGCGCATTGGAGGTGAACACGTAGAAGACACGGTCCTTCAGCGTCGCCGACCAGCCACAGGTCTTGCCCGGTCGCCGCCAGTATTCGTTCTCGCCGCCGCGGGCGAGCGCCCAGCCGTGTTGTGAGAGCACCGCCCGCACATCTCCGCGGCTGTTGAAATCGTCGCCGGGTCTCTCGGCGTTGTGGGCCGACACTGCCGCACTGTGCGACTTCTCTGCCGGCAACGGCCCGCTGTGCGAGTTGTCTGCGGACAGGCCGCTGTTGTCGGCGTTCTCGGCCGACACCCGCGGACCGTCGACCACCTGTGGCAGATACTCGTTCAGTTCCCACGCACAGCCGAGCAGAACGTCCCTCTCGTCCTCAGAGACGACCGGCA
>JAWODB010000339.1:0-4813 GCA_046483505.1 Phycisphaerae bacterium
CAGGTGGAGGCCAAGCGGCCGAATCGGGACGCCGGCGTCTTTACGAACCTGATCCTGATGCTGCTGGCCATGGGCGGCGGCGTGTCCCGCTACCGCCTGACGCGCGATTACTCGGGCACCACGTACGTCAGTGCCCGGGCCGCCCACATGGACGACCGGGCCGCGTTCCGGCCGCTGCAGGGCTACCTGGGCCGCCGTTTGGTGCTGCCGATCCGCCGCGAGTGGACCCGGCAGATGGCGGCCTACGGCCAGTTCCGCTCGCTCTCGGCCTCCCAATACGCGCGGCAGAAGCGACGCTGGGAGCGGCTCACCTTGCAGCCGCCGGGCTGGGAGGCCACCGACCCGGAGAAGGAGGCCGACAGCGACCTGGCCCTGATCGCCGCGGGGATCGAGACGCTGGAAAGCGTCTGCGCCCGCCGCGGCCGCAACTGGCGCCAGGTGATCCTGCAGCGCAAGCGGGAGATCGCCTTCGCCAGGAAGCACGGCGTCGAGCTGAACTACGACCGGCCATCGACCCCGGGCAAGAGCCGCCAACAGGAGGGCGCGGAGGCAACGGAGGAGGTCCCGTAAAAAATGCCCGAGACGCTCAACAAGCACAAGATCCGGCGGGTGGTGGCGGCCGTGCACGACACGCCGTGGGCCATCGCGCGGAGCAAACTGGACGCGATCGTCGACCTGCTGGAGCGGCGCGCGGAGGGACACCTCGGCCAGCAGGAGATCGAGACCCGGCTCCAGGGACTGCGCCGGACCACGATCATCGAGGACGACAAGGAGCCCTACCGCATCACCGAGGAGGGCGTGGCCCTGATCCCGCTGTACGGCGTGCTCGGCCCGCGGATGAACTGGATGATGGACTTCTCGGGCGGGACCTCCACCCAGGAGTTCGCCGCCCTGGTCGACGAGGCCGCCGGCGATGACCGGGTCCGGGCGATCGTGCTGGACGTGGATTCCCCGGGCGGGAACGTGCTGGGCACGCCGGAGGCCGCCGAGCGGGTGCGGATCGCCGCGGAAGCGAAGCCGGTCCTCGCCGTGGCCACCGGCCAGATGTGCTCGGCCGCCTACTACATCGGCGCGGCGGCCCACGAGGTGATCGCCTCGCCCAGCTCCCAGGTCGGCTCGATCGGCGTCTACACCGTGCACAGCGATTACTCGGCCGCCGACACCGTGGCCGGCGTCAAGCGCACGGTCGTCCACGCCGGGCGCGAAAAGGCCCGCGGCAATCCCCACGAGACGCTCAACCAGGACGGGCGCCGCGATCTGGAGCAAGAAGCGGACGACTACTACCAGATGTTTCTTGATGGCGTCGCCCGCTACCGCGGCGTCTCGATCGAGACCGTCGAAAGAAACTTCGGCCAGGGGCGGTCCCTGGTCGCCGCGAAGGCAAAGCAGGCCGGCCTGATCGATCGGGTCGGCACGCTCTCGGAAATCGTCGCGGAGCTGGGGCGCAAGGTTCGCCCGGCCGCGGAAGGGTCTTTCACCGGGCCACGGGCCCAGGAGGTTTTTCAGATGGACCCGAAACTCATGGAAGCCCTGCGCAAAAAGGGCCTGATCGAGGGGAACGCCACGAAGGGCGAGGCGATGGCCGCCCTGTCCGCGTGGTACGCGGCCAAGGGCAAAGAGATCCCGATGGCCGAGGGAAAGATCGACGTGGAGGCGGTCGAGAAGGATCTGTTTGAAAGGCTTGAAAAGGCCGAGAAGTCCAAGGCGAAGGAAACGCCGCTGGCCGATCCCCCGCCCGCGCCCAAGGCCGAAGACTCCCCCGCCGCGCCGCCGCCGGCCGGCGACAAGAAGCCCGACGAGAAGGCGATCGCCGCCGCCGAACGGGAGCGGATCGGCGAGATCCGCACCCGGGGAAAACTGCTCGGCTGTCACGACGAGACGATTCAGGCGGCCGTCGACGACGGCTCCAGCCTTGAAAAATTCCTCATGAGGGCCACCTCCAAGGCGGCCGAGAAGGAGACACCCGTGAACAAGCTGGTTGCCGGCAAGTCGGCCCGGGACAAGTTCCAACTGGCGGCCGTGGACAGCCTGTGCCTCCGCGGCGGCGTGGAGGTCAAGCAGCCCGCCGCCGGCGTCGAGGAGCTCCAGTATCACACGCTGATGATGCTGGGCACCGAGTCGTTCCGCATTTCCTGCGGGCGCGTGCCGATCGGCGCGCCGGACGATATCGCCCGGGCCGCCCTGGGCGACGTCGAGGCACGGGCCGCTCTGGGCATCTACGCGGCGGACGTGCCGCTCCAGACGCCCGGCGACTTCCCGAACATCCTCTCGGCGGCGGCCAACAAGGTGCTGGAGGCCGCCCCGCAGTACGTGGGCACGAGCTACCAGCGCTTTGCCTACCGCAAGCCGGCCGTGCCCGACTTCAAGCCGTCTACCCTGGTCCGCTTCGGCGAGTTCGGGGAGTTCCCGCTGCACGTCGACGGAGACGACTTCGAACAGTCGGAGCTTTCCGAGGATTGCGCCTGGATTCAGGTGGACAGCTACGGCGACGAGTTCGGCCTGACGCCGGTCATGATGGTCAACGACGACCTGGGGGCCTTCATGGACGCGCTTCAGGACAAGCAGGCGGCACACGACCAGACGCTCAACCGGCTGTGCGTCAACCTGCTGACCGGCAACGTGGCCGCGGCGGACGGGATCGCCTTGTTCCATCTCGTTTCGCACGGCAACGACCGAGCGGCCGGCAACCCGCCGAGCACCACGGAGCTGTCGGCTATGCGCCTGCTGCTCCGGCAGCAGACCGGCGTCGGCGGCCTGCGCAAGCTGGCCTACACGCTCAACCTATTGCTGATCCCCGAGGCGCTGGAGACGACCACCCAGCAGCTCCTGGCGGCAACGCTGCAAATCTACCCGACCACCGAAGGATCGACCCCGATCTTCAAGGGCCAGGTGGATTACGCGGTGGAGACCATGCTCACGGACGACTCGGCGGTGAAGTATTACGGCTTCGCCACGCCGGCCCGGGCCCGCTCGATCGTGTACTGCCACCAGCGGGGCTTCGAGCGGATGCGGAGCCGCAACTACTACAACCCCAAGAACAACTGCCGCATCTTCCAGTTCGAGGGCCGCTTTGCCGCGGCCATCAACAACTACCGCGGCGTGGTCCGCAACGCCGGGACCGGAGCCTGAGAAGAGGGGGGGGTGACGGGGTGAACGGGTGAGGGGGTGAATGTGATAGTCACCCCGTCACCCCGTCACCCCTTCACCCCGTCACAGACAGATGGCGGATAACCGGGGGCGGCCGATCCGCCGGGGAAACAGGGGCCGCTCGAATCCAAACCTTCAACCAACGGGAGACCCGCGATGGGAACCCACGTCCTTGACAAGGAATTCATCTTCATCGGCGACGAGAACCCGCCGGGCGTCGGCAGCGCCGACGGATCGCTCTGGCGGAGCAAGATCACCGGCAGCGGGCCGCCGACGGTGCTGACCGACAACGGGTTCATGACCCTCAACCTCCAGGGCGACCTCGAGGACCAGGTGGCCGTGCTCTACCTGGGCGACGAGCTGAGCTTCGATATCGACCTGATCCAGCAGGTCGACTTCTACCTGAAGCTCTCGACAGCAACGCTGCACGCGGCGATCAGCGCCGCCTGGGGCCTCTGCTCGGCCCACAACAACGATCCGGACCTGATGACCGCGCTGGCCGCGTTCCGGCTGTACGGGTGCAACAACGTCGTTGTCGAGACGGACGACGGCGTCAACAACAACGACGACGTGGCCACCGGGCAGGTGCTTTCGACCAGCGTCAAGCGGTTCACGATCGACTTCGCCAGCGGGATCAAGACGGTCGTCCCGCCGCCGTCCGTGGGCGGCAAGGCGAACGTGCTGTTTTCGGTCGACGACGCCCGCGGCAACCTCCAGGCGGTCGCCCGCACGACGCGGTTCGACATGAGCAACTACAGTTCCGGCCTGCAGCTTTTCGCTCAGATCCAAAAGGGGGCGGCCAGCTCGGTGATTGCCGAGAGCGTCGCGGCCAGCATGCTGCTCGAGCGGATCCGGGTGCGGTACAAGAGCCAGTAGGGAGATGAGGGGGTGACGGGGTGAACGGGTGAGGGGGTGATGGGCGCGCATCACCCCCTCACCCCCTCACCCCGTCACCCAGTCACGTTGGAGATTTGCATTGGTCGCAAACTTCAAGGAAGCGCGGGCGGAGAACTGCACGGGGGCCTATGGGCCGTTCTTGCAGACCGGCCACTTTGCCGAGGAGGCCACCTTCACGCCGCGCCGAAGCGGGGCCTCGCGGACAGTGACGATTTCGGTGGTCTACGACCGCGAGGCGGACGTGATCGAGGACCTGGTCGACGAGCAGAAGGAGCGGCTGTGGATCTTCTGCTTGCGGGATAAATCCGCCGACAAGGGGGGCATCGCCCGGCCGGAGGTCGGCGACCGGCTCCTGCGGGCCGAAGACCAGCCGGACGAGCCCTGGGGCTTCGCCGGCGCGGTCCGCAACGAGACGCCCCACGGGTGGGAGCTGCTGTTCGAGCGGAACCGGCCCAAGCGTTACGGCCCGGCCGGCTAGGAGTGGTCAGTGGCTAGTGGCCAGTGGCCAGTAGGAAGAAAACCATAACCCTGACTCCTGACCGCTGACTCCTGATGGAAATTCCCGAGCTGGCAACCGGACCGATCAGCGGCATGGCGCTGGGCCTGCGGCGCCTGGTGGCCGAGTCCGCGGCCTTCCAGCGGGAGCGGGGCGTGGCCGATGCGGCCGAGGCCGAACCGCACGTCAAGCTGTTCAGCTACGAGGTACCGGATCCCAAGGAGATGAAGGAGGCCCGGCCGTTTGCGGCGATCTGGCCCAGCGGCCTTTCCT
>JAWODB010000273.1:0-42338 GCA_046483505.1 Phycisphaerae bacterium
CCCCCGTGACGACGGCCAGGGGGGTGGCGGCGGTGGCGGCCCAGCGGAAGTTCTGCCGCGCGATCTGAAGAAAATTCTCCACCTGGTCGTACGCCGGGTCGCCGCTGTGGCACGAGCCGCAGTTGATCTCAAGCGTGCCGGAGACCAGCCACCGGGCGCCGGGATCCTCGACCTTGGTCATCTCGCCCGGCCCGCCGCCCGGCAGGTGATGGCCGAACATCTGGATGATCTGCCACGGCGTCACGCCCAACTCGTCCGGGTGCCAGGTGTTCGGCCAGTCGCGGTACGAGACGGGAATCTGCGTGCCGGTGATCTGGTCGGCCCAGAACCACGGCTGGCCGGGCCGGCCGGGCGGCACGTCGGGGTCCGGCGCGTTGAAGTGCCAGCCCCGGCGGATGGTCTCGTACTCGTGGCACGTGGTGCAGGTGGCGTTGTAGGAGAAGGGGAGGACGGGCGGCTCCTGGAGGGAGACGTCGCCCCCCTCGGCATCCTTCAGGGCCAGGGTGTGGACGTACGTGAACCGGCTCCCGGGGATGTGGGCGACCTTCTTCTCGGCCTTCTCGGCTGCACCGACCGCCAGGGCGGCCGCCAGCGCCGCCGCCGTCACGAGTGCCGCACCGGCCCAACGGGATGGACCGGCCGCGGCGTGGGCACGCGAGTGTCGGCTCATGGCCTCCCTCAGACCTTGAAGTCCTCTTCGGTGAACGGGATGGTCTTGCCGGCCTTGACGGCTTCGTTGGCGGTCAGGACCATGACGCACGTTTCATACGCCACGTCGGCGGGGCAATTCAGTTCGACCTTGTCGTCGCGCATGGCGTCGAAGAAGTTCTGGATGTGGGCCTGGTGGTACGAGCCCTCCACCTCGACGTTGAACATGAAGGCCGTGGGGGGCTTGGACTTGTAGACGGCCATGATCTGGTCGGCGGCGGACGCCGGTTCCTCGGCGGCCTCTTCTTCCTCGACGCGGATCAGGTAGCCCTTGTCGACCCACTTGGTCCAGGGGTGCTTGCCCTCGACGGCGGGCAGGTGCCCCTCGGCGTAGACGCGGCACTGGGCGGGGGCCTCGGAGATGGAGAGGGTGCCCTCGTCGCCCATGAACGCTTCGTAGTAGCCGCGGGCGCTCGTCGTGGTCAGCGTCTGGTAGAACGCCCGGATGATGCCCTTGGGGCCCTGGAAGGTGTAGATGGCCAGGATGTTGTCGTACGTCTCGTACTCCTTCCAGTAGTCCGTGCCGCCGGACGCCTGGACGCTGGTGGGCTTGGCGTCGGTGAACCAGGGGAAGATGTCGATCTGGTGGCTGCCGAGGTCCTCGATGGCCCCGCCGCCGTACTTCCAGAAGAACCGCCAGTTGCGGAACTGGAACATGTTCTCGTAGCCGTACTTCTGGAGGGTCTTATCGTCGATCGGGTACTTCTTCGGGAAGCCGCGCGGCGAGGCGGCCGCCGTCGACCGGTTCCACTGGCCGTAGATGTGCGTGATGCGGCCGGGGAGGGCGGCCTCGTCGAGGAGTTTCTGCTTGGCGAAGAGGTACCGCGGGTTCGAGCGCCGCTGGTGCCCGATCTGGAGCAGGTTGCCGGTCTTCTTGGCCGTCTCGACCATGCTCTTGGCCTTGGCCAGGTCGTTGGACATCTCCTTCTCGCAGTAGACCTGCTTGCCGGCCTCCAGGCAGGCGCCCGCGTGCTCGGCGTGCATCCAGTCCGGGGTGGCCACGATGACCGCGTCCATGCGGTCCTTTTCCTTCTCCAGCATGTCCTGGTAGTCCTTGTACATGTGCTCCAGGACCTCGTGACCGTAGGCGTGGAGCCGGCGGCCGGTGTACCGCTGGCTGTAATCCCAGATATCGCACAGGCAGGTGAACTTGATGCCGGGGATCTTGATGGCCTGCTGGATGAGGACGCGGCCCTCGGTGCCGGCCCCGATGATGCCGACCTTGATTTCGGTGGGTCCGGCCTTTTCGGCGCCCAGGATGGTGGGTGCGACGGCCAGTCCGGCCCCGACGGCCGCGGTCGACTTCAGGAATCCGCGTCGGCTGACGCCCTGCATCGTGTGGGTTTCGTGGTTAGCGTTCATCGACTTCGTGACCTCCTCTGGAGACGGGTTTCTGCGGTTCGCCCCCGCCGGCGGGCTCCCGCCGACGGGGAGGCGGCCATTGTAACCAAATTCTCGCCGATGCCAAGCAACTCTCCGGGAATCTTGACGGCCGGCGAGGCCGTTTCGTCACCGGATTCTCCGGCCGGCGGGCCGGATTCGTGCCTATAAACCCCCCGCTCCCCGCCCCGTGCCGCTGAAAAGCGGGGGGCGCGGACATCGCGCGGTGGGTCTCCGTACCCACCGCGCGGCGCGTTGCATTTTCCGAGCCCGCCGCGGAAGCGGCGGGTCATCCTCATCGGCCGTGGCACGTGCCAAGGCGGATGAGGAGGACCGGGTGCTCCCGCACCCGGCTCGAACCGCGCTGCGCCGAGAACGTATTCGCGCGGCGGGTGCGGAGACCCGCCGCGCTCCCATGCCGTGCTTGGCTGCTCACACCCGGTAATCCTCCTCCCCCAGCGTCACGGGCGCCTGGGCCTGGAGCGCCTCGTGGACCTTCAGGACCTGGACGGCCGTCTCGTACCCGACCTCGGCGGGGCAGGCGAGGTCGCCGCGGCCGCGGACGGCGTCGAAGAAGTTCCGCAGATGGGCCTGGTGGAAACTCTCTTCCGGCTCGACGCCCAGCAGGAATGCCACGGGCGGCGGCGAGCGGTACAGCGCCAGCATCTGGTCCGCCATCGTCTGCGGGGCGTCCACGTCCTCCTTGCTCTCGTCCTTCGGCACCGGCACGAGGTAGCCCTTGTCCACCCACTTCTGCCAGGGGTGGTCCTGCGCCTTGGCGGGAGTCAGGTACCCTTCGGCGTACACGCGGCACTGGCCGGGATTCTCGGAGATGCTGAGGGTCCCCTGGTCGCCCATGAACGACTCGTAGTAACTGCGGGCGCTCGTGGTGCTGAACGTCTCGTACAGGGCCCGCACCGTGCCGCCGCGCGTCTCGAACCGGTACAGGGCGTAGACGTTGTCGTGCCATTCGTAGGGTTCCCAGTAGTCGGCCCCGCCGTCGGCGTAGACGGAGACGGGCCGGGCGCCGAGGAACCATCCGAAGACGTCGATCTGGTGACTGCCGAGGTCACAGATCGGCCCCCCGCCGTACTTTCGGAACCACCGCCAGTTGCGGAACTCGAACGCGCTGGCGTACCCGTACCTGGCCAGGATGGCGTCGCTGATGGGGTACCGCTTGGGGGCGCCCTGCGGCTCGCAAGCCCACTTCGAGCGGTTCCATTGGCCGTAGACCTGCGTGATGCGGCCGAGGAGGCCGGTCTCGTCGAGCAACTGCTCCTTGGCGTGGCGGTACCGCGGATTCGACCGCCGCTGGTGGCCGATCTGGAGCAGGTGGCCGGTCTTGCGGGCGGCGCGGACCATGGCGCGGGCCTTTGCCAGGTCGTTCGACATCTCCTTCTCGCAGTAAACCGCCAGGCCCGCTTCCAGGCACGCGATGGTGTGTTCGGCGTGCATCCAGTCGGGCGTGGCGACGATGGCGGCGTCGAGGGTCTTCTCGTTCTCCAGAAGGTCCCGGTAATCGATGTACGGGTTTCCGGGGTGGCCGAGGGCCTTGAACCGGCGGCTCGACCGTCCGCGGCTGTAGTCCCAGATGTCGCAGACGGCCTGGAACCGAATGCCGGGGATCTTCATCGCCTGCGCCGCCAGAACGAGCCCCTGCTTCCCGCACCCGATGAGGGCGACGTTCAGGGGTGCGGCCGCGTCCTCGCCGCCCTTCAGGATGAGCGGCGCCGCCATGAGGCCCGTCGCCGCCACGGCCGACGACGTCAGGAACCCGCGCCGGCTGAGGGGCCGGCCCGTCCCGCCCGGTTCGCTCGCGTGCATGGCTCGTCCTCCGAATAAGGTGTGCGTGGACGACGTCTCATCCGGTACTCGGCCGGCCGGGCCGAACCCCGCACGGTTTCCGGGGCGACGGGCGGAAAAGGTTCCAGGAGTCTTTTCCCGTCAGCGCTCTCCGCGAGTGCGAATGCGGTCGGACGGGAAAAGACTCCTGGAACCTTTTTCGCCCCGGCCGTCACACCGTTGCATCCACGGCGGGTTTGGGATATGCTTTCGTGCCGCAGGTGACGGCCCGATCCGGCAAAAGGAGGTCCGGCGATGCTCCGAACGCGCGCAGGGCTCGTGGCGTGGATGGCGATGGTGGGTGTGGCGGCGTGGGCGGGCGTGGGGGAGCCGGCCCGCGGGGCGCCGGCGACCGAGGCCGCCGATCCGCCCGCCGCCGAGAAGGAGGCCGGCGAGGAGGCGCCGTCCCCCGCCGCCGACGCCAAGGAGGAATGGCGCGACCGCGTGATGGCGGCCGAGCGGGCCTTCCGCCGCCGCGACTTCGCCCGGGCCGAGGTCGAACTCACCGCCGCCGTCAAAGTGGCCGAGGGGCTCAAAGAGGACACGAACCGCTTGGCGGTGACGCTCGGCCGCTTCGTCCAGATCTATACCGCCCAGGGCAAGTACGCCGAGGCCGTGGGACCCGCCAAACGGCTGCTCCAGGTGCTCGAGGCCGCCCACGGGCCCAGGCACCTGAACGTGGCCGACGCCCTCAGCAACCTGGCCGGCCTGTACATGGATCTCGGGAAACTCGACCAGGCGAAGCCGCTGCTCGAGCGCGCCCTGGCGATCTGCGCCGACGCCGGGGGCGCCGAGCGCCTGCGGGCCGTCGTCCTGGATCACCTCGCCGAACTCCATCGCGACGGGGGGAACCTCGACGCCGCCGAACCCCTGGCGCGGGAGTCCCTCGCCCTGCGCAAGGCGCAGTTCGGCGACAGCCACCGCGCCTGCGCCAAGAGCCTGGAGACGCTCGGCACGATCCTCCTCGCGCGCGGCGACGCCGCCGAGGCCGAGAAGGTGTTCCGCGAGAGCCTGGCCATCCGGCGGATGAAGATCGGGTGGAACCGGCCCGTCATCATCCGGTCCCTCGCGCACCTGGCCGACGCCTGCAAGGCCCAGAAGAAGTACGAGGTCGCCGAGAACTACTACAAGCAGGCTATCCGGATGGGCGAGGGCGGCCTCGGCCGCAACGACGACGTCCGCGCCGAGGCGTACGAGGCCTACGCCGATCTCCTCCGCAAGACCGACCGCGCCGCCGAGGCCGAGACGATGGCCGAGCAGGCCAGGACCATCCGCGAGGCCCTGGAGAAGTAGCTCGGGGGATTGCGCGGGGCACGGCGCCCCTCACGCAAGGGGACAACAGCCAAACGGCAACGGCGGCCTCACGCAAAGTTTACCCGCCGGAGGCGGGGCGCAAAGCCGCAAAGACGGCAACGGCGAAGTCAGGGAAAAGACAAAAGCAAAAACGGCAAGCAGCCGGGCCCTTGTTTCTTGTCTCTACTTTTGTTGTTATTCTGATTTTCCGTTTTTGCCGTCTTTGCGCCCCGCCTCCGGCGGGTAAACTTTGCGTGAGGAACCGTTTTTGTCCTTGAGTCTTTGCGTGAGGTCACGTTGCGCGGCGGGCCGTCGCGTCGGCCAGGAGCAGGGGCAGGGCGGTCGCCAGGCCCCGCACGGAGTACAGCGCCTCGACCTCGCCCCGGCAGTTGTACCAGCACGCCCGGCACCGGTTGACTCGCCAGCGACGCCGCAGCCGCGCCTCCAGCACCGGCATCGGCGTCTCGAGGACCGAGCCGACGGGCCGGGCCCGGTCCTCCACGCACTTCGCCACCAGGCCCTCCTGGTCGATGTTGAAGGTGGCCCGACCGGCCATGCATCCCTCCACGCCGCCGTCCAGGGCCTGGTCGAACCGCGCCAGGAAGTACGGGTTCGACAGAAACGCCCCGTACCGCCGGTGCAGGTCCAGCAGGAGGTCCGACACGGGCGGCCGCGGACGGGGCGAGGCGTCGCCCGTCTTCAGCACGCCGTAGGGTTGGACCATGACGTTGGCGCCGAGGCCGTCGGCGAGCCGGACCACGCCCTCGAGGTCGGCCTGGTTGTCGGCCGTCAGGACCGCCATGACGTTGACGCGCTGGTGGTCGGCCGTGCGGGTGTCGCGGAAGGTCTCGACCGCCCGGACGGCCTCGCGCCACGCGCCGCGGACGCCGCGCTGGGCGTCGTGGCGGCCGGCGTCCGGGTAGTCGATGGAGACGCTGACGCCCCACAGGCCGGCGTCCCAGAGTCGGCGTGCCCGCTCCGGCGGGATGCGCCAGCCGTTGGTCGTCAGCAGGGGGAAGTGCCAGCGGGCCAGCGCGGCCACGACGTCCGCCAGGTCGCGGCGGAGCATCGGCTCGCCACCCGCCAGGTTGATGAGCATCGACCCGGTCCGTGCCAGGTTCCGGGCCCCGCGGGCGAAGTCCGCCGGCGACAGTTCCTCCGCCGCCGTGTGCGGCTCCTTCCAGTAGGCGCAGATGCGGCAGCGGAAGTTGCACCGGTACGTCACCTGCCAGGCGCACCAGACCGCGTGCCGGCCCAGGTACGCCCGGACGAGCCGGGCCTTCTTCTCCGGCGGCGCAAGCGCGGGCGTCGGGGTCACGTCATCCCTTCCGGACGGGCGGGGCCAGCAGCGGCCGGACCAGGTGCGCCCAGGCCGTGCCCTTCCATGGAATTCTGACGCGCCGCGACAGCCGAAGCAAGGGCACGATGCCCGGCCGGTGCACCCGGTACGGCAGGAGGTCGCGGGCCTCCAGGATCGCCTCCGCCGACAGCGACGCCGGCTGCACGGCCGGCTGCCCCGCCAGGTACGCCGCCGGCGGGTCCGGCGCCAGCCACCCGTGTTCGCGGGCGACGGCCTCGGCCGGCGACCCCGGCTCGGGCCAGTGCAGGCGGGCCTGGACGCGGTCCGGGTCGATCCGCCTCAGAAGCGTCACCGTCGCGTCGAGCGTGACGGGCGTCTCGTACGGCGCGCCGACGTCGACGCGGACGGCCGACCGGACGCCGGCCTCCCGCAGGTACGCCACCGCCGCCGCCACCTGCTCGGGGTCCACGTCCAGGCCGAGCGCCTCGGTCCGGATGAGGTCCGAGGCGCTGCCGAGCGGCAGGGTAACCTCCTCGGTCCCCGCGCGGGCCAGGAGGCCGGCCGTCTCGGCCGACACGTCGCCCGCGTCGAGCGTGGTCCGCAGCGGCAGGCGGACCTCGCGCGGATACCGGCCGGCGAACCCCGCGAGCCAGTCCGCGTCGGACGCCCAGCGGGTGTTGCCGATTCGCCAGCCGCCCAGGTCGAGTTGCTCGTCCGCCACCTCCCGCATCTCCTCCAGGAGCGCGTCCAGCGGCCGATGGAGGACGGGCCACGGCTCCGCCCCGGGCACGGGCGCCGCGGCCGGTGCGCCCGCGAGGCCGGCGGCCTCGCCGCCCCGCGCCGCCACGGCCGGGGCGAAGCCCGCCGCGTCCAGCGTCTGCTCCGAGTCGTAGAGGCGCCGCAGCGGCAGCGGCTCGTCCGCCAGCGACGCCGGCGCCGGCGGGGACGGGTTCCGCATCACGCCCGTCTCGCACGTGACCCACATGCCGGCCGTCCGGATCGAGTCGACCCGCGCCCCGCGGGCCTGGAGGTACGCCTGGACGACCTGCGGGGCGGGGGCGACGGCCACCGCCTCCGCCCCCGGCAGGCTGAGGCAGGCGTCCGGGCACCGCCGGGCGTGCGGGCCGAAGACCACCAGCGGCGCCCCGAGGGCCGAGGCGACCGTCCCCGCCGCCCGGGCCGCCGCGTCCGCCGCCAGCCCCTCGACGTACATCAGGACGAGGTCCGGCCGCGACTCGGCCACCGCCTCCGCCAGGAGGTCCGTGGTCCCCGGGGTCGTGACCTCCAGGGCGACGGTGTGCCCGTCGCGCTGGAGGCAGGCGGCCAGCAGGGCCGCTTCGTCGCGGTAGGCGCGGGCGGCGTGGGCGGCGGTCGGGACGGGTTGGAGGATCGCCAGGTCCATCGTCAGCCCTCGCCCGCCGGGTCGGGGTCCAGGAGACGGGCCAGCAGCGGGTCGCCGTCGCCGAGGCCGCACACCTCGTGCAGGACGGCCGCCCGGCCGCGCTCGGCCAGCATCCGCTGGAGCCGGACGGCCGAGGGGTCGTCCGGAGGGTCATACGCCAGGGCCGCCCGGATGCCGCAGAGGACGGCGGCGGGGTCGACGCCTTCCTCCAGGCACAGGCGCGCCGAGCCGATGAGGCGGTCGTCCGGGCCGAGTTTGCGGAGCGGGTCGGCCGCCACGCGGGCCACCTGGTCGCCGAGGGCCCGGTTCCGGTACCGGTCCCGGAGGTCGGCCTCGTGGGCCCGCTGGGCGTCGGCGTCGAAGCCGTACCGCGCCATCAGGGCCCGGCCGGTCTCGTCCATGGCGGCGCGGACGCCGTCGGCGACGGCGGCATCCTCCATCGCCTGCCAGATGAGGCGATGGCCCGCCCGGTAGCCGAGGTAGGCGCAGGCGGCGTGACTCATGTTGTGCGTGGCGAGTTTCCGCTGCTGGTAGGCGGCAATCGGCTCGACGGGTTCCAGGCCGGCCAGGTGCGGGATCGCGCCGCGGACGGCGGCGGCGTCCACCGGCAGGCGGGCGTACGGTTCGCACGCCACCCACAGGGGGTTGCGGCGGCGGACCTCCTCCGGCACGACGGGGACCATGCGGCTGACGACCGCCTCGACGAAGCCGACGCGCTGCTCGAACGCCTCGCGGTCAAGCGCGGCCGCGTTGCCGGCCTCCGCCAGATGCACGAGGTCCCGCCACACGAGGTCCCGCAGGTGCCGGCCGGCGCCCAGGAGGTTCTCGCAGGTGATGACGTTCAGGGGCGGGGCGTCGGCGCGGGCGAGACGGCGGGCGATGCCGGCCGCCAGCGTCGGCGCCACGGCCTCCAGGGCGCGGACGCCGACGGCCGTCGCCGCCACCGCGCAGTCGGCGATGGCTGCGGCACAGGCTGCGGCGTCGCGGGCGTCGATGCCGCGGACGCCGCCGATGCGGACCGCCTCGTCGGCGGCGCTCGTGATATGGTGAATCTCGTATTCGCCGCGGTCGGCGAGGGCGGCCAGCACCGCCGGGTCGACCTCGATGAAGGTGACGCGGTACCCGCCGCGGTCGAAGAGTTCGGCCATGAAGCCGCGGCCGATGTTGCCGGCCCCGATCTGGACGGCGACGGGTTGGGGGGAGGTGTCAGGCATGGTTCGGCTTCGATGCGATCGCGCCTTCCCGCGCGGCGGGTGCGGAGACCCGCCGCGCTCGGACCTGATAAGGTGTTCGGAGCCTTGCCTTTCGAGCCCGCCGCGGAAGCGGCGGGGAATCCTCATCCTCCGTGACGTGGGCCACGGCCGATCGTCAGTGACCGGCCGCTCCCGCGGCCGGCTCGAACGGCGCGATTACCGCCCCGCCGCCTCGTGGACCGTCAGGCCGCGCGTCTCGTGCGGATGCGAGAGGCGGTGGATCAGCGTCTCCATGGCCATCCGGTCGTCGGGGCGGGTCTTGGCGGCCAGGTCCGCGTCCACGAGGGCCTGGTAGGCGTCGGCGAGGTCGTCGGCCGAGAAGCGGTCGACGGCCCGCCGGACGCGGTCGAACGCCGCCCGGTGAACGCGGGCGCGGTCCATGGCGGCCTCCAGGCCCATCTGCTCGGCCAGCGCCCGGACGCGGATCAACTGGCGGTACGTCGGCCGGAGCAGCCCGACGATCTGCGGGGCCGCCATCCCCTCCGTCCAGAAGATGTCGAGCAGTTCCAGGGCACGGGCGACGCGGCCGTCGGCGACGGCGTCGCAGAGGTCCCAGACCCGTTCGTGATGGCCGCGGGCCACCAGCGCGTCGACGTGCGTCGCCTCGATCGTCTCGGCGTCGCCGACGTAGAGGGCCAGGGCGTCCAGGGCGTGGGTGAGGGCGGCGAAGTCGTCGCCGAGGAACGTCTGGAGCATCCGGGCGGCCTCGAAGGTGAGGGCCTTGCCGTAGGCCTGTTTGGCCTCGCCCCGGAGCCAGGGGGGAATCTTGTTCGGCTTGTCGGCCTCGCAGGCGACGACGAGTCCGACCTCGGTCACCTTCCGGGCGAGCCGCGTTGACCGGTTCCACGAGCCGACCTCGAGGCACAGGACGCCCGTCGGCGACGGTTCCTCCAGGTACTTCTCCAACGGGGGCCGGGTGCCGGCATTCAGGAAGGCCTCGGCGTTACGGATCAGGACGAGCCGGCGGTCGGCCAGGAACGGCAGGGTCCGGACGGCGTCGAGGACGTCGGCGAGGCCGGCCTCGGCGCCGTCGAACTCGGCCAGCGCGAGGCCGGGGTCGGCGTCGCCGATGGCCCGCTCGCGGACGGCGGCCCGGCCCTTCTCCATCAGGTACGGGTCCGTGCCGCGGAGGACGTAGACGGGCAGGGGCTCGGCGCGGCCCTTGTGCTTGAGGAAGTCGCTGAGGCGTTTGGCGTCGTCTTTCTTCTTGCCGGACCGTTTGGCCATGGGGCTCCGCCTGACGTGGTCAGTGGTAAGGACGGCGCCCGCCTTTGTACGCCGGGCGGGCCGGGATGTCCAGAGGCGTTTCGGGAAGTGCCGGAAGCGCGGCGGGGAACGCGCGCCGCCTTCCGAGCCCGCCGCGGCAGCGGCGGGTTATCCTCATCTGCCGTGGCATGTGCCACCGTTGCCGTGGCATGTGCCACCGTCGATCGTCAATGACCGGCCGCTTCCGCGGCCGGCTCGAACGGCGCGCTCGCCGGCTGTGGCCTCACGCCGCCGGCAGAACGATGTGGAAGGTCGCGCCCTGGCCGGGCGCGCTCTCCAGGTCGATGTGTCCGCCGTGCCGGTTGACGATGGCGTAGGCGGTGGAGAGGCCGAGCCCCGTGCCGCCCTCGTTGCCCTTGGTGGTGACGAGCGGTTCGAAGACGCGCTGCTGCTCGCGAAGGGGGATGCCGCAGCCGGTGTCGGAGACGATCAGGGCCACGCCGGGGCCGCCCGCGTCGTCGAACGGGCCGCCGCCGTGGGCGGGAAGGTTCTCGGTCGTGATGGTCAGGGTGCCGTGCTCGTCCATGGCCTCGCGTGCGTTGATGCCGAGGTTCATGAGGACCTGCTGCAACTGCCCCGGGTCGCCGCGCACGGTCCGCAGGTGGGGGGCCAGGCGGGTGACGACCTCGATGCCGCCGGGGAAGGTGCGGCGGAGGAGGTCGACGGAGTCCCGGACGACGCGGTTGAGGTCGACGGCTTCGTTGCGGGCGGGTTCGCGTCGGCTGAGGTCCATGAGTTGGTCGACGAGTTGGGCGCCCCGGCGGGCGGCCTTTTCGATGGTGACGACGGAGTCGTAGTCCTCGGAGTTCTCGGGCAGGTGCGTGCGGAGGAGGCCGGTGGCCCCGAGAATGGCCGACAGGAGGTTGTTGAAATCGTGGGCGATGCCGCCGGCCAGCGTGCCGAGCGTCTCCATCTTCTGGGCCTGGAAGAGTTGCTCGCGGAGGCGGACGCGTTCGGTGACGTCGCTCAGGATGCCGAGCGTGCAGATGACCGAGCCGCTGGCGTCGAAGACGCGCGACAGGTTCAGAAAGGCCGTGAAGGTCTCGCCGTTCTTGCGGAGGCAGGGGAACTCGCCGGCCCAGGCGCGGTGGCGCTGGAGGTCGGGCAGGATATGGCTGACGACCTCGGCCCGGCGGTCGGGCGGGTAGATGAACTCGACGTGGTGCCCCTCGACCTCCTCGGCCTTCCAGCCGAAGAGGCGTTCGGCCCCGCGGTTCCAGAACAGGACGTGGCGGTAGGCGTCGACGACGATGATGGCGGCCCGGGCGTTCTCGACGATGGCGCGGTACTTGGCCTCGCTCTCGGTCACGCGGGCGAGGAGGCGGGCGTTCTGGATGGCGCCGGCGGCGTGGGCACAGAGGGTCTGGAGGAGACGGATTTCGTCGTCCTCGAACCGCCGCCCCTCGGTCCGGCCGGCCATCAGGACGCCGACGGCTTCCTCCTTCGTGAGCAGCGGCACGGCCACCAGGTTGGTCAGGCCGCGCCGCTGGACGAGGAAGGCGGCCTCGGGCGGCACGTCCTCTGCGGACAAGGCCGCCTGGACGGGGGCCCGCACGTGCACGGCCTCGGCGGCGAGGTCGCGGTCGTCGGTTCGGGTCAGCGCCTCGGCGTCCTTGGCGTTGACGCCGAAGGATGCCCGGGCCAGGAGCCGGCCGCCCGGGACCTCCGGCGTCAGGATGACCACGACCGGCAGGTCCAGCAGCCGCAGCGCCTGGGCGACCACGTCGTTCATGATGGCCTGCGGGCTGGTGGCAGCGGTGAGGTTGACGGCCAGGCGGTGGAGGGCGCCGAGGCGGTCGACGCTTCGGCGAAGCCGCCGGCGGGCCTGCTGTTCCGGCATGAGGATGAACAGGAAGAGCCAGAGGACGGGCACGAGCGGATTGAGGAAGTCCTCGGCGATGTCGGCCGGCGGGAAGACGCCGCTCCATTCCAGGAGGTTTCCGACACACCAGGCCAGCGCCAGGGCGGTGATGCCCGTCAGCAGACCGCGCGGCGTCCCCCCGAGCCGGCCGCGCCCCCCGAGCAGACCGACGAGGGCCACCAGGGCGGCGGCGGCGGCGGCGGCGTCGAGGGCGAGGATGACCGTCTCGGGGATCATGGCGGCGTCGCCCCCCGTCGTTTCCGTTGGCGCCAGACGAAGACGGCCAGGGCGACGGCCGCCCCCAGGTACGCCGCGTGCTCCAGCAGGTTCAGCAAGGCGCCGAGCCACCCGCCGCGCTCCACCGCCTGCGGGCTGCGTTCCCAGAAGATGATCTGGGTAACGTCGCCGCCGGCGGGTATCCCTTCCACGACCGTCGCGAGAAACGCCAGGGCCACCAGCAGGAAGGGGAACACCAAAGGCCGGAGGCCCGGCACGTCGCCGATCTGCCGGCGGTGCAGGACCAGGTAGACGGCCGTCACGGTGCAGAGGCCCAGGGTCAGGAGTTCGCCGAACTGGAGCATCGCGGGCTCCGGGGTCCGGGCGGCCGCGCGGCGCCGCGGCCGGCCGAGGTCTCACGAAACGGCGGTCCCTCACGCGTCCAGCGGATGAGAGGTGAGCGGTATGGTCCTACGACCTATTCTATGGGCCGGGAGGACCGTGGGCAACGGCCTTGGCGGTTCAATCCGGGCCTCGCGCCTCAGGCGCGTTGGGCGGGCCGATCCGTTCCAGGCCGCACAGCGGCCGCAGGACCTCCGGCACCACGACGGACCCGTCCGCCTGCTGGCCGTTCTCCAGGATCGCCAGGAGCGTGCGGCTGACGGCGACGGCCGTGCCGTTGAGCGTGTGCACGAGTTCCGGCTTGGCGCCTTGCTCGCGTCGGAACCGGATGGCGAGGCGGCGGGCCTGGTAGTCGGTGCAGTTGGAGGTGGAGGTGATTTCGCCCCACGCGCCGCCCTCGCCCCGGCCGGGCATCCAGGCCTCCAGGTCGAACTTGCGGTACGCCGGGCCGCCCAGGTCGCCGGTGCAGATGTCGACGACGCGGTACGGCAGGCCGAGGCGCTGGTAGATGTGCTCCTCGACGGCGAGCATCTCCTCGTGCATCGCCTCGGACTGCTCGGGCAGCGTGAAGGCGAACATCTCCACCTTCGTGAACTGGTGGACGCGGTAGAGGCCGCGGCCGGCCCGGCCGTAGGCGCCGGACTCGACGCGGAAGCAGTGGCTGAGGCCGCCGTACCGCAGGGGCAGGTCGCCGGCGGGCAGGATCTCGTCCTTGAGGATGCCGCCGAGGGTGATCTCGGCCGTGGCGATGAGGCCCAGGTCCTGGCCGTCGATCCGGTAAATCTGGGACTCCTCGCCGCGCGGGTTGAAGCCGGTGCCCTCGAGCACGTCCATGCGCGCCAGGTCCGGCGTGGTGTGGAGCGCGTAGCCCTTCTCGCGGAGGACCTCCAGGGCGAACCGCTGGAGCGCCAGGTCCAGCAGCACGGCCTCGTTCTTCAGGAAGTAGAAGTTCGAGCCGGTGACCTTCGTGGCCGCGTCGAAGTCCAGGAGGTCGAGCGCCTCGCCGAGGGCGACGTGGTCCTTCGGCTCGAAATCGAATTCGGGCACGTTGCCCCACCGGCGGAGTTCGCGGTTGGCGGACTCGTCCTCGCCGACCGGGGCGTCCGGGTGCGTGAGGTTCGGAATCCTGGCCTGCTCGGCCCGGAGGTGCTCCTCGACCTGGGCGAGGGCCTGCTCCTTCTCGGCGACGTCGGCCTTGAGGCGCTGGGCCTCCTCGACGAGGGCGGGGCGGTCGGCCTCCGACGCCTTCGGAATCTGGCCGGAGAGTTCGTTCCGCCGGGCCCGCATCCGTTCGGTTTCCTGGATGAGGTCGCTGCGCTCGTCGGCCAGGCGGAGGACGGCGTCGACGTCGGCGCCCGCGCGGCGGTTGGCGCAGTTCTCGCGGACCTCCTCGGTGCGGCCGCGGATGGTGTCGAGGTCGAGCATGGGGTACCTCTCGCGTTACGGGGTGCGCGGCGGGTCTCCGTACCCGCCGCGCCGGGCATGCGGTACGTGTGCGCGGCGGGTACGGAGACCCGCCGCGCAGGTCTTGATGTCACATTGGCCGGCCCCGCCATTGTGCCCGAAGGCGGACGCGGTTTCAAGACGCGGCCGGCCATCGCCCTCATCGTTCCTCGTCGGCGTACTCGACGAGCAGGACGTCGTAGTGCGCGAGGCGCGGGACGGTAACGGCGAGGCGGCCGTCCCCGTCCCGGTCAGGCTTCAGTTCCGCGCCGGTGTGGAGGAGCCGGATCGACCGGACGGCCGCCCGAGGTGCGAACGAGACCGCGAGGCCCGTCATCGGCACGGGGGCGTGGACGGCGTTGCCGCGGTGCCCGGAGTGGTTATAGAGGCTGATCCACTCGAACCGCCCGTTCTCGGCGGCCCGGTGGTTGATCTCCACGAGCGGCGAGGCGTCGACCTGGACGCGGCGGTCCAGGCCCAGGACGCCGTCGACGGCGCCCATGACGAGGGCGGCGTGCCCCGCGTGGGCCTGCTCGGCGTAGTGCCGGCCGACGTCGAACGTGAAGCAGGCGGCCGCGCCGTTGCCGCGGGCGCGGTGGAGCAGGGCGGGATGGTCCGAGACGTGCCGATAGTAGCATTTCTCCGGCGGTCCGAACATGTCCGGCGGAATGAGGCGCAGCAGGCCCTCCGTCCCGTCGCCGGGCTCGCAGACGTGGAACTCGCCCCGCAGGAAGACGAGGTCGAGGTCGTCGAGGACGGGCCGGCCCAGCCGCTCCTTGTCCGCGGGTCGGATGCGCACATAGCCGCCCTTCGTCACGTTGCGCGTCTCGCCGTGCCGGACCTTGCCGAGGCACTCCAGGTCCTTCGGCGGCCGGCCCGTGAGGAGCAGCCTGCCGCCCGCCTCGACGTAGGCATCCAGGGCGGCGGCCTCGCCTTTGCTCAGGCCGCCGGCGTCCGGGACGACGACCAGGCGGAAGCGCTCCAGCATCTTCGGCTCGATCTGCGCCGGTTCGAACGCGACGTGGTTCTCGGCGAGGATGCGGAAGAGGCCGTCGTATTCGTCGCCGCCGCGGCGGACGAGGCCGACCTCGCCGGCCGGACGGGTGGGCACGAGCCAGTGCGCGTTCGCCTTGTGGAACCGATAGATGCCGCCCGCGAGGTCCAGCCCCGTCCGGTCCTCCTGCCGCTGGAGCGGACCGATGCAGTAGAAGTCGAGCCACGCCCCGGCCGCCATGTGCTGCCACAGTCGCCGGGCCGTCAGGTGCGGCGAGACGGCCGCGTGCCGCCACGGAATCGCCATGAAATGGACCGCGCAGTTCGCCAGTTGCCGCCGGCCGCAGGTCAGCAGCGTCCACTTGGCCTTGTCGGTATCGTGATACGTGCCCCGGCCGAGGGCGCGGTTCGATTCCTTCCGGATGACGTCGACGCCCGTGGAGGTGTAGGTGCAGATGGCCAGGTCCGGCCGCTTCTTCTTCAGGAACGCCTGGACGCGCCGGAACTGGCGGTCGGACATCCAGCGGGTGAACTCCGTGTACTTGCGGTAGGCGGGGCGGTCGGACCGTGTGGCCGGCAGGTCCATGCCGCTGTACGCCTTGAAGCGGCGTTTGCAGCTGGCGCACTGGCAGATGCCGTGGTAGTTGCCGCTGTAGTCGCTCCGCCGGTAGCCGATCATGTTGAAGAAGACGCCGTCCAGCGGGCAGCGGTCGACCGCCTCGCCGAGGATCTTGAACATGTACTCCTGCTGATATCCGCCGCTGACGCAGGTGTGCACCTGGCCGTTGTAGTTGACGTGCTTGCCCTTCTCGCTGACGTAGAGCCACTCGGGGTGCTCGGCGGCGAACGTCTCGTTGATCTTCGAGAAATCGAACCGGCCGATCATGCGGATGCCCTCGGCGTGGAGGCGCTCGAGCACCGTGCCCACCAGGTCGCCCTTCATGTGGGTGTTCTGCCAGTGGCACTCGAGGTCCGCCGGGTAATTCGCCACGATGCCGCCCACGTTGAAGAGGACGACGTCGGCGCCGAAGGCCTTGACGTCGCGGACGTAGCGGTCGAGGTCCATCGTCGCGTCGATCTCGCGGAGGTTCGTCTGGAGCATCCGATGCTGCCGGAGCCACCAGGGCGAATCGGGCGCGTCCCCGGCGGTGCACGCGGCGGCAAGGAGGCCCAGGCAGCAGGCGACGAGGGCGAGGCCGAGGAATCTCATGGGCGTGTCTCCCACGTTGAGCCGTCGACCGCTCGCGCGGGCAGAGCCGAAAGGCGCAGCCCCGAAGGTCGACGGTTGTTCGAACGGCCGGCGGCGTGCCGCCGCCGGCTCAACGGGCCAATCGGTGCGGGCTTTCAGGTTATCTCAGCGGCCCGCTTTGCGGACGAGGATGACCCAGTCCTCGCGGGGGGCGTTCGGCGGGGCGCCGAGGTCGCGTTTGCCGCCACCGGCCACGCTTCGCACGGACCCCGGCTTCAGGTCCCCGCCGTGACGCGGGTCGTACCAGCCGACGGCCAGCGTGCCGCGGACGCCCGAGAGGTCCAGCGCCGTCCGGCCGCCGTGCTTCAGGTAGACGACGTACACCTCGCCGGGTTTCGCGAAACAGTAATCGTCGTCGGCGGTGCTGAGGTCGTTGTCGCAGTCCATTTCCCAGAAGGGGACCTCGTTCTTATCGAAGAACTCGAGCATGTAGCGGCAGTAATCCCACCAGCGGTCGCGGCTTCGGAAGTCCTCGCACGTCAGGTCCGAGTGGGCGTGCTTGTAGCCGAAGTACCACTCCGTGCCGGCCCCGCCGGCCATGACGTTGCCCCACAGGCCGTTGCGCCGGCCGTCCTCGTGCGAGTCGCCGGCGTCGGCGTCCGGACGGAGGGCGTGGCTGGCGTCGCCCGGCTCGTCGCAGGCGACGACCCACGGCTTGCCGGCCTTGACGGACCGCTCGATGTAGTCGCGCGTCCGCCGGTGGACGTTCTCGAAGTTCGGCTTGTTCGTCTGGAGCGAGAAGCCGGTCAGTTTCGACCCGGGGCCGAGCAGGTCGTAATGGTTCGCCCCGTTATGAATCACGATATGATGGTGATACGGGTCGTGGTCCCAGAGGTAGGCGGCCCAGGCCTTCTTCTGTTCGGTGGAGGCGTTGTTGATCTCCTCGCCCAGGTTCCAGTTCAGCGCCAGGTGATGGCCGAAGCGGGCGATGAGTTCCCGGTAATACAACTTGCGCTCGGGGCCCAGGTCGCCGCCGTCCAGGAGCAACTCGTTCTCGGTCTCCAGGGTCTTGAAATGCAGGTACAGGCCCAGGCGGTCGGCGTGCTCGAAGACGATCTCCCACTGGGCGAGTTTCGAGCAGTCCAGCCGCGTAAACGGCCCATCCGGCGTCACGTACGGGAAGACGTTCTTGTCGTCGCCGTGAATCGTGATGGGGATGAACGAGAAGACGTTCATGCCCTCGGACGCCAGGTAGTTCAGGGCCCCGATGATGCCCTTGCCCTTGCCGCCGCGCCACGTGGGGTCGCCCGGCTTCCAGTCGCGGACGTGGGCCTTCCACGACTTGCGGCGTCCCTTGACGTCGGTGGTGTTGTCGAAGTCCTCGTAGGCGAGGAAGTTCTCCGGGGCGTCGGCCCCGCACTTCAGGAACCACTCGCCGGTCTCGGCGAACCGCAGGTACCGGTGGCCGACGTACTGGAGCAGGCCCCGGCCGCGGAAGTCCCGGCCGGTCTTGTCGGTCGGGCCGACCTCAAACGTGCCGGTCTTGCCGGTGAGGGGCGCCGTCGGCTCGCCGGCCTCGGCGGCGCCGGAGACGGCCACGTTCTTGCCCGCGCGGAAGGAGGCCTTCCAGGTCCACCGGCCGGTTGCGGGCGGGGCGAAGTGGACCATCCAGACGTTGCCGGCGGCGGCGCCGGAGTCGGCCGCGTTCCCGTCCGCCGCGTAGTAGCCCGGCACCACGTGCTTCGTCTTCCCGTTCCGGAAGGCGACGAGCAGACGGTAATCGGTGAAGGGGTTGGGATCGGCGGTCTCGCTGGCGGCCGGCCCGCCGAAGGCCAGGGTGACCTTGTGCCACATCTTCATCTCGCCGCTTGTCTTGACCGTGCCGGCCTCCATGGTTTCGGCGGGCGCGACGTCTTGGAGTTCCGCCGGCTTGCCGCGGCCCTTCCGCTTCCCTCCGCCGTCTCCCTCGCCCTTGACGGTGATCGTGATCTCCAGCGCCTTGCCGGCCTTTCCGCTCGCGCCGCCCTTGGCGTACGGCGTGGCCTTCAGCGTATGCTTGCCGGGGGCCACGGACCACGCGTTGTAGTTGCCGTCGTTGTCGCCGGCCAGGGCATACGGGGGCGTGCTCTCGGTCTGGACGGTCCGGCCGTCCACCTCGAACCGGACGCTGCCGACGTCGCCGGCGACGTCGGCCCGGACGCTGACGGGGCCGGTCTTGGCGCGGTCGACCGTGGCGCCGTCCTTCAGCCGACCGACGGGCTCGTTGGTGCGGGCGCTGATGAGCGTGAATCCGGTGACCTCGCCGGCCGCGGCGGCCGTCGCCGCCGGCAGGATCCAAACGAGGGCCAGGATCGTTGCGGCCGTCTTTGCGTGTGTCACGTGCATGTCTCCTTGCTGATTCCACAAGGCGATCGGGAAGGCTGCGTGCTCCGCCCGCGCCGTTACGGGCGGGCCGACGCATTGTGACAGCGGGTCAGGGACTCCGCAAGCGTTCTATCCGGCCGAGCCGTCTGCGGCGAATCGTGTGGGGGATGTTCCCAGTCGCCAAACCGGGGCGATTCGCATCCGCCTCCGTATTCACGCCGAGGGGGCCTTGGGCGAACCTGCGGATTCGAAGCGGCCGCCCCTCTGGTATCATGCGCGGGTATCATGGAGTGCGGGCCGGCACGAGGAATCAGGCGTGGGTGCTTCACCTCCGACAAACGCGACCGTGGCCGAGACGCTGAAGCGGGTCGCGGACCTGCTCGAACAGCAGGAGGACGCCGCGCACCGCGCGCGCAGTTACCGCCGGGCCGCCGGTATCGTCCGCGACGCCGACCGCCCGATGGCCGAGGTCCTCGCAGACGAGGGCGAGGACGGGCTGCCCATCATGAAGACCGAACGCCGCGGGTGGTCGTTCACGGTCCTGTACTCGAACACGGCCCGGGCGCACGAGCGCGGCAAGACGCGCGACTGGGTCGTCATCTACTACGCCTCCGACGGCGGGCGGGAGGAGCAGTGCACGGTCATCACGGCCGAGCGGGGGCCGCTCCAGGGCCGCCGCGTCATCCCCGGCCGGCGCAAGGCCTGCCGCGACTTTTACAAGCCTCTTGATACGAATGCAGACTGAAAGGGGCACCATGCGAGGTTTTCAAGACCGGACGGACGGCGGCCGCCAACTCGCCGACGCGCTCCAGGACTACGCCGGCCGCGACGACGTGGTCGTCCTGGCCCTGCCGCGCGGCGGCGTCGTGACGGCGGCGGAGGTGGCCCGGCGCCTCGAGGCGCCGCTCGACGTCTTCGTCGTCCGCAAACTCGGGGTGCCGGCCCAACCGGAACTGGCGATGGGGGCCATCGCCTCCGGCGGCATCCGCGTCATGAATACCTCCGTGACCGAGGGGCTCGGCCTGTCGGACGAGGCGGTGGCGCGGGTGGCGGCCCAGGAGCAGCAGGAACTCGAGCGCCGCGAACGGGCCTACCGGCCCGAGGGCGAACGCCCGTCCCTCCAGGGCCGCACCGTCATCGTCGTCGACGACGGCATCGCCACCGGCGCCACGATGCGGGCGGCCGTCCAGGCGATCCGCACAAACGATCCGGCCCGCATCATCGTGGCCGTGCCGGTCGCCCCGCCCGACAGTTACGAAGCCCTGCGAGAACAGGCCGACGAGGTCGTCGCCCTGATGACGCCCGCGTCCTTCGGCGGCGTGGGGGCGTGGTACCGCGACTTCCGGCAGGTGACCGACGGCCAGGTCCGCGAGATCCTCCAGCGGGCGCGCGCCGGCGAGGCCGCCGGCGACACGCATCCCGAAGCCGAACAGGCCGAACGACCCTCCACGGAAAGGTAGGCCGCCATGCCCCGCGAGATCCGCATCGACGTTGAGGACCACGCGATCCTGGGCGACCTGGCCGTCCCGGACGGGGCGGGCGGCGTCGTCCTGTTCGCCCACGGCAGCGGGAGCGACCGCAAGAGTCCGCGGAACCGGCAGGTGGCCGACGCCCTCCGCGACCGCGGCCTCGCGACGCTCCTGATCGACCTGCTGACCGGGCCGGAGAAGGAGGTGGACGCCCGCACGCGCGAGTTGCGGTTCGACATCGACCTCCTCACCGGCCGCGTCCTGACCGCCGCCGACCGGCTTGCCGGGGCGGACGAGACGGCCGACCTGCCGCTCGGCTATTACGGTTCCAGCACGGGAGCGGCGGCGTGCCTGGTGGCCGAGGCCGCCGGCCCGCACGAGGTGCACGCCGTCGTCAGCCGCGGCGGCCGGGTCGACATGGCCGGCGATTACCTCGACCAGGTCGGGGCGCCCGTGCTGATGATCGTCGGCGAACGCGACCCGCAGGTCCTGGAGTTCAACCGGCGGGCGCTCGAGCGGCTGAACGAGGAGAGCCGCCTCGAGACGGTCGCGGGGGCGACGCACCTCTTCGGGGAACCCGGCGCGATGGACGAGGTGGCCCGCCTGTCGGCGGAGTGGTTCGAGGTCCGCCTCGCGCGGTCCGATTAACACGACAACGCTAAGTCGGCATTTTGCACGGTGGGTCTGGGCACCCACCGCGCTCGAAATGCCTTTTCAAGGTCTGCGCGGCGGGTATCCCTCGGCTACGCTCGGGACAGGCTCCGACCCGCCGCGCATGAGTTAGCGTTGTGGTGTTAACCCACCGCCCCCGGGCCGCCCGTCGAGACGGCGACAAGGGCAGGTGAAAACGGCGGGGCGCTCCGGCGAGCCCGCTGGCCCGCGCTCAGGCGCGCCGGCGCGCGAGGGCGAGGGCACCGGCGGCCAGGAGGGCCAGCGTGGCAGGTTCGGGGACCGCCTCTAGCGTCAGACTCCCCGGTCCGTCCACGTTGTCGTAGTGAAGATCAAACACAATGTCGTGGTCGGTGAACCAAGCGTGCGTCACCGCGTCGCCAAAGGCACCGTCCAGACCCACCGCCCACGTCATGACCACGAACTCGTCGCCCACCTCGGGCACGAATTCGCTCCACGGCAGGATCTCCAGGGTCGGACCGCCTACCAGCAGGATCGTGCCAGCATCTGCGATCTGGTCGTGGTTGTCGTCGCCAAAGCCGGGCATCGTGCCGCCGAGTTCCACCTGCACCGTCCCGCCGAAGCCCTGATTGGTGCCGGAGGTCATGGCAGGGCTTTCGCCCATGGCGAACGTGCCGAGGATCAGCGTGTTTTCGAAGGTGCCCTTGCCGGTGATGATCCATGGGTCGTTGAAGACGACCCGCTCATCCATGGCCGTGCCGTCGCCGATGACGTGGCCGTGGTTCTTGTAGTTCCCGTTCACCTCGCCCCGGCCGACCATGTTCTTGCCTTGTTCGAGGAGAAAGTGGGCGTGTGTATCGGAGGGATCGGCCGCGCCGGCCGTCAGCGTGCCGCCGCTCGCCCCGTCGCCGAGTTCGGTGAGCGAGCCGAGGACCGCCTCGTTCCGGTCATTAATCGTGACGGTGTTGGCGCCAGTGAGGAGCGAGCCGTCGCTGAAGAAGCCGTCGTAGGCGTCGGCATCGCCAAGAGACAGCGGCCCGGTAGCCTCAACCGTTGAACCGAAATCGGCCGAAACGCGCCCGGCAACCGACCCGGACCCCGGCAGGTTATGCCCGGCACATACCAGAATCCCGTTGGGAGCGGCAAGTGTTCCGGAATCGAGTGTGACGTGTCGCGGAAGGCTGACAAAACCTTTGGCGAGCAATTCTAAGGTAGCACCAGGCTTCACGGTAATCCCACCCGAGTCGGACATGGCAAAACCGCTATAACTGTCGGGCTTCCCGACGGTAAGCGTGCCTCCATCGGCCGTGAGCGCCGAACAGCCGTCCAACGCCGCGTCCACAACTCCGTGTCCTGCTATCTCTCCCCCTGAAAAGGAGTCCGCCTCGACCGTTGCGCCTTCAAGGTGCAAGCTCGCGCAGTGACAATCCCCGCCCACTTCCAGTCGCCCACCCGACTGGATAGAGGTGTGTCCCAAAGAGCATTCATTATCCACCCGTAACAACCCGTCTGGCTGGACCGTGGTCTCTCCCAACCTGAGGCGGCCGTCATGCACGTCGATCAGTCCGCCCAAAAGCAGAGAAACTCCCCACTGACGGAAATCCCCGTGCACTTGTAACTGTCCACCGGTCTGAACCGAGACGTTTTCGAGCGAATGATAGTAACCCCTCAAAGTGCCGCCGTCCACCTCGACCAAGCCCCCGTTTTCAATATGCAAATCCCGGGTTGCCAATGTCTCACCCGACTCTAGGACGACCGAGCCCCCCGCCGTGAACGTCGTCGTCCCCTGTACAGCCATCGTCGGGCTGTTTTCGGTGACCATGGCAGTTTCGATGGTTGCGTTCCCGTGCACCGTAATGTCCCGGTTCAAGAGAGCAGTAGCTCCTGTTCCGGTTACAATGAGGTCATCGTAATCTAGTGCAGGCCCGATCGCTAAGCTATGTTGAAAACCGGCCGCCACAGCGGTGAAACCACTGCCCGTCGGCATGCCACTGACCTGACCATAGTTGTCGCACCCCCACGAAACGAGCGACCCGTCATTCTTTAGAACAAGATTGTGGTAGTGCCCGGCCGCTACGGCGGCGAAGTCGTTCCCCGCTGGAGTGTCTCTGACCTGACCTTCATCTGCGAAGCCCCAATCTTCTGGACCCCAGGCGGCGAGCGAGCCGTCGCTCCTCAGAGCAAGGCTGTGGTACGCGCCTGCCGCCATGGCGATGAACTCGACATCGCTTGGAATATCACTAACTTGGCCGAATTGGTCATATCCCCAACCGACGAGCGAGCCGTCGCTCCTCAGAGCAAGATTGTGTTGATTGCCTGCCGCTATGGCGACGAAGTCACTTCCCGTCGGCGTGCTGCCGATTTCCGTCCCAACAATATCGTAATCGCCTTGACCCCAACCGACGAGCGAGCCGTTGTTCTTCAGGGCCAGATTGTGTTCTGCTCCTGCTGCCACGGCGACGAAATCGTTTCCTATCGGCGTATTGCTGACTTGGCCATAGTCATAGTGACCGCCATCGTCCCTGCCCCAGGAAACAAGGGAGCCGTCATCTTTCAGACCAACGCTGTGAGTCCTTCCCGTCGTCACGGCGATGAAGCTCATGCCCGTCGGCGCATCAGCGACTTCCCCGTAATCGTCTTCGCCCCAGGCAACGACAGAGCCATCGGCCTTCAATGCCAAGCTATGGTCGTCGAAGGCCGCTATGGCAATGAAATCCGTCCCGCCCGGCGTGTCACTGACTTGGCCGTCGTTATCTCTACGCCATGCAACAATGCCAGTCTCGTCAAGATAACCGACATTTGCTGCGGCTGTGGCGGCACGCAATATAACTGCCACTGCCACTGCGATGCGCGCAAGCCAGTTCCCGGTTCCCATCGGTCAGCTCCTTGTTTGCGCCGTCTTCGCGCTTCTGTCGGTTCGGTTCCGCGACCTCCGGAGTGCCCTCCAGAGATCGCCCGTGTCGGCTTTCGCTATGCGCCCGCGGCCCGGTCGTTCGGTCGGGCCTTGGGGAGCGGCCGCCGGTGCATCCCCGCAGGCGGCGGCCTGGGTTTCGCTCCTCCCTTGGCCTCTCTTTTCAATGCAAAACGGGGCCGGCCCGCCTGTGGCGGACTGACCCCGGGTGCTCCCCTCGGATCTAGTCACCAGAAACATACCTCATAATTCGCGAATGTCAAACGGCTTGTTGACCCGGTGGTCGCGAGCGCCCGCGCGGCGCCTGCCCGCGTATGCTGCGGCGTCGATGTGTATCGCGAAGCGTCGTCGCGCCCGCCGCCCGTCTTGCAAAGGCCGCCCGCCGCGGTACAATTGCCGCCGGGTGAAACGGCTTCAGGCCGCAAGCCACAAGCCGCAAGCACGAAAAGGCCGTGTGCGGCCCGGCCGGCTTGCCCCGGCCGGGATACCCTCACGCCGAGGCGCCTGGCCCGAGGCGAGAAGGCCTGGAGTCACCCGCTGTACGGACCGTTGAGGCAGCCGACCGACCATGCCCGCGAACCTGACGCCCGACTACTTGAACGCCGAGAAGACCTTCCGGCAGGCCACGACGCCCGCCGAGAAGATCGCCGCCCTCGAGGAGATGTACGCCACGATCCCCAAGCACAAGGGGACCGAGAAGATGCGGGCCGACATTCGCCGACGCCTGTCGAAGTTCCGGCAGGCGGCCCGGCAGGCCCGCGGCAAGGGCGGCGTGGACCCGTTCCACGTCGACCGGCACGGGGCCGGCGGGCTCGCCCTCGTCGGCGCACCCAACTCGGGCAAGAGCGCCCTCGTCTACGCCGTCTCGGGCGCCCACGTCAAGGTGGCGCCGTACCCGTTCTCAACGCACGGGCCCGTGCCGGGCATGATGCCGTTCGAGGACGTCCAGATCCAACTCATCGACCTGCCGCCCGTCACCCGCGACGGCCTCGTGCCGGGGATGCTCGGCACGGTCCGGGCGGCGGACGGCCTGCTGCTGGCGGCGGACCTCTCGGCCACCGACCTGCTCGAGCAGATCGACACGGTCCTGGAGGTGCTGGCGGCCCGGGGCGTCGTGCCGGCCCCCGCCGACCCGCCCGAAGGCGGCCAGGCCATGCCCGTCCTGCTGGTCGGCACGAAGGTCGACGTGGACCCGGCGCGGGAGAACCTGGAGGCCCTGCGGGACCTGCGCCCCGACCTGCCCCCCATCCTCCCCACGAGCGCCGAGACCCGCGAAGGCCTCGACGCCCTGGCCCGCCGGTGCTTCGAATTGCTCGACGTCGTTCGCGTCTACAGCAAGGAGCCCGGCAAGCCCGCGGACATGGAGAAGCCGTTCGTCCTGCCGCGAGGCAGCACGGTGCTCGATATGGCCGCCGCCGTCCACCGCGACTTCGCCCAGAGCCTGAAACGGGCCCGCATCTGGGGCGAGGGGATGTACGACGGCCAGCCGGTCCAGCAGGACCACGTCCTCTCGGATACGGACGTCATCGAGTTGCACGTGTAGCGGCTGTTTCCCCCTCTCCCTTGATGGGAGAGGGAAGGGGTGAGGGTGAACGGGCCGCGATCCGGTGGCGGGCCGCACGTCACACACAATCGAAAGGGGAACGCATGCCTGCGCTGCGTTGTGCGATGCTCGTTGCCGTCGCCTTGACGGTCCATGCTGCCGCGCCGGGAGGCGAGCCGGAAGCGAACCTCGTCCGCAATCCCACGTTCGCCGAGGCGGGCGCGGAGGGCGCGCCGGCGGCGGCGTGGTCTGCCATCTCCCCTGAATGGACCCCCGCCGCCTGCCGCGTCCGGCGGACCGACGGCGGCCTCCGGGTCGATGCGCCCGACGAGCCGTACGCCGTCGGCGGCGTCGAGCAGACGGTGGCCGGCATCGAACCCGGCCGGGCCTACGCCGTCGAGGCCGAGGGTGCCTGCGACGGCATCGTCTCGCCGGCGCGGTCGGTCCTGGTGCGGCTCAGGTGGCTGAAGGACGGCCGGCGGCTGCATCCGGCCGGCTGGCTCGTCCGCGGCCCGGACCGCGTTCGTCTCCAGGTGGCCGACGCCATCGTCCGTGTCCGGTTTCGCGACGTCTTCGTCGCGCCGGAGGACGCCGACGCCGCCCGCCTGGCGCTCGAGGTCAAGTGGCCGGGTAGAGGGAACGTGGTGTGGAAGCGGGCGAGTCTCGTCCCGGCGGACCCGCCGAAACCGCGGAAGGTGACCATCGGCACGGTCTTCTTCCGGCCGCGGAACACGACGGTGAAGGAAAACCTGGACCTCTGGTGCGCGAAGATCGACGAGGCCGGCCGCCGCAAGTGCGACATCGTCTGCCTCGGCGAGGCGATCCTGAAGGTCGGCACGAACGCGGGCCTGGACGCGACGGCGGCGCCGATCCCCGGCCCGCACACGGAGCGGCTGGGCGAGGCCGCCCGCCGGAACCGCCTCTGGGTCGTCGCGGGCCTGGCGGAACGGGCCGGCCGCCGCGTCTGCAACACGGCCGTCCTGCTCGACCGGACCGGCCGCCTGGCCGGCACGTACCGCAAGATCCATCTGCCGCGCGAGGAATGGGTGCGGGGCGTCACGCCCGGCCGCGCGTACCCCGTCTTCGAGACGGACTTCGGCCGCGTGGCGATGATGATCTGCTACGACTGGTTCTTCCCGGAGGCGGCGGAGGCGTTCGCCCTCCGCGGCGCGGAGGTCCTCTTCGCTCCCACCTGGGGCAACACCTGGCCCGACCCGGACGACGGCCGGGCCGAGGGCGAGACCGTCTTCCGCGTCCGCGCCCGCGACGCCGGCCTGTACCTCGTGCCGGCGGTGTACGATGGGCGGAGCATGATCGTCGACCCCATGGGCCGCATCCTGGCCGCCGGCAAGACGGAGGGCGTGTACGTGGCGACGGTGGATCTGGCCGAGCGCGAGCGGCTGCCGTGGGTCGGACACTGGCGGTCCATCGGTCCGCGGCACCGCATGCCGGAGACGTATGAGCCCCTGACCGAGCCGCCCGCCCGGGAGTCGCTGCCGTGAAACGCCTCTGCCGATGGAGTCCGCTCGTCCTCGCGGCCGCGGTCTTCTGTGCCGCCCCGGCCGAGGCCGCCTGCACGGCCACGTTCACGGCCGACGACGCGGGCACGTTCCCGGAGACGCTCCGCTTCGACCGGGAAACGAAGCGGCTGACGGTGGATCTCTCCGGCCTGCCGGCCGGTGCGACCGTCTTTCGGGCTGAACTCATCTTGCAGGCCGCCGAGCCGCACCGCCAGGTTCCCACCGAGCCGACGACGGTGTATCCGGTCGGGGCGCCGGACGAGCGGCTGGCGTTCGCCGGCCCGCTCGACCGGGGCCTGGCGTGCCTGGAGCCCGTCCGGAAGGCGCTGGCGGCCGGCGAGCCGCTCCGGCTCGTCGTCGAGACGACCCTGGCGGGGGTCGCGCGGCTGGAAGTCTCGTACCTGGAGGGCCGGCCCCGCCGCCGTCTGCCCAAGGTCACGGGCGTCGCCGTCCGGCACCGGGCGGGGCAGACGTTTGTCACGTTCCGCGAGCCGCCCCTGGCCGACGTCCCGGAGTTCGGGACGGGGGCGGACGTGGCGGCGTTCCGCGCCTCGCTCGCCGAGGCGCACCCGGACCTCCGGTTCCGCGTCTGGCGGTCGGCGAAACCGATCACGGCGGAGACGATCGCGGCCGCCCGTCTCGTCGGTGAGTGCGGGCCGCTCACCTGCTGGAACGATACGTACCATCAGAACAAGACGAAGAAGGAACCGCCCGTCCGGTATCGCGTCCGCGACCTCGCCGACCCGCTGCCGTGGGGCACGGGCGTGTGGGTCCACAACCCGGAGGCGGCCGGCCGGGCGCACTACGCCGTCACGGCGGCGGTGGCGGGGGAGGAGGATTTCGACGCCCTCGCCCCCGCCGCCGTCGCGGGGCCGGTGACGGAAACGGTCGGACCCGGCGAACCCGTCCTCCAGTGGGTGGAGCATCCGGACCGGTGGATGTACCGTCGCGGTCCGCTGACGCGGCTCATCTACACGCGGTGGGAAGCGCCGCCGCGGTCGTCCACGCCGTCCAGCCCCATCGACTACCTCGTGGCGATGGGCGATGACCCGCCCCCCGAGGGCGAGATGCGCGAGCCCCAGTACCGGGCGTACCGCGTGGAGCCCGCCCCCGTCGGCCTGCACCTGCACTGCTGGGGAGGGAGCCTGAACGGCGGGTACGGCTGGTGGTACAATGCCCATCGCGGGGCCGTCCTCATCGCCTCGAACCAGATTCCCTACGACTGGTGGACCGGGTACCACGCCCGTCGCGGCACCCGCCGGACGTGGGGTGACGGCGGTGTCCATCCGTACACGATGGACCGCCTCTTCGCGTTCCTCGACTGGGCGATGACCCAGCACGCGCGGGCGCCGGAGGCCGTCCGGAAGCACTGGCGGCGGCTGGACCCGCGGCGCGTCTTCGTGGCCGGCAGTTCCATGGGCGGCTCCGGGGCGCCGATGTTCGCCGTCCGCCGCGGCCGGCGCGTGGCGTGGGCCCTGGGATGGGTGGGCGTCCACGTGCCGGCCGAGAGTCCCCAGTTCCGCAGTTCCTACCGCCACTGTTACGGCCCGGTCGATGCGCCCGTCACGATGGCCGGCCGCGACGTGAGCCCGTGGGACTGGTTCTCCGACGTGTGGTGGCTGCGGCATCACGCGGCCGAGGAGACGGGCCTCGTGATCGCCTCCAACGGCAAGAACGACGGCGGCATCGGATGGCCGCAGGCCCTTGCCTTCGCCCGCGCCCTCCAGGAGACCCGGCGGCCGCACATGTTCAACTGGGACATCCAGGGTCACGGCACGCACACGCGGGTGGGGGCGAACTTCGAGATCGACGTGCGGACCGACCGGTCGCTGCCGGCCTTCACCCGCTGCTCGCTGGACGACGATCCCGGCACGGCCACGCCGCGGCCGAAGGAGGAGATTGAGGCCGAGCGCGAGCGGCTCCGCGCGGAGGCCAAACGCGAGGGCAAGAATCCCAACCACGTGAAGGTCGATCCGTTCGACGGCGAGCCGCGCGGGGCCTTCAACGCCCACCTCGCCTGGGAGACGGAAACGATCGTCGACACGCCCGACCGGTGGGAGATGACGGTCGTCCTCCAGGACGCCGCCCCCGCGGACCGGTGCACGGTGGACCTGACGCCGCGCCGGCTCCAGCGGCTGCGGACGCCGAAGGGCCGGCGGTTCACCTACACGGTGACCCGTCCGGACGGCGGGAAGTCGCTCGCCGAGGGGGAGGCGACGGCCGACGCCCACGGCCTGGTGACCCTCGAACAGATTCCGCTTCTCAAGGGGCGGAACCGGGTTATCATCGCGGCGGCGAAGTGAGGCGCGGCGTTGGGGTGCCGGGTGCCACGGCCGGCCTTGCCCGGCCGTGCGTTGGCGTCTCCCTCTCCCTTGACGGGAGAGGGGTGGGGTGAGGGTGACGATCCGGCGGTTGGGTCCCGGCCATTCGCTCCGCTCATGGCCGGGAGAAGGGTGCCAGGCACCTGTAGGTCTTGAGGGGTGCCTGGCACCTCTTGGGGACCTGGGGGTAAAGGTGTCAGGCACCTCAACAGCCTCAAAGGTGCCTGACACCGGGACCGGGCGTCAGGGCGCCAGGTGCCGCGGCCGCAATCCCGGCACGTGCCACGGCCGGCCTTGCCCGGCCGTGCGTTGCCATCTCCCTCTCCCTTGATGGGAGAGGGTCGGGGTGAGGGTGACGATGCGGCGATGGGGTCCCGGCCATTCGGTCCGCTCCTGGCCGGGCGTTAGCACTACAACGCTAACTCGTGCGCGGCGGGTCGGAGCCTGTCCCGAGCGTAGCCGAGGGATACCCGCCGCGCAGGCTTGGAAAGGCCGTTTCGAGCGCGGTGGGTGCGGAGACCCACCGCGCAAATGCCCGACTTAGCGTTGTCGTGTTAGGGCACCCGCGTACATGGGCGGCGGGTGCGGAGACCCGCCGCGCACAAGATGGCGTTGCACGAGAACCAGACCAAGGAGGTGCATCATGGCCGTGAATCGGCGCACGTTTCTGAAACGGGCCGCGGTAACCGGCGGGGCGCTCGTGGCCGCCTCGTGCGGGGCGACGCAGCAGGCCGAGACGGCCGAGGCCGGCGACGGCCTCGTCGCCCCCGGCGCGGGACTCTACAAACTCGCCGACGGCTTCAAGTTCACCGAGGGACCCGCCGCCGATGCCGAGGGCAACGTCTACTTCACCGACCAGCCCAACGACCGCATCGTCAAGTGGTCCGTCGACGGCTCGTGCGAGACGTGGATGCAGCCGTGCGGACGGTCGAACGGTCTGTACTTCGGCCCGGACGGCACCCTCTACGCCTGCGCCGACGAGAAGAACCAACTCTGGGCCATCGGCCCGGACAAGCAGGTCACCGTCCTCGTCAAGGACTACGAGGGGAAACTCCTGAACGGCCCGAACGACGTGTGGGTCCGGCCCGACGGCGGCCTGTACTTCACGGACCCGTTCTATAAGCGGCCGTACTGGGACCGCGGCCCGAGCGAGCAGCCGGGGGAGGGCGTCTACTACCTCTCGCCCGACCGCAAGCGCCTCGTCCGCGTCGTGGACGACCTCGTGCAGCCGAACGGCCTCATCGGGGCGCCCGGCGGCAAGGCCGTGTACGTAGCCGACATCCGCGATAAGAAGACCTATCGATACGCCGTCCAGCCGAGCGGTGACCTCGGCGACCCGCACCTCCTGTGCGAGATGGGCTCCGACGGCATGACCGTGGACCAGCGGGGGAATGTGTACCTCACCGGCCGCGGCGTGACGGTGTTCAACCCGAAGGGCGAGAAGATCCATCACATCGACGTGCCCGAGCGATGGACGGCGAACATCACGTTCGGCGGGAAGGACCGGCGGCTGCTCTTCATCACGGCGTCGAAGGGGGTGTACGGTCTGAAGATGGCCGTCCGCGGGGGGTGGTGACGGCAGCATCCTGGCGCGGTGGGCAGTCTTGCCCACCGCGCGGTGCCCAGGACTGGGCACCGCGCCGCCCCGGAGCGAGCCGCGAGCGACAGGCCGCAAGCCGCAAGCGACAGAGGCGCGTGTGGCCGGGCCGGCTTGTCCGGCCCGGAAGACGGATCAACAACCCCGGCCGGGCAAGCCGGCCGGGCCACACAACGACGAACGACCGGCGGCCTGCGCCCGCCGGCTCAACGGGCAGGGTTGACCTTTCTTCACGCTTCCGCCGCCGCGACACGGGCGGCGAGGAAGCGGCCGGTGTAGGACCCTTCGCACGCGGCCACGTTCTCGACGGATCCCTCGGCGACGATGCGGCCGCCGCCTTCGCCGCCTTCCGGGCCCAGGTCCAGAATCCAGTCCGCCTGGCTGATGAAGTCCAGGTTGTGTTCCACCACCAGAAGCGAGTGGCCCGCGTGGACGAGGCGGTGGAACGTCTTCAGCAGGACCTGCACGTCGGCCATGTGCAGGCCGGTGGTCGGCTCGTCGAAGATGAAGAGGTACTGCTGGCCCTTCTTCGGGGCGGCGAGGTAGGAGGCGAGTTTCAGCCGCTGGGCCTCCCCGCCCGACAAACTCGCCGTGTTCTGCCCGAGGCGGATGTATCCTAGCCCGGTGTCCGCGAGCGGCTGGAGCCGGCGGGTAATCGCCTCCTGCTCGGCGAAGTGGCCCATCGCCTCGTCGACGGTCATGTCGAGAATGTCGTCGATGTTCTTCCCGTTCCACCGGACGTCCAGGACCTTCTTCTTGAACCGTTTCCCGCCGCACGCCTGGCAGACGACGGTGACGTCGGCCATGAAGTACATGTCGTAGGTCACGGTGCCGACGCCCTTGCACTCCTCGCACCGTCCGCCGGCCACGTTGAACGAGAAGTCGGCCGGGGTGATACCGGCCACGCGGGCCCGCGGCGCCTCGGCCAGGAGGTTTCGAATCGGGCCGTACGCCTTGACATACGTCACCGGATTCGACCGCGTGCTCTGGCCGATGGGCGAGGCGTCCACCAGGACGATGTCGTCGATGGCGTCGAGGCCCTCGACGGCGTCACACTCGCCCACCTCGTCCACGGCCTCGCCGATCTCCTGCTTGAAGTGGCCGTACAGGCAGTCGTGGACGAGCGTGGTTTTGCCGGAACCCGAGACGCCCGTCACGCAGCAGAGGACGCCCAGGGGCACGCGGACGTCCAGGTGCTTCAGGTTGTGCGCGCGGGCGCCTTTCAGGACGATCCAGTCCTTCGCCGACCGGCCGTAAGGCGAGACGGCCCGGTCGGCGTGGGTGGCCATCCAGCGGGCCGTCAGGCTCGCCTCGCAGTCGGCGAGGCCGTCGGCGGGGCCCTGGTAGATGACCTCGCCGCCCGCTTCGCCGGCCCCCGGGCCGAGGTCGATGACGTGGTCGGCCGCCTCGATGACCTCCGGGTCGTGCTCGACGACGACGACGGTGTTGCCCTTGGCGATGAGGCTCCGCAGGATGCCGATGAGGCGGTGCGTGTCGCGCGCGTGGAGGCCGACGGTCGGCTCGTCCAGGACGTACAGCGTGTTCGTCAGGCTGGAGCCGAGGGCGGAGGCGAGGTTGATCCGCTGGGCCTCGCCGCCGCTGAGGGTCCGCGTCTGCCGGTCGAGCGTCAGGTACTCCAGGCCCACGTCGTCGAGGTACGCGAGGCGCGCCCGGATCTCGCGGAGGACGACGGCCACCTTCTCCTCGTCCCCGGGGGGGAGGGTCAGGGCGTCGAACCACGCCCTCAGGTCCGCCACCGCCATGAAACACAGGTCCGCGATGGTCGCCCCGCCCACCCGGACGTTCAGGGCCTGGGCCTTGAGGCGTTTGCCCTCGCAGGCCGGGCACGTGTAGTAGCCGCGGTACCGGGCGATCATGACCCGCACGTGGACCTTGTACCGCTTGGTCTCGAGCCAGTCGAAGAAGCCGCGGATGCCCGGCCAGTCTTCCTCGTCGTGCTCGTCGCCCTCCCAGATGTACTGCCGGGCGGCGTCGGAGAGGTCCATGTACGGCACGTCGGTGCGGATGCCGCGCGCGTGGCACGCCCGCCGGCACGCCCGGTGCAGGTGTTTGTAGGCGGGGGTCTGCCAGCAGGTGATGGCTCCGTTGTCGATGCTCTTGCGGGGGTCCGGCACGATCTTCTGCGGGTCCAGGCCGCTGATGCGGCCGAAGCCCTCGCACTCCGGGCACGCCCCGACGGCGCTGTTGAACGAGAAGAGTTGCGGGTCCGGCTCGGGGAACTCCCGGCCGCAGGACGGGCAGTTGAAGCGGATGTCGAACGTCAGGCGCCGGGCCTCGATGGTGTCTGGCACCTTTTCCCGCTGTTCGGAAGAGGTGCCTGACACCTTTTCGCCGCCGTTCGAGCCCGCTGCTTCGCGCGCGGCGCCGTTGGTGTTCGAGCCCGCCGCGTGAGCAGCGGGGTACGGGCGATCGCCCTTGTCAGCCTCGCTCGCCCGCTCGACGACCGCCACGGCGGCCCGTCCGTGGCCCGCCTGGAAGGCCGACTCCAGGGCCTCGGCCACGCGGCTGCGGCTGCCGGCGGGGCCCTCGGCCAGGGCCAGCCGGTCGATGACCACCTCCAGCGTCTCGCCGACGGCCGCCTCCTCCACGTTGCCCACGTCCTGCATGCGCCCGGCGAGCCAGAGGCGGCGGAAGCCCTGCCGCTGGAGTTCCCGCCGCAGGCTCTCCCACGGCCGGCCGTCGCGCGGCACGGGGGCCAGGACGAGCAGCCGCGTCCGCGGCGGGAGGGCGAGCACGTCGTCCACCGCCCCCTCGACCGTATGCTTCTCCACCCGCACGCCGCAGTCCGGGCACGTCGTCTCGCCGACGCCCGCGAACAGCAGCCGCAGGTAGTCCGCCACCTCCGTGGCCGTGCCCACCGTGCTCCGGGCGTTCTTGACGGTGTTCTTCTGCTCCAGGGCGATGGCGGGCGGCAGGCCGGTGATGGCGTCGACCGGCGGCCGCTCCATCTGTTCCAGGAACTGGCGGGAGTAGGCGCTGAGGGACTCGACGTACCGCATCTGCCCCTCGGCGTACAGCGTGTCGAACGCCAGGCTCGACTTGCCGGAGCCGGAGACGCCCGTCACGACGGTCAGGGTCCGGTGGGGCACCGCGACGGTGATGCCCTTGAGGTTGTGCGTCCGGGCGCCTTGTACGTGGATGGTGCGGCCCATGAGGCGGAGTGTCTCCAGGATACAAAAGACTCAGGATACCCCGTGGGAGGGGCGGCGTCAAGGACGGCAGTTTCGGATTGGGGATTTCGGATTTCGGATTGGCGCGTGTGACTCGCCATCCTGTTGACGAAGGTTCGGGGACGTGCTGTGCTCGGTCGGGGTTAGCCCGATGTTCGCCGGCCCGCTTGCGGGCCGCGCTTCGTTGAGCCGTCGACCGGAGGTCGACGCGGAAGCGCAGGGCCTGCCGGCGCGGCGCCAGCAAAACGACCGGCGGCCTGCGGCCGCCGGCTCAACGGGCGATGGGTGCCATTGCCGGCTCATGCGCCAGTGCGTTTCGGCGGATCTTCGCGGCCGGCTACGATTCCCGCTCCAGGACGTCATGCGCGATGGCGAGGGCCGACAGGTCGTGGACGGCCGCCCCGAGGACCGCCTGGTCGATCGTGCACGCCTCCCAGGCCGCCGGCAGGGCCTCGCGGCGGGCGGCCTCGCGGCACGGTTCGATGAGCAGCGCCCCGAGCCGCCGGGCCGCGGCCCCCAGGCTGATCCGCTGCGGGTTGAGGATGTCAATGAGGATGGCGCAGGTGCGGCCGAGGTAATCGCCCTGTTCGCGGACGATCTCGACCGCCAGGGCGTCGCCGTCGATCGCCGCCGCCGTCACGGCCCGGCCGGTCAGTTCCTCCACGCCGAAGCGGTCGAGGTGCGAGGGCTCGTGCGGCCGGGCGAGGCGGCGCTTCGCCAGTTCCGAGAGGGCCCGGCGGGAAGTCAACCCTTCCACGCTGCCGGCCTTCCAGTAGCCCACGGGTCCGTCCTCCCGGAGCCGCACGTGCCCGATCTCGCCCGCCAGGTCCTGCTTGCCGCGAATCAGCCGCCCGTCCAGGACGAGGCCGGCGCCCATCCCGGTCGTGCACGTCAGGTAGACGAGGTCGTCGATCTCACAATGGAGGCCCCACCGCCATTCGGCGACGGCGGCGGCGTTGGCGTTGTTTTCGAGGGCGGCCGGGATGCCGAGGGCATCGCGGACCGTCTGGACGACCGGCACGCGGTCCCAGCCGGGCAGGTTGGGCGGGGAGAGGATCAGGCCGGCTCGGCTGTCGAGCGGCCCGCCGCACGTGATGCCGCACGCCGTCGCCTCGCCGCCCGAGAGGGCCCCGCCGAGGTCGATCAGCGTGCGGAGGGTCTCGTCCGGCCCGGCGGTGTGGAACTCCTCGCGGGCCAGGGCGTTGCCGGCCGTGTCGCCGATGATGGCGGCCGACTTCGTGCCGCCGATGTCGAATCCGAGGAGCAGGCTCTCGTCCATGGCCGAGCAAGGTATCCGCGATACGGGGGCGCCTCAACTGTTTTTCGGCAGCCGCAAAAAGGTTCCAGGAGTCTTTTTCGCGATGCGCCGGGCCCCAGCGGTATAATGGCCATTGCCGCATGCCGCGCGCGGTTGTCATGAGGTCCCGCTTGGGGGGCCGAAGAATCTCGCCTTGGCCGTTGGCGTTTTACCTTTCGCACGGCGAGATTCTTCGCTCGCTCCGCTCGCTCAGAATGACAGCGTCTGCGCGCCCCTATCGCGCTGGAGGACCGATCGACGAGAGTACGCGGCGGGTACCCCTCGGCTACGCTCGGGACAGGCTCCGACCCGCCGCGCCCACTCCGGTGTACGAACGGGAGGACGCCCCATGCAACGCCTGCTGCTTGGCCTCACGGTCGTCGGGCTGACCGTTTTCATCGCGGACCGCTGCGCCGGCGGTCGGCGGGTCATCGATCTTTCGGGCACTTGGCAGGTGGGGCAGGGGGCGATGGACGCGCCGCCGGAGGCGTTCGACCGCCGCTGCCCCGTGCCGGGCCTGGCGGACATGGCCGAGCCGCCGTTCGAGGAGGTCGGCGCCGTGCCGGAGAACCCGCGGGACCCGAAGGTCCAGCCGTCCGATCCCCGGCGCGAGGCGTTCTGGTATCGCCGCACGTTCACCCTGGACGGGCCGGTCCCCGCGGTCGCCCGTCTCAGGGTGCACAAGGCGAAGTTCGGCACCCGCGTCGTCCTGAACGGCAAGGCGGTCGGCGAGCACCGGCCGTGCTTCACGCCGGGATGGTTCGACGTGCGGGAGCACCTCGTGGGCGACGGGGCGGAGAACGTGCTCCTCGTCCGCGTGGGCGCCGCGCCCGCCGCCGTCCCGGAACGGGTGCCGTGGGGCTTCGACTTCGAGAAGGTCCGGTACCTCCCCGGCCTCTACGACCGGGTGGAACTGGTGCTCTCCGGCACGCCGCACGTGGTGAACGTTCAGACGGTGCCGGAGGTGGCGAACGAGCGCGTGCGCGTGGTGGCGGAGATCGCGGGCGCCTCCGCCGCCGCCGTCGCCGTCACGCCCACGTGCACGGTGCGCGAGGCGGCCGGCGGCCAGACCGTCGGCGAGGCGAGCGCCGAGGCCGTCCGCATCGGCGCCGGCGGGACGGCGCGCATCGATGTCACCGTCCCCATCGAAGGCTGCCGCCTGTGGTCGCCGGAGGACCCGTTCCTCTACGAGGTGGAGGTCGCCACGGGCGAGGACGCGCTCACCGAACGGTTCGGCATGCGCTCGTTCCGCTTCGACCCCGAGACGGGCCGGGCCCTCCTGAACGGCGAGCCCTACTTCATGCGCGGCACGAACGTGTGCTTCTTCCGTTTCACGGAGGACCCGACCCGCGGCGGCAAGGCGTGGGACGAGGCCTGGGTCCGCCGCCTCCACCGGCAGTTCAAATCGATGCATTGGAACAGCATCCGGTACTGCATCGGCCTGGTGCCGGAGATGTGGTACGAGATCGCCGACGAGGAGGGGTTCCTCATCCAGGACGAGTTCCCGATCTGGTACCTGGGCTCCTGGCCGGGTCAGCCGAAGGCCGACCAACTGGCCGACGAGTACCGCGAGTGGATGCGCGAGCGGTGGAACCATCCGTGCGTCGTCATCTGGGACGCGCAGAACGAGACGGCCGGGCAGGGCGGCGTGGAGACCGGCAAGGCCATCCGGATGGTCCGCGACCTGGACCTCTCCGGCCGCCCCTGGGACAACGGCTGGGCCCGCCCGCAGGCCGAGGGCGACGTCTCCGAGTGCCATCCCTACCGCACCAACCGCAAGGGGTTCACGCTGGCCAAGGTCTTCCGGGAGAACGGCATCCCGGACAACGGTCCCCGGCAGGGGGCCGGCAAACCGTACCTCATCAACGAGTACGCCTGGCTGTGGCTGCACCGCGACACGGGCAAGCCGACGCGCATCTCGCAGCGGGCGTACGACACGATCCTCGGACCGGGCGAGCACCCGGAGGTCGTCTACCGCGAGACGTACGCCCGGCACCTGGCGGCCCTGACGGAGTTCTGGCGGGCCCGGCGCCAGTGTGCCGGGGTCCTGCACTTCTGCGGCCTCGGCCACGCCCGGCCCGGCGGGTACACGAGCGATAACTTCACGGACCTGGAGACGCTGGAGTACGACCCGCGTTTCCTGATGTACGTCCGCGACGCCTTCGCGCCGGTGGGTGTGTGGATCGACTTTGCCGAGCCGAAACTCGCCCCCGGCGGTACGCACACCGTCCCGGTCGTCGTCATCAACGATTTGCCGGAGGCGTGGCGGGGCGAGGTGCGCATGACGCTGTGGCGCGATGGAACAAGGGCCTGGCGCAGGGGCATCGAGGACGCTACCCTCGAACCCTTCGGCAAACGCAGGTTCGAGTACGAGATGCCCGTGCCGAAAGACGACGGCCGCTACCTCCTGACGGCCGAGTTACGGCTGGTGGAGGACGAAGTGGTCCGGTCCGTGCGGGACGTGGTCGTCGCGGAGGAGTGACCAAGGGAATCAACGGCTGTCATTCTGAGGACCCGTCGTTTGGGGCCGAAGAATCTCGCCGTGGCCGTTCGGTGTCTGGCACCTTTCGGCTGTCCGTAAAGGTGCCTGACACCTTTCCGCGTTGCCGTGCCCGAGAAACTCCGTGGCGGGCCCCGAGTGTCATCCCGAGCGAGCGCAGCGAGCCGAGGGATCTCGCCGTGGTCCTTGCCGTTTTGCCGGTCGCGCGGCGAGATTCCTCCGCTCGGCCCTCGCGGGCCTCGGTCGGAATGACACGTGCGCCGGGTGCCACTGGCGGCTTGCCCGCCAGTGCTGCCCTATGTGATCCACCCTCACCCCGCCCCTCTCCCATCCAGGGAGAGGGAGAATGGAGGCCGCGGCCTACTTGCCCTTGAAGAACGGGCAGGCCTTCTTCTTCGTCTCCTTGGCCCACAGGCGGACGTTCGTCACGATGCCCTGATCGTCGAACGTGCCGAAGCCCACCCATCCCCAGCCGAAGTTCGTGTCCTTCGCCTCCATCAGCGGCTTCGACATATCATCGTAATAGACCAGGATGGTGCCGTCCGAGCCGCGGCGCACCAGCCGCACGTGGTGGAACTCGTTCTGCCCCCAGTCGATGCCCTTGGTGGTCTTGGTGGCGATGGCCGTGCGCGGCTTGTCCTTGACGAGAAAGATGTTGTGGGCGTGCGGGTCGGCCTTCGTGGCGATGTGCGTGTAATAGAAGTTCGACGGGTCCGTGAACCCGTAGAAGAGGCAGGCGTCCCGATGGCCGTACTCCTTGCCCGTCTGGCAGATGTCGGCCTCCAGGACGAAGTCCTTGACCTGCATGTCCTTGATGAGGGCGATGATGCGCGGCGAGCGGACCTTCGGCTTGTACTTGGCGGAGTTGTCGTAGGCGAGGCCCTTCTTGCCGGCGGCCTCGCCGGGCTTCCAGGCCCGCGGGTCCGTGAAGACGAAGTCCCCGATCGCCTTCGCGTCCTGGAAGTCCTGCCGATAGACGCATTCATAATCGTCGGGAATGCCCTCGGGCTTTTCGGCGGCCGCCCAGGCCGCGGCGGCGAGGAGGACGGCGACGGCGGAAAGAACGGTGCGTGTCATGGCATGCCTTTCGTTGATTCAACTCCCATTACCGGGATGAGTGCCTCAGCCTCGGCTCCGAGGCTGCCAGGGGGCGCCCCTGTCACCCCGTCGCCTCGGCGCCGGCCCGGAGCCCTTCGGGCGTCGGGTGAGGCCGACGCCGAGGCGACGGGGCTCCAGGGGCTTGAGGGGTCCACGACGGGGGATCCCCCCTTCTTGCGTTGGGCTTGGGCCGAGGGGGTCTGGGGGAGATGGAATCTCCCCCAGGGTGTGCCTCGCCGCAGCCGCATCGAGGTCCGGGGTAACCGACCCCGGAATTGGAACTTGAACCCTTTCTTTGTCGAGACGCGTTCGCGATACCGGCGCCCGCGCCGGCGGGCGCCCCGTCACGTTACCCGCGGCCGGGCCGCCGTGCAAGGGTCTGTCGGGTCACGGGACGGCCTCCGCTTCGACGGCCGGGCGAGGAGAGTCTTCACGACTTTCGACCATGCCGAGATCCGCGAGCAGCCGTTCCACCATGAGCCGGTGCTGCCGCACGCGGAGCGCGAGCGGCTGGTCGCGGCGGGTCGTCTCGACGATCATCGCGCTCGCGCCCAACCGGTCGGCCGCCGAACGGGCCAGGCTCCCCTTGGCCGGGTTCTTCAGCAGGATGAACCGCTTCTTCTCGTCGTCGATGCCGGCGTTGACGGCCTCGATCATCGCCAGGGCCCGCCGGCGGGTGTCGTCGGCGACGGCGTGGATGACCGTGTTGCCGACGCGCTTCGGGTCCGCCTTCCGGAAGCCCGCGCTCTCGTGCAGGTCGACGAGCCAGTCGGGGCGGACGCGTGAGACGAGGGCCCAGATGGCCTCGGCCGGCTGGCCGCGAGGGGCCGCGCCGTCGGCACGGGGGAAGTTGCGGTTCAGGTCGCTCGCGTCGCGGTCGACGTCCGGCAGGCGCCGCCGGCGCGCCTCCAGGCCGGGCACGTTCGCCCGCGGAAGGATCAGCAGTTTGCCTCGCGCGATGGCCAGGCGGCGGATCGCCTCCGCCGCGGCCGCCCCGGCGGGTTCGTTCCCGTGGACCCCGCCGACCACCATCACGGTGGGGCCCGCCTTGCCGGAGTCGATGACGTAATACGGCGTGGCCCAGCGCGTGCCCTCGGCCAGGGTGCCGGCGGGCTGAGCCGACTGGGTCGTGGCGGACGACGCCGCGGGCGCGGCGGTTTCCGTCGGCGCGGCCTGCAGCGTCCCCGCGGCCAGGAGGACGGCGAGCAGCGCGAGCAGGACACGTTGCCTCATGGCGGACCGGCCTCCGTGGAGGAATCTCGTTTCCCTCTCCCATCAAGGGAGAGGGAGAAAACGGCAAGAGATTCCCGGAACCTCTTCTCGCGATCCGAATTCCGCAAGCCGCAATCCGAAATCGCGTTATTCCTCCTGCATCGCCTCCGGCCGCAGGCGGATGTGCAGGTCCGCCAGTTGCCGCTCGTCCACCGGGCCGGGGGCGCCGCTCATCAGGCACTGGGCCCGCTGCGTCTTCGGGAAAGCGATGGTCTCGCGGATGGAGCCTGCCCCGATCATGAGGCGGACGAACCGGTCGAGGCCGAGGGCGATGCCGCCGTGCGGCGGGGCGCCGTAGCGGAGGGCGTCGAGCAGGAAACCGAACTTCTCCCTCGCCTCCGCCTCGTCGATGCCCAGCACGCGGAAGCACCGCTCCTGCACCTCGGGCCGATGGATACGGATGCTGCCGCCGCCCAGTTCCACGCCGCTGGCGACCAGGTCGTACGCCCGGGCCCGCACGGAACCGGGGTCGGACTCCAGCCGGTCCAGGTCCGCCGGCAGGGGGCTCGTGAACGGGTGATGCATGGCGTAATGGCGATTCGTCTCCGTGTCCCATTCCAGGAGGGGGAACTCGGTGATCCAGCAGAGGTCCACCTCGTCCTCGCGCACGAGGCCCAGCCGCCGGCCCAGGTGCAGGCGCAGCGCGCTCAGGCTGGCGGCGACGACGTGCGGGGCGTCCGCGACGAACAGGAGGAGGTCGCCGGGGCCGGCGCCCATGGTCTCGCGCAGTTGCACGGACTGCTCCTCGGAGAAGAACTTGGCGATGGGGCCGGAGAGGCCGTCGGCCCCGACCTTCAGCCACGCCACGCCCCCCGCGCCGAAGTCGGCCGCGAACGGGGCGAGGTCGTCGATCTCCTTGCGGCTGAACTGCTCCCCTGCCCCCGGCACCGCCAGGCCGCGCACCTCGCCGCCCGCCTCCACGGCCCCGCGGAAGACGCGGAACTCGCACGCGCGGGCCAGGTCGCTCACGTCCTTCAGGTGCATCTCGAACCGCCGGTCGGGCTTGTCGGAGCCGTAGTCGCGCATCGCCTCGGCGTAGGAGAGGCGCGGGAACGGCATCTCCACCTCCCGGCCGAGCACGTCGCGGATGACGGCGGCGACGACGCGTTCGGTGGCGGCCATCACGTCGTCCTCGGCGACGAACGCCATCTCCAGGTCGAGTTGGGTGAACTCGGGCTGGCGGTCGGCCCGCAGGTCCTCGTCGCGCAGACACTTGGCAATCTGATAATACCGATCGTACCCCGCGATCATCAGGATCTGCTTGAAGAGTTGCGGCGACTGGGGCAGGGCGTAGAACCGGCCGGGACTGGCGCGGCTGGGGACGAGGAAGTCGCGGGCGCCCTCCGGGGTGGACTTCGTCAGCAGCGGCGTCTCGACGTCGACAAACCCCTCGTCCTCCAGGGTGCGGCGCATCGTTTGGACGATCTGCGCGCGGGCCAGCATGTTCCGCTGCATGGCCGGCCGCCGCAGGTCCACGTACCGGTGCCGGAGGCGGACGTCCTCGCCCACGTCGACGTCGTCGCTGATTTCGAAGGGCGGGGTCTCGCTGGCCGAGAGGAGGTCGGCCGACGCGACGTGGACCTCGATCGCCCCCGTGGCGATCTTGGGGTTGACGGCGTCCTCGGGCCGCGGCCGCACGGTGCCGGCGACGGCGAGGACGTCCTGGTTGCCGAGCCGCTCGGCCAGGGCGTGGGCCTCGGGGTTGTTCTCGGGGTTGAAGACGCACTGGGTCCGGCCGTAGCGGTCGCGCAGGTCGATGAAGATGACGCCGCCGTGGTCGCGGGCGGAGTCGGTCCAGCCGGCCAGGCGGACCGTGGCGCCGGCGTCGTCGTCGGTCAACTCGCCGCACGTGTGCGTTCGGTACGTCGTCTGCATCACGGTCTCCTCTGGGACGGAGGTGCCGGCACGACAACGCCAGGGTGGCGACTTGCGCGGTGGGTCTCCGTACCCACCGCGCTCGAAAGGCCCATTCCAGGGCTGCGCGGCGGGTGCGGAGACCCGCCGCGCAGGAGTCAGCGTTGTCGTGCTAACAGAATCGGCCCCGGGAGCGGTGTCCCGGGGCCGTCGGCTGCGGTCG
>JAWODB010000295.1:0-20915 GCA_046483505.1 Phycisphaerae bacterium
CCGCCGCCTGCCGTACGCCGGCAACCTCGTCAACCTGCTCGTGGCCGACGACCTCGGCGACGTGCCGATGGACGAGGTGCGGCGGGTCCTCGTCCCCGGCGGCGTGGCGTACGTCCGGGACGGCGGCGGGTGGACGAAGACCGTCAACCCCCGGCCGGATGCGATCGACGACTGGACGCATTACCTGCACGGGCCCGACAACAACGCGGTGGCGGAGGACACGGTGGTCGGCCCGCCGCGGCACATCCAGTGGATCAGCGGCCCGCGGTTCGGGCGGAGCCACGATCACCTGGCGGGCGTCAGCGCCGTGGTATCCGCGGGCGGCCGCATCTTCTCCATCGTCGACGAGGGCCCCGTCGCGTTCGTGGCGGCTTCGCCCGACTGGCGGCTCGTGGCACGCGACGCCTTCAACGGCGTGCGGGTGTGGGACCGCAAGATCGATCCGTGGGAATACCACCTGCGGGATTTCCGGAGCGGCCCGGCGGACCTGGCCCGCCGGCTTGTCGCCGTCGGCGACCGCGTCTACGTGACCCTCGGGTACGGCCGGCCCGTCACGGCCCTGGACGCCGCCACCGGCGAGACCGTCCGCACCTGCGCCGGCACGGACGGCGCCCGCGAAATCGTCTGCGCGGGCGGCACGCTGTACCTCGTGCTCGGCGAGCCGGACGAGGCCTGGCCGGCCGAGACGGCGAAGGAAATCGTCAGCCAGAAGGACTACAGCCCGCCCTTCGAGCGGTACGTGCCGCCGCCCCACAAGATGCGCGTCATGGCCGTCGACGCCACCACCGGCCAGGCGCGGTGGACCCGCGACGAGGCGGACACGCGCGACCTGTTGCCCTCGACGCTGGCGGTCGCCGGCGGCCGCGTCTTCTTCCAGAACGCCGAGGCCGTCGTGTGCCTCGACGCCGCCACGGGCAAGCGCGAATGGACGACGCCGCGGCCGGCCCAGCGGCGGCGGCTGGCCTGGTCCACGCCCACGCTGGTCGTCCACGACGGCGTGGTGTACTCGGCCGACCGGCGTCCCGCGGAGACGGACGGCGACCTCCTCTGGATCCCCAGCGGCGGGTACCACGAGTACATCCGCGGCCCGGACGCCGAGGGCGAGTTGATCGCCTTCGACGCCGCCACCGGCAAGGAACGGTGGCGGTGCCCCGCCTGGGAGGGGTTCAATGCCCCCGTCGACGTCCTGATCGCCGACGGCCTGCTCTGGACCGGCCGGTATGCCTGGGGCGGCGACCCGGGCATCACCGAGGCCCGCGACCCGAAGACCGGCCAGGTCCGCCGACGCCGCGAGTCGGACCTGACACTCCTCGGCCGCATCGGCCACGCCCGGTGCCACCGGGCCAAGGCGACGTCGGAGTACCTGGTCCTCGGCCGGCGCGGCATCGAGTTCGTGGACCTCGACACCGGCCGCATGGTGGCCAACTTCTGGGTCCGCGGCATCTGCCAGTACGGCGTCCTGCCGGCGAACGGCCTGGTCTACGTGCCGCCGCACGCCTGCGCGTGCTCGGTGGACGATATGCTGAAGATCGGGTACGCGGCCCTGGCGCCCGCGCGGGACGAGCCGCCCGCGCCCGACCCGGCGAAGATCGAACCCGTGCGCGGTCCGGCACACGATGCAACCCGAAATCCGAAACTTGCCCGCCGTAGCCTTGGCGAAGGCGGGTCCGACATCCCCGATCCATCCGATTGGCCTACCTACCGCCACGACGCCGCCCGCAGCGGCGTCGCGGGAGCGGAAGTGCCGCAGGCCCTTCAGGTCGCATGGCAGACGGAGGTCGGCGGCTCGCTGACGAGCCCGGTCGTCGGGGGCGGCCGGCTGCTCGTGGCCGGGAAGGATGCGCACCACGTGCACGCCCTCGACGCCGCGTCGGGCAAGGCGGCGTGGACGTTTGCGGCGGGCGGGCGCATCGATTCGCCGCCGACGGTCGCCGGCGGCCGGGTCCTCTTCGGCTGCGCGGACGGGTGGGTGTATGGCCTGCGCCTGGAGGACGGGGCGCTCGCCTGGAAACGCCGCGCCGCCCCGCGCGACCGGCGCATCGTGGTGGACGGGCAACTCGAATCGCCCTGGCCCGTCTCGGGCAGCGTCCTGGTGCTCGACGGGGCGGTCTACTTCGCCGCCGGCCGCACAACGTATCTCGACTCGGGGATGTGGCTTTACAAGGTCGACGCCGCCACCGGCCGCACCGTCGAAGCCGTCCACCTGGAGGCGGACCCGAAGGGGCGCGACAGCGGCAAGGCCCGCGGCGGGCACCTGCCGGATGTCCTGTCGAGCCGCGGCGACTCCATCTTCATGCGGAGCGCCCGCTTCGACCGCGACCTCGGCCGGCAGCGGGACGACGTCGCCCATCTCTGGAGTTCGGTCGGGTTCCTCGACGACTCCTGGTGGCACCGCACGTACTGGCAGGTCGGCTCGACGATGAAGAGCGGGTGGGGCGGATGGGCCAAGGTCGGCCAGCAGGTGCCCGCCGGCCGGCTGCTCGTGACCGACGGGGCCCGCGTATTCGGCTACGGGCGGAACCAGTACGACATTCCCGGCGCCCACGTGGGCGTCGACGCCGCCGGCGTCTGGGGACCCATCGGCGGCCGTCAGGCGCGGTGGACGTGGTACCGCCTCTTCGGCCGGCCGGTCGAGGCTTCCGGCGGCAAGGGGAAGAAGGAGGCGGACGAGGCGGGCTGGTCCCGCCGCGTGCCGGTCCTCGTCCGGGGGATGGTGCTCGCCGGCGAGATGCTCTTCGCGGCCGGGCCGGCGGTCGAGGGCGAGAAGGTGCCGCACGACCCGGCCGAGGTCGACCCGCTGGCGCGGGCCGTCGCCTCCACGCGCGACGGGCGGCTGCTGGCCGTCTCGGCCCGCGACGGAAGAACCCTCGCCGCCCGCGACCTGCCGTCCCCGCCCGTCTTCGACGGCCTCATTGCCGCCCGTGGCCGGCTGTACGTCTCCACCGTCGACGGCAAGGTTGTTTGCCTTGGCGGGAAGGAGTAGGAGGCGAGACGCCGTGCCGGCCGTGCCCCAGCCAGGTCGCCCCCCTGCCGGCGAGGCGGTCGAGCGAAAAATGGTACTGTGTCCCCCCGGAAACCGGAAAGAGGTCGGAAGTAACGGCCCGTGTCATGGTAGCGGTGCGGTCACGGGTGTCGGGAGATGAACAAGTGTTGCGTGCATGCTTCAGCAAAACATGGTTTGTCGCGCTCTGCGCGGCGGCGGGGGTCTCGGCAGGGCCGGCCGTTGCCGGCGAAAGCGACTTCCCGCAGCGTCTCCAGGCCGAGTGGCAGCGCCAGTTGCTCCGCGCCACGAAGGTGTCGGGCGGGAGCCCGGCGGGCCGCGTGTCGACGCAGGCGGACGCCGCCGGAGGCTGCGACGGCGTCAAGAACGGCGAATTCGGCTTCCACACGGACCGGGAAGCCAAGCCGTGGTGGCAGGTCGACCTGGGCGGCAAGACCGGCCTCGACCGCATCGTCATCTACAACCGCTGCAACACCGCGAGCGAGCGGGCGGCCCGGCTGCACGTGATGCTCGGCCATGACGGGGAGTCGTGGCGGACCGTGTACCGGCACGACGGCAAGACGTTCGGCGGCGTCGCCGATACGAAGCCCCTCGTCATAAACGTCCGAGGCGAGTCCGCGCGGTTCGTCCGGGTCCAGGTGCCCGAGAACACGTGGCTCCACCTCGACGAGATCGAAGTGTACGGCACCGCCGACACGGGCAGCAACATCGCCCTCGGCAAACCGGCCGACCAGTCGAGTGCCAGCCGGTGGTCCAAGGGGGATCGGCCGGCGCCCAAGACCGCGAAATCGTCGGAACCCGGCGTCGCCGTGCCGCACGGGGCCTACGTCGACGCCGTGCAGCACGTGTTGGAATCCGGGTCACTGTTGGCCGAGGACCTGCGCGGGGCGGGCGTCGACACGAACGCCTTCGAGCGCGAGGCCGCGCGCATCGCGAAGGCCCTCCGCTCTCTGCGGGCCGATAGCCCGGAGTTCAGCCGGCACGCGCTGTACGGCCGCGCCCGCCGGGCCGTCCGCGAATTGGCCCTCGCGAACCCCGTGCTGGACTTCGACGAGATCCTGCTCGTCTGCCGCGGCGAGGGCAACCTGGGCCTGCCGGCCAACTGGCAGAGCAACTCCAGCCTGAGGCCCACCGGCTACGATAACCGCATCGCCGCCCTCTCGGCGCTGCGGACCGGCGGCGCGCTGCGGACGGTGTTCCAGCCGGAGGGCAAGACGTTCGTCGGCGACGTCGACCTGCACTTCGACGGCACGAAGGTGCTGTTCTCCATGCCTCGCCCCGATGGGCAGTGGGGTGTCTTCGAGTTGGGCCTCGCCCCCGACGCGCCGCAGCGTCTCCGGCGACTGCCGCTCATCGACCAGCCGGACGTGGGCAACTACGATGCCTGTTACCTGCCCGACGGAAACATCCTGTTCACCTCGACCGCCCCCTTCATCGGCGTGCCGTGCGTGCGGGGCAGTTCCAAGGTGACCAACCTGTACCTGCTGGATACGGCTTCCGGCACGATCCGCCGCCTGACGTTCGACCAGGACCACGACTGGTGCCCGACCGTCCTGAACGACGGCCGCGTCGGCTACCTGCGGTGGGAGTACTCCGGCCTGCCCCACTCGAATTCCCGCATCCTGTTCCACATGAACCCCGACGGCACGAACCAGGCGGCGCTGTACGGGAGCAACTCGTTCTGGCCGAACGGCATCTTCTACGCCCGGCCCATCCCCGGCCACCCCACCAAGGTGGCGGGCATCGTCACGGGGCACCACGGCGTCCGGCGGATGGGCGAACTCGTGATCTTCGATGCGGCCCGCGGCCGGCGCGAGGCCGACGGCGTGGTCCAACGCATCCCCGGCCGCGGCGAGACCGTCGAACCGATCATCCGCGACCGCCTCGTCGATTCGTCCTGGCCGAGGTTCCTGCACCCCTATCCTCTGAGCGAGCACTACTTCCTGGTCGCCTGCAAGCCGACCCCGTCGTCGCTGTGGGGCCTCTACCTGGTGGACGTGTTCGACAACATGGTGTTGCTGGCCGAGCGGCCCGGCCGGGCGCTGCTCGAGCCGATGCCGCTGCGGCCCACGCCCCGGCCGCCCGTCGTGGCGACCCGGTGCGACCCCGACCGGAAGGACGCCCTCGTCTACCTGGTCGACATCTACCGCGGCGAGGGGTTGGAGGGCATCCCGCGCGGCACGGTGAAGCGGCTGCGCCTGATCACGTACCACTTCAGTTACCACGGCGTGGGCGGGCTGCTCGGCGTGGTCGGGGCGGACGGCCCGTGGGACGTCAAACGCGTGCTCGGCACGGTGCCCGTGGCGGAGGACGGCTCGGCCGTCTTCCGCGTGCCGGCCAACACGCCGGTTGCCGTCCAGCCGCTCGACGCCGACGGCCGGGCGCTCCAACTCATGCGTAGTTGGTTCGTGGGGATGCCCGGCGAGGTGCTCTCGTGCGTCGGATGCCACGAGCCGCAGGGCCAGACGCCGCCCGTCGCCGCCGTCCAGGCGCTGAAACGCAAGCCGGCGGAGATCGAGCCGTGGCGCGGGCCCGTGCGCGGTTTCAGTTACCCGCGCGAGGTCCAGCCCGTCGTGGACACGTATTGCCTCGGCTGTCATAGCCCCGACGCCGGTGAACGGTTCCGCCCGGCCGAGATGCCGGACCTGCGCGGCGTGGCCATCCAAGGGTGGCGGTCGCATCACAAGGGCAACGGCGGGCATGACAGCGGGAAGTTCTCGGTCGGCTACGACGCGCTGGCGCGCTACGTTCGCCGGCCGGGCATCGAGAGCCCCATGCGCATGCTGACGCCCATGGAGTTCCACGCCAGCACCACCGAACTCGTCCAGATGCTCGCCAAAGGGCACCACGGCGTCACGCTCAGCGGCGAGGCGTGGGACCGGCTGACCACGTGGATCGATCTCAACGCCCCGTACCACGGTACGTGGAGCGAGGCCGTCGGCGCCAAACGCGCCGACAGGCACGCCGAACGCCGGCGCGAACTGATGGAGCGCTACGCGGGGCTGGCCGTTGACGACGAGGCGATCCCGCCCGTGCCGAAAGAGCAGGTCGAACCGGTCCTGCCGCCTGAACCGCCGCGTGCGCCCGCGCCCGCGCCGGCGGGCCCCGGCTGGCCGTTCGACGCCGAGGAAGCCCGGCGCCGGCAGGCGGCCCTCGGGCCCTTCCGCAAGACGATCGACCTCGGCCACGGGGTCACCCTGGACCTGCTGCGCGTGCCGACGGGCGAGTTCGTGATGGGCGCCCCCGAAGGTCGGCCCGACGAACGGCCGCCGACGCGGGTGCGCATCAACCGCCCGTTCTGGATCGGCGCCGTCGAGGTCACCAACGAGCAGTTCGCCCGCTTCGACCCGCTGCACGACAGCCGCGTCGAGCCGAAGCACGGTTACCAGTTCGGGGTGCACGGCTATCCGGTGAACGGTCCGCGGCAGCCGGTGGTGCGGGTGTCGTGGCGTAAGGCGATGGCGTTCTGCGAGTGGCTGAGCGACCAGGCGGGCGCCGGCGGCCTCGCGTTCTCCCTGCCCACCGAGGCCCAGTGGGAGTACGCCTGCCGGGCGGGTTCCGCGACGGCGTTCTCCTTCGGCGGGCGCGGCGCGGACTTCTCCCCGTTCGCGAACCTCGGCGACGCCACCCTCCGCGAGTTCGCGACCGACCCGTACACCACCGCCGTGCCCATGAAAAACCCCAACCGCTTCGACGACTGGATTCCGAAGGACGACCGTTTCAGTGACGGCCAACTCGTTTCCGCCGACGTGGGCGGGTACCGGCCGAACGCCTGGGGCCTGTACGACATGCACGGCAACGTGGCGGAATGGACCCGGTCAGCGTACCGCCCGTATCCGTACGATGCGTCCGACGGACGGAACGACGCCTCGCCGACCGGCCTGAAGGTGGTCCGCGGAGGGTCGTGGTACGACCGGCCCAAGCGGTGCCGGTCGGCCTTCCGGCTGGCGTTCCGGGCCTACCAGCCCGTTTACAACGTGGGGCTGCGCGTCGTCGGCGAATCCGTCCGCTCCCGGGTCGCCGCCGAAGCCTTCGGATATCCGCAAGGAGGCACGAAAGGAAGCCGCTGGAGCGGTTTAACACGACAACGCTAACTCGTGCGCGGCGGGTGCCGAGCCCCGCCGCGCTACCATCCGAACTTAAAATGCTATAGCCCGTCGGGCGTCCCGACAGAAGAAGGAGGTGCCGGCGACGTTCGCGAAGCAACGCCGAATGCCGGGCACCCCACGCGACAGGAGGCTGTGATGAGTGCAGGAGGAGCACGGAAGAACCGGCTCGCGCCGCTGTGTGTCGTCGCCATGATCCTGGCCCTTGCCGAGGCCGCCGCGGCCGGGCCGGCGACGGAGGCCGGCGCAGGCCACGTCGTCCTGGCGCACACGATCGATACGACGGGTTTCGGGACGACGGTCGGGCTCCGCCTTGGCGACCTCGACGGCGACGGGCGGCGGGATATCGTGGTCGCGCAGAATCGAGGGCAGAACATCACCTGCGTGACGGCGCTCGACGTCGCGGGCAAGAGGCTCTGGCGCACCGGCCGGGCCCAAACGGGCAATCACCGCGCGAGTTTCGACGTGCCCGTACAGATCTACGACGTCGACGCGGACGGCCGGAGCGAGGTCCTCACCATTGCGGACGGGCGGCTGAAGATCGCCGACGGCAAGACCGGGCGCCTGGAACGCGACGCGCCGCTTCCCGCCGCCAACGCCAACGACTGTCTCGCCTTCGCCAACGTCTCGGGCCGCTCCCAGCCCCAGGACATCATCCTCAAGACCCGCTACGACCAGGTCTGGGCGCTCGGGCCTGGCTTGGACGTTTTGTGGACCTGGAAGGGCAACACCGGTCACTATCCCTGGCCGCACGACTTCGACGGCGACGGGCGGGACGAACTGGCCTGCGGCTTTGCACTGCTCGATCACGACGGCACGAGGCTCTGGGAAGCCGACCTGCCGGGACACGCCGACGCCGTGGCGGTGGGCGATGTGGACGGCAATCCGGCCAACGGCGCCGAGATCGCGCTGGCCTGTTGCGGCGGAAACACCTTTGCACTGCTCGGCCGCGACGGAACGCTCCGCTGGAAGCACCCCTGCGGCCATTCGCAGCACATCGTCATCGGGAACTTCCGGCCGGAGTTGCCCGGGAAGGAACTGGCTGCGCTCGACCGCGGCAACGACCGCTCGGCCAGGGGCGTGGATGCCATGGTGCTTTACGCGTCGGACGGCAAACCACTGTGGCGCGAGCGGCGCGCCGACACGGGCCCGAATCGCTGGCTGACCGTCCTCACGACCGTCCGCCACTGGACCGGCAGAGAAGGCGACCTGATCCTCGCCCATCGCCGCGGCGGCTCGATCTGCCCGACCCTCTACGACGGCCAGGGGCGGCGCGTGGCCACCTTCCCGTTCCCTCGTCCCGAGCGCCAACACTTCGCCCAGCACGCCGACATGTTCGGCGACGGGCGCGAGGAGATCGTCGTCTGGACCGAGTCCCAGACCCGTATCTATACCAACGGCGCTCCCTGCGCCGGCGAGATGACGCCGCACCGGCGCCGACCGCAGAAACGCCTGTACAACTACACCGTTTACATCGGGATGCCGTGAGATGGCCCCCGAGCCGAGCCGTTCTGTCGCTGTGCGGATTCAACTTTGAAACGCAACAAGCGAAACGACGGCTTGTGGCGTTTGAGGGCCTCTGCCTCGGCTCCGAGGTTGCCAGGGGGCTTGGCGGCCTGTTGCGTTTCAACGTTGAATCCGCGGTGTCATTGCGAGCGCGGAGCAGGCATCGAAACGGTCCAACCTCGTCGTCATCGCTCTTCAGGGAACGCAGAAAGCCGCCGGCCTGGTAACACCCCCCCCGCTGGCGGCCAAAGCGGCCCGCCCTGGCAGCCCGCCCTGAGACGAGTGGCAGAACTCCTTTAAAGGCAAGGACTTACGTGGTGCCGAAGGAGGGAGTCGAACCCTCACGGGGCGCAAGCCCCACGGGATTTTGAATCCAAGCCCTGCGCACGGCACCCAGCCATCCAAGGCCACCAGACGCGATTCTAGACGACACACGACCTCACGAGCAAGCCGATTTCTGTGACCTATTTGTGACCAGCCAAAGTGACTTCTGCAGAGAGAGACGCTTGGCGATGTCATTCGCCTTGACGGGCACGTGCGCCTGAGGTACTCTTCGTGACGGTGGCATGTCGGCGGCGGCACGTCCACGCTGACAGCCGCCTCGCCGTGACCTTAGGTCGGAACCATGTACGTACGAAGTCGGGCCATCGCGTCTGGGGAATGCTATGCCTGAGAGACTCTTGGTTGACAAGGATAGGCTGACCGACGCGTACGCTGCCTACGAACTTGTACGCGAGAGAATAGCGCAAGAGGTTCTTCAGGCCCTCGCTGAACGGTTTAAGAGCAACATTAATGCGGCCATTATGATGCTCAACCTTCCCCGGCTTTGCACGCACGCAGCGTTTGTTGTAGGAGTAGACGTTACTGTTGACAATGTGATTAAGGCATCTATGGAAGTATGTCTCGAGTGGCTAGCAGGTATGTCTCCGGAGGCTAGGTCTGCCATCGCGGAGAAACTGAAGAGGAACCCTGAGATCAAGACCGCAACCGAAAAGCGCCTCGCGGATTATCCTGGGCTGGAGGCCTCTCTCTGCGCGGCCTTGGCCCAGGTTCCTGAGATAAAGGCCGCCTTCGAGAACGGCATTACCGGAAGGGCTGAACTCAATGCAGCTTTCGAGAAGGGGCTGGCCGGCCCGCCCGAGTTAAGAGCCGCTATTGTCAATGCCCTTGCGCGAGTCCCCGTATTCAAAAGCGCTGCCAGTAAGATAGTCGATGCTGTCAGCGGAAATGACAAGTATCACCGAGCGATACTAGATGCTTTAGAAGGTCACAAAGGATCGCATGACCCACTGAGAGCGCTTCTTATGGCAGGCGTCGTGGCCGGGTGGCGAGCATACGAGACGCTGGCGAAAGACACTTGGATTCAGATTCTTAACCAGAAACCGAACCAATTTGCTCCGCGTGTGGCAAAGGTGAGTTCAGACGACAACGCGACCGACAAAGGAAAACGGCTCCCAGTCGGCGAAATGGCGCGCTACGGTTACAACCTTGAGCATCACATGGGGGACCTGCTCGTTGACCGGTTCCACTTTGGCAGTGTCGAGTCTATCTGCCACTCCTACGCGGCCTTGTCCGACGGGTGGCCGAATCTTCCGGACGCAGTGACTGCGGACGATCTGAAGGTCTGCGAGGCGGTCCGGCACGTTTGCGTGCATCGAGCAGGGATGGTGGATGAGGAGTTCTGGAAGCCCAGCCTCAACCAGGCGGCTTTCCCTGATGCGCGCGTTGGACAGCCATTGCCCTTGACTGCCTATCACGTTGTCCGCTTTGTAACTTCAGCCATCCAGGCGGGAACGGCCTTGCTGAAGTATCTCGACGATCGCTTGACCGAAGCACAGAGCGATACTGCCAGAAGCGAGGACGGGGAAGGGGGACAGTGAGTTAAGGGCGGCGCAGTGCAACAGGAGATGACACTCCGGCCGGTGCAGATTGGGGTCGATTAGGTACTACCGGAGCCGAACGTCGACGGAGACCCCATACGAAAAAGCCGCTGGCCAGTGCTGACTTTCTTTCCAGAGTTTTTCTTCGCAAACCTCGATTTTGGCCGGAAAACGCGGGTGTGGTGTCAACGGTTGACACCAGGACCGGTTCGGCCGGCCGCCGCCGGCCCGCGCGACGGTTTCGCCCCTTGACGCGCACTCCGGTTGGTGGTAGATAGGCATTGTGCACCAATCGCTGATAGGGGGAAGACATGAGCATTCGCTACGACAGTCTCGACACAGCCGTTCGCGGCCACATGGTTGACGAATTAGAGCGGGATCAGGCAGAGGGCACCCTCTACACAAGTCCCAGATTGACCGAAGAGGGTGTCCAGGCTTGGCCTCAGGAAATTCCGGGGACGCAATCCGTTTTTCGTTTCTGCGGCGGCACGAGCGTCCAATGAACCGGCGGCTTGTGCCCGGCGCCTTCGGCAACCGGAGGAAAGGGAAGAGAAAATCGGTATTGTGTCCCCAGATAACCCCGGCGCCTTCGGCAACCGGAGGAAAGGGAAGAGAAAATCGGTATTGTGTCCCCAGATAACCCGAGGTCATGCGGTAGGGAATAGACTGATGAAACCCCATATTGCTTTCCCGAAACGCCTGCTTGCCTCAAAAGTAGGTTCGGCCGGCATCTGTCTTGTGTTTAGCCTGGGCATCGTGCGGCTTAGCGGATGTGCCCAAGTAGGCGAGCTCGGTCCCGCTACCTGTGATCGCCAAACCGTGTCTCTGGACGTGTGCCCCGCTTCTTACGATGTCCGCCTCGGCTTGGCAGGAAGCGTGGCAGTGCTGGGCCGTGTGCCCTGCTGGAACGTGCCGAAGAGGCCAGACATCAAGGAACGAGACATGCGGCTGCGAAATCTCCATGGCATTCTTTCGCTTCTGCCGAAAGACAAGTCCCCCGAATGCCTTGTATGCGATATATACGTTTCGGGTGGAGATGATGTTAGCCTGTATGAGACTGTGCTGCTATGCCAGCCTAGAAAGGCCTCGGAGTCCGTCAAGGCTGCGATCAAGTACCTAGGCTTCCATCTTGTAGAGAACAAGCAGTGGAGACAGATGCTTCCTTGGATGAAGGGCGCCACGGAACGTCAGCCAGTGGGAGAAGACACGGTCCTTGGCGCAAGTGAGATTGTGGTCTTCTCTTACTACGATGGGGCCGCATGGCGCATCATGCCCCATTTTTTCCTAAGTCATTTAAGTGGAGCCGGGGGCTCCGAGCCAGTGACACGACCAGATCTGGACGTGTTCCGGTTAATGCATTATGTCACGGAGGATCTCGGCAAGGCCAGCGGCTTCGAGAAGCGTTACGGGGAATACCCTTTGTGGTTACGCATGCTTTGGCCCGAAATTGAGGAAGCGATTAGACGCGAAGGCAAGTGGACAATTGACATGATGGACTAAAACGGTAGCGATTAGCAGTGTGTGCGGAAGACGAGTGAGTTTAGGGGTACTTCTCCCTGTTCTTTACGCCGACGACTACGCCGGCCAGCACACCGCCGGCACGTTATGAGAACTTCGACCGCTACGAGTACGACGCCCTGAACCGTTGGGTTAAGGCCCACGTCGATTCCGACTCCTCGGGCGGCCCGGACACGTGGGTCCACGGCAGAGAGTCCAAGGTCAAGAGTCCAGAGTCCAAAGTCCAAGGTCCAAAGTCCAAAGTCCAAGGTCCAAGGTCCAAAGCCCAGAGGCCGCGGCCTGCGATCATAAGCGGGTGCGGCATCGCGGCTGCTGTTCTCTCCGATTTGCAACTCTGCGAAGCACCGCTTCGTTGCGAGGCACGAGCCCGCTTTCCCACTTCCGATTTGGTTCGTTCCGCATTCCGAAATCCGCATTCCGCACTTCTCCGTCCTCCAGCCGCACCGCCAGTACGTCTGGTCGGTCCGCTACACCGACTCACCTCTCCGCCGCGACACGAACACCAATACGGATGGCCGTGCCGGCATTGGATGTACCGCTGGGCGTATGAAGCGTCCGGTGGGTGCTGCACTGCACCGGGTGAGCGACCTGGGCCCCCTAGATGAAAGGAGCGAAGGTACCACGCAACGGAGGATTTCTGCGCGATCTTGAGGGGAGAGCGGGTTCTGAAGTGGGCCCCAAACTGGGTCAGTCGTCACTGTACGGCCACTTGTCAGTTACGTGTATGCCTACTTGTCAATCACCTGCATGTCTCGTTTTCGACCGTAAAACGCGTTGTAAGTCGTTGTGTTGCATGGGGTCATGAGGCGATTGCCAGCCTCCGGAGCCAAGGGTTTGAGGTTCGAGTCCTCATGGGGACGCCAGTTTTACCCAGCGACGCAATATGTATGCTGTGCTGATGTCTATCGGGTCGTTAGTGGCTGCCTTCGTTTCCCCAGAGCAGTCTCCCTTCGCGCGGTCGGGGCGCGCTGCTTGCGCCATGTGACTCCCGGCCTTCGAACGCGCGGCTCATAGCATCCCTTCCAAGCAGCACTGCCTGCGGGAAGAAGGCCGCGGCGCCGGCGAAGCCCGTTACGCGGCAGCGGTCAGCCATCAAGCGTCCAGCGGGCCCCCGAGTTCTGTGGGAGACAGCGCTTCCAAAAGACCTCCGTCCGGGTCGACCGGCGAGGTTTCGGCTATCGCCGGCCAAGACGCCGGGTTCAGTGGCTCGACCATGGCGGGCGGGGTGATATTGATCGGGGATATCGGCGGCGAGGAAGCGGTATCCACCGCCCCCGGCGGTTTGGTGCGCCTGTCGGAACCTCCCGGCCGCGCTTCGGTCTTCGACGATGGGAGGCTGATGGACGAGGGGCTCCTTGCCTTGGCACAGATGCTTGGATGTCCCCGGCGTCGCTGCGTTCGGCCCGGTTCGGGCCCGGCGGCACCGTGGCCGGACGATGCCGGGGGTACGGCGCCGCCGGCCGGATGCTTCCGAGAAAGGCCCCGGCTAATACTTGACAGATCCGGTCGGAATAATAGAATAGCACGGTTGGGTGGAATGCCACTTTCCCAGGCAGCAAGGGCTGCCCCGGTGGCGAGGTGTGCAGAAGGGCAGGGGGGCGGAAGACAGGGTGACAGGGGGAGCCCCAAGCAAGGTGCCCACCGGAGGAATTGGAACAGCCGCCATGCTCATCTCCCAGAAATGCCAGTACGGGCTGCGGGCCATTTTCGAACTGGCCCGCCGGGACAGTTCCGACCCGGTCAGCGTCGCCGAGATCGCGCGTAGCCAGGCCATTCCGCCGCGGTTTCTCGAGATCATCCTCGCCCAGTTGAAGCAGGCCGGCTACGTTGTCTCGCGCCGCGGCCCGCAGGGTGGCTACCTGCTGGCCCGGGACCCTGCTGAGATCACCGTCGGCGAGGTCATCCGCACGATTCAGGGGGAAATCGGGCCCGTCCACTGCATGGCCGAGAACGCCAGTTGGGACTGCCCTCTGTTTGGCGATTGTGTCTTCTTACCGATGTGGGAAAAGGCCCGCGCCGCGATCTCCAGCGTGTTCGACGACACGACCTTCGCCAATCTCGTTAAGGCCGAGAAACGCAAAGCCAGGGCCACGAAGGCCACCTTGGCCTGAGAAGGCGTGCTGGCAGGCGGAGGAGAGTTTTTCTTGTGACATGAATCTAAGCGAACCGGTCGGGATAGTCGACTTACTGGGCTGTGGGGACCGGGCGGGGACGCGGGCAAACCGGATCCGGCCGAACGGGCGCTGCGCTTCAGACGGCCCCGCGACGGGGGCCGAGCGAGGTCACGCTTTCGCGGCCCAGCGCCGGCAGAGGAACGGTTCGATGTGCGATGTCACCTATCCCGCTCGACAGAAACGCTACCACATCGGTTGCCTCCGAGGTCCGCGAGGCCATGATGCGGTGCCTGACGGACCTCTACAGTAACCCGTCCGGCCGCGACGTTTTCGGCGGGCAGGTGGCGAGCCGAGATCGTGACTGTGCCCCGGGCGCGGGCGAAGGAGTCCGACGCCCGGGGGCCGAACCGCCAGCCTGATTTCGCGGCCGAGTCGCCGGGCCTGCAGGACCCGGACGTTGCGTTGCGGGCGGCTCGGGCGGGAAGGTACGAGCCATGCACGAACCGGTGCTGACCGACCTTGCTGGCCGGGGGACTGCCTGCATCCGCATGCGGACGACACGTGGATGCCCGTCGACGACTTCCTGGAGAAACCCGTCGGCCTGGGGGTGCTGCGGAAGCGCGTGAACAGGCTGCTCGGCCGGACCGGCACGCGGTCGGCCCCGTAACCCCGGGGCCTGCTGCGCCAGGACCCGCCGGCAAGTGCCGCGCCGAACCAACGCAACCGTTGGAGCCTTGTTGTGCCACAACGTATTCTGATTGCGGAAGACGAAAAAGTCTTGCGCGAGTCCCTTGCCTCGCTCCTCGAGGAAGAGGGATACGAGGTCCTCCAGGCCGCCGACGGCCGGGAGGCCCACGAACGCGTGCTCGAGACCCCCGTGGACCTCGTCCTCACGGACGTGCGAATGCCGGAAATGGACGGGATGGCCCTGCTCTCACGTCTGCGGCAGGTCATCCCGCAGACGCCGGTCATCCTGATCACCGCGTACGGGACGGTCCAGAGCGCCGTGGCCGCCATGCGGGAGGGCGCCTACGACTATCTGCTGAAGCCGATCCAGTTCGACGACCTGCGTCTGCGTATCGAGCGGGCCCTCTCGCACCGCGAAGCCGCGCACACCAAGCGCGTGGTGACCGAGCAACTGGCGTCCGAGAGCACGTTCCGCAACCTCGTGGGGCAGTCCGCCGCCATCCAGCGCCTGCTGCCCATGATCCGGAAACTCTCCCGCACCAAGAGCAACGTGCTCATCATGGGCGAATCCGGCACCGGGAAGGAGGTCTTCGCCCGCGCCATCCACTACAACGGGCTCACCCGCGACAAGCCGTTCGTGGCCGTCAACGCCGGCGCCCTGCCCGAGAACCTGATCGAGTCCGAACTGTTCGGGTACCGCCGGGGCGCGTTTACGGGGGCGGCGGCCGACAAGGAGGGGCTGTTCGAGGCGGCCAGCGGGGGCACGCTGTTCCTCGATGAGATCAGCGGCCTCCCGATGGCCGTGCAGGGCTCGCTCCTGCGGGCTGTCGAGGAAAAGAAGGTGGTTCCGGTGGGCGACACCGCGCCCCGGCCGGTGGACGTCCGCATCATCGCCGCTTCCAACCGCGACCTCGACAAGATGGTCGAGGAGGGCACGTTCCGCGAAGACCTGCTCTTCCGCCTCAACGTGGTAACCCTCCGCCTGCCGCCCCTGCGGCGCCGGCGCGAGGACATCCCCCTGCTCGTCCACCACTTCCTGGCCAAGTACAGCGAGGAACTGAACCGCCACGTCACGGGCCTCACGAACGGGGCGATGGCGGCGCTGCTGCGGCACGAATGGCGAGGCAACGTCCGCGAACTCGAGAACGTCATCGAACGGGCCATCATCTTCGCCGAAGCACGCGACGTCACCCTGGAAGACCTCCCGTTCGGCGACGTCGGAGACGCCGACGAGGCCGGCGAAGATCTCAAAGAGGCCCGCCGGCAATTCGAACGGCAGCATATTCTCTACAGCCTCCGCCGGCACCAGTGGGACAAGGTGAAGACAGCCGGCCACCTGGGCATCGGCGTCTCGAGCCTGTACCGCAAGATGGACGAACTGGAGATTCCCAAAAACCCGGAACCGGAAGAGGAGCCGATTGCCCCGGAGGTGGAGTGACGGGCCCAGGGGACGCCGTCCCTGACCGGCACGCCACTTGCACGTTCCTCCCCTGAACGCCGCATCCGTGTGCGAGACCCCCATGCGAATCATCCCCTTCATTCTGGCCCTGACCGCCGTCGCCCTGGTCGTCGGGTTGGCGCTGTGGTACGCCGGCATGCCGGATCTCGGGCCCGAGGAACAGGGTCAAGGCCCGCCGGAAACGCCGCAACTTTCAGGCCCCGCGGTCCATCTCGGCGTGGTGCCCGAGCGCGACATCTTCGCCCAGCGCCGACGCTTCCGCCTGCTGGCGTCCTACATCGGCCGCAAACTCGACCGGCCGGTGAAGGTGGTCACCCTGAACACGTACCAGGCGGTGCTGCGCGATTTCCAGGAAAAGCAGGTCGACGCCGCCTTCCTGGGGTCGCTGGTGGCGGTGCTGGCCGTGGACCGCCTCGACGCCGGCGTCCTCGTCAAGCCTCTCTACCCCGGAGATATTTCAACCTATCATGGCGTGATCTTTGTCCCGGAGGTGTCCCCGATCCGGACCGTCGAGGACCTCGCCGGCCGCAGCATCGCCATGGTCAAGACCACGACGGCGGGGGAACTCTTCCCGCTGTACGCCCTGATGAAGCGCGGTATCCTCGAGGGCGACGATGCACCTGAAACGGTCTGGGTCGGAACCCACGATGCGGCCATCCTGGAGGTGCTGGGGGGCCGCGTCGATGCCGGGGCGGCCAAGAACCTCCGGCTCGACGCCTACCTGGCGGAACAGCCCGACGCCGGCGTCCGCCGGCTCGCCGCGAGCCCGCCCGTGCCCAATGAAGCGCTGATCGTCCGCCGCGACCTGGCCCGGACCCTCGGCGCGGATCTGAAGCGGGTGCTGCTGGCGATGGCTGCAGACCCCCGTGGCGCCGAGGTCCTCGAAGGATTCGGCGCCGAGCGGTTCGTGCCGTGTCACCTGGAGGGTTTCTCGGCCGTCTACGAGATGGTCGCCGAACTCGGCCCCCACTGGGACCGCATGAGCGTGGACGGCCCGCCGCCGGAGCGTCTGCTGGACATGGAATCACCGTGACCGCCTGCGAGGCTCTTCAATGCTCCGCCGCAAACTCCTGACCATCCTGGGACTGGTCGTGCTCCTGCTGGCCGCCATGACGGTCGTCACAATGGCCATGCTCCACCGCCTCGAGGCGGACATGCAGCACGTGGTCCGGCACGCCACGGAACTGGCCACCCGGGTGGCCCGGCTCGGCCAGACGGTCACGGAGGTCGAACTCCGGTTGCACGAACTGGAGAGCGGCCGGGTGCGGCACCTGGACCCGCTGATCGAAGGCGTCGAGACCCTGAACCGGCTTGTCGAGCAGATCGGCACGCACTACATCGTTCAGCGCGAAGGCGCCGCCAAGTACGCCCGCCTCCGGGGCCTGTTGCCGCGTTTCCGGCGGCACGTGGGCGCCCTGGCCACGACGCGTGACCCCGACCTCGCCGCCTTTCACACCAGCAATGCCCGCGACATTTCCGTCACATTGCGGCAGGAGGCGGTGGCGCTGGGCGCCCTGGCCCGTCGGCATGCGGCCGAAGAACGGGCGAACCTCATCAGCCGGTTCCGCTGGATCCTCCTGGGCCTGGCGGTCGTGTTCCTGCTCGTCATCAACGTGGCCGTCCTCATGCTGTGGCGTGCGGCCTCGATGGTGCTGCGGCCCGTGGAACGGCTCGTGGAGGCCAGCCGGGAACTCGCCCGCGGCCGCTTCGATCATCGCGTGAGGTTGAAGCAGAAGGACGAGTTCGACGAACTCGGGGCCGCCTACAACCGCTTGGCCGAGCAACTCCAGACCCAGGAACAACGCCGCATGGAGATGCTCGTCCAGGTGGCGCGGGCGCTGAACCACGAACTCAATAACGCCCTGTCGATCATCGAAATGCAGTTGAACCTGCTGGAGAAACGGGCCGGCGACCCCGAACGCACGGAGCGGTGCCTCCGGCAGATCCGCGAAAGCCTGACCCGCATGACCGAGGCCGTCCAGTCGTTGAAACGCGTGCGGCGGTTCGTCCTGACCGACTACACCGACGGCGAGAAGATGCTGGACATCCAACGCAGCATCCAGGCCGAAGAGGGTGAGGCGGCCCCCGGCGAAGCCGGCCCCGGCCGGGAGGATGCACCATGAGTGCCAAGCCCCGCTCCCAAGCGAGCCACCGGCTGCTGCGCGAACAGTTGCGCTGGTATATCCGCCTTCGCTGGGTGGCCGGCGGTGCCGCCATCGTCGGCGGCGTCTTCGACTGGCAGGTCCTGCACTGGTACAGCACACCGTTGCGGTTCGTGCTCCTGGGGGCGGGCATCCTCGCGTACAACGTGCTGCTGTACGGCCTGCTTCGCGGCTTGGCCCCGACCGAAGCGCACACCGGCCGCCCGGCGCACGGGTGGACCACGACGATCTCCTGGCTCCAGATCACCCTGGACCTGGCGTGCCTGACCGTGCTGATCCTCTGGACGGGCGGTACCGGCAGCCCGTTTCTCGGCTTCTACATTTTCCACATGGTCTTCGCGAGCCTCCTGCTCCCCTCGCGGATGGGCTACGGCGGTGCGGGCGTGGCCGTCGTGATGCTGGTGCTGGGGTTGTGGCTCAGCGGGCAACTGCCCGCCGCGCGACACGGCTGGCTCGTGCTGAGCGGTTGGGCCGTGACGCTTCTGTTCACCGTCTATCTGGCGGAACGGATCACGCAGAGCCTCCGCCGGCACCAGGCCCGCCTCGTCCGCCAGAATCGCCGCATCTCGCGCATGACCCGGCGTCTGAACGAACAGCGCCGCCAACTCGTCCAGCACGAGAAAATGGTGGCCCTCGGCCAGATGGCCGCCGGCATCGCCCACGAAGTCGCCAATCCCCTGGCGTCCATGGAAAGCCTGGTTGAACTGATGAGCCGGCACCCCGAGGACGACCTCCCGCAGCGTCTCGATGCCTTGCGCGAACAGAGCCTCCGCATCCGGCGGATTATCGAGCAGATGACGACGTTCGCTCGCCCGTTCGACCGCACCGGCCGGCCCGCCCCCGTCAACGACGTCATACAGGCCTCCCTCGACATGGTCCGCTACGACAAACGCCTCGATACGGTCGACGTCCGTTGCGAGTTCGAACCCGACATGGACTCGGTCCGCGTCGAAAGCCAGGCCATGGAACAGGTGCTCGTCAACCTCATGCGCAACGCCCTCGACGCGCTGGAAGAAATCGAACCCGACCGCCGCACGCTCACCCTGCGAACCAACCGCCAGAACGGCTGGGGCGTCGTCGAGGTGACCGACACCGGGCCCGGCATTCCGCCGGAGCAAATCGAACACCTCTTCGAACCGTTCTTCACCACCAAGCCGGTCGGCAAAGGCACGGGCCTGGGCCTGGCGACCAGTTACGGCCTGGTCCAGCGGATGGGGGGCGAAATCGAGGTCAAGAGCGAACCCGGGCAAGGGGCCACGTTCCTCATCCGGTGGCCGATCGACGCCGGCACGTCCTATCCCCGGGAGATGGCACCCGCGTAAGATTCCGGAATCTGGGAATTCGGCCCCAGGAAAGCGCGTCTCGGAGGCCGCTCGCCTCTCCCCCGCTGGCACGTCCTTTGCACCTCGTGAAGCGAGACTCGTGCGCTTGGAGTGCGCCGTGAAGACTCTTCTCAAACGCGTTTTCGGGACCCGCCGCCGGCGACGCCTGGTGCTGCTGGGCGGCGTGGCCGCTTTTGTCGCCGTCTCGGTGGCTGGTATCGAACTGAGCAGCATGAACTGGTTCTGCGGCTCCTGTCATATCATGGAGAGTTACCACGCGAGTTGGGCCCGTTCCGAGCACAGCGAGGTCGACTGCGTCCAGTGCCACATCGAGCCGGGACTCGAGAACCTGGCCATGGCCAAACTCAACGGCATGGCCCAGGCGCTGGACGATCTGCTCCACCGCACCTCAACCCACCCCTCGGCCTCGGTCAGCGATCTCTCCTGCACCCGCGAGGGATGCCACGCCACCCGGGAGGTCCGCGACCTCGAGCCCGCCAGGGACCCCTACATCTTCAAACACGCCACCCACATGGACCTCGAATATGACGGCATAGCCGTCCACTGCACCACGTGCCACTCGCACCGGTCCGGGGAGAAACACTTCGAACTCAACACCAACGTCTGCATGGCCTGCCACATGCTCGAGGCACAGCCGAAAGCGGGCCGCAACGCACGCCTCGTCATCGCTTCGCCCCAAGGCCAGGAAGCCGCCAACGGCGAGGGCGCCGCCTCGCCCGGCGACACCACCGACGGGCCGGCGCCCAACCGCTGCAACGACTGTCACGAGGCGCCGGGCGAACCCGTCGAGTACAACGGTCTGAGGGTCGTCCACGACGAGTACCTGGCCTACGGGGCGGCGTGCGAGTCGTGTCACCGCGGCGTGACGCAGGACCCGCAACCCGTCGGCGACGACCGCTGCATGGGCTGCCACGACTTCGGCCGGGAGCGCATCACGGCGGTCGAGGAACTGCACCGGCAGCACGCCGAAGGCCGGCACAAGGTGGAGTGCTTCAGTTGTCACGGCCGCATCGAGCACGGCCCCAGCGCCATGACGATGCGGCTCGACCAGGTGGACTGCCGGTCGTGCCACGAGGGCGAGCATCTCGTCCAGCAGGAGACGTACACGGCCAGCGCGGGCGGCCACCCGGAGCCTGCCG